>JBARKH010000077.1:0-1868 GCA_049801295.1 Allostellaceae bacterium | reverse complement strand
GCATCCGGCTCGCCCGCGACGCCGCCGAGCTCGCCCGCATGCTGCCCTTGGCGCAGGCCGAGGCGAAGGCGGCCTTTGGCGACGACGCGATCTATCTCGAGCGCTTCCTCGAGCGCCCGCGCCATATCGAGGTGCAGCTTTTGGGCGACGGCCAGGGCGGCGTCATCCATCTCGGCGAGCGCGATTGCTCGCTCCAGCGCGCCCACCAGAAACTCCTGGAGGAAACCCCCTCGCCGGGCCTCACCCCGCCCGCGCGCGAGCGGCTCCTCGTCCTCGCCGTCGCCGCCCTCAAGGAGCTCGGTTACAAGAGCGCCGGCACGATCGAATTTCTTTACGAGGATGGCCAATTCTACTTTATCGAGATGAACACGCGCCTCCAGGTCGAACATGCGATCAGCGAGATGATCAGCGGCCTCGATATCGTGAAGGAGCAGCTGCGGATCGCCGCCGGGGCGCCGCTCGGCTACGCCCAGGCCGATGTCGCGCTGAAGGGCCACGCCATCGAATGCCGGATCAACGCCGAGAACCCGCAAGATTTCCGGCCCTCCCCCGGCCGGATCAGCGAATACCACGCGCCGGGCGGGTTCGGGGTGCGCGTCGACAGCGCGCTCTATCAGGGCTACGAGGTGCCGCCCTATTACGACAGCCTCGTCGCCAAGCTCATCGTCCATGGCGCCACCCGCGAGGAATGCCTGATGCGGCTGCGCCGGGCGCTCGCCGAATATGTGATCGGCGGGATCGAAACGACGCTCCCCTTGCACCAGCGCCTCGTCGACGACCCCGAATTCCAGCGCGGCGCCTACGACATCCACTGGCTCGAACGCTTCCTCGCGCGGCGCGGCTGAGGTAGGAGCCCGTGGTGATCCGCCTCACCCCCGACATCCTCCTTGACGCCTATGCCGCCGGGATTTTCCCGATGGCGGAACGGGCGGACGACCCGGAATTGTTCTGGGTCGATCCGAACCGCCGCGGGATCATTCCGCTCGACGGGTTCCATGTCCCGCGCCGCTTGGAGCGGGTGCTGCGCCAGGGCCGCTTCAGCGTGCGCGCCGACACCGCTTTCGCGGCCGTCATCCGGGGCTGCGCCGACAGCACCGACGCCCGCCCCTCGACCTGGATCAACGACGAGATCGTGCGGCTCTACAGCGCGCTCTTCGAACGCGGCGTCGCGCACAGCGTCGAATGCTGGCAGGGGGACGCGCTCGTCGGCGGGCTTTACGGCGTCTCGTTGGGCGCGGCGTTTTTCGGCGAAAGCATGTTCAGCCGGGTCACCGACGCCAGCAAGGTCGCGCTCGTCCACCTCGTGGCGCGGCTGCGGCGCGGCGGCTATCATTTGCTCGACACCCAGTTTGTTACGCCGCATCTGGCGCAATTCGGCGCGATTGAAATCTCCCGGGCGCGCTATCGCCGGCTCCTCGCCGAGGCGTTGCGCTATCGCGCGGTGTTTCCGCGCGACCCGCCAGGGGATATGGCCGGGGATTTGTCCGGAGATTTGGGAGCGGACGGTGCCGGCGGCGGTGGCGACGCGGTCGCCCCTTTGCATTCCAAGAGGTTGACGTCGTAGACCGGGTGTTCGAGGGCGGAGAGCGCCGGGCTCGAGGAAAACATCCAGCCGCTGAAGAGGCGCCGCTCTTCCTCGCCCGGGCGGGTTTCGTAGATCTGGACAAAGGCGGCGTTCTCGGGGCGGTCCTCGGGCGCGCTCCTCGCGCATTCGCGCACCACGATCGACAGGGTGAAAAACGGCACCGGCGTGCCGACCGGCGTCTCGAAGCGCGACACCCGCGCGGTGATCTTGTCGAGCCCCTGCATGACCGCGGTCGGTTGGGCGGTCATCCCCGCCGCGGCGCCGCCCGCCCACAGCGCCACGA
>JBARKH010000076.1:0-17008 GCA_049801295.1 Allostellaceae bacterium | reverse complement strand
GGCGGAAGCCGGCGGCCTCGGCCGCTTCGGGATCTGCGTAAAACGCCACATTCTCGCGCCGCGGCATCCGCGACGCGCAGCCCGGCCGACAATAGACGCCGGTCGTGCGCACCGCATAAACAAAGGCGCCATCGGCGCTCGTGTCGCGGCTCGTCACCGCCGCCCAGCATTGCTCCGTATTCAACATGACCCTCTCTCCGCTACCAGACATGGTGACAATCTGGCGTCGCAGCGAGGAGCGCTCTACCCGGCGATTGCTTTCTCATTTTCGTGGTGCCGCTGGCAGGCCGTGCCGTCTGTACATTTGCCGCCCGAAGCCGAACTCGGCGTGTAGGGTATCTGCTCAATTAGTGCGACCCGTTCGTCTTGTCGAGCGCGGGCCATACGAAGGAGGTCAGGATGGCGACAATGAGCACGCGGGTTGAGCCGCTGCGCAGCTTCCTGTTCGCGCCTGGCAACCACGCGCGCCGAGTGGAGAAGGCGCTGTCGCTCGATGCCGACGCGGTGATCCTCGATCTCGAAGATGCAGTCGCGACCGCCGAGAAGGAGGCGACCCGCGAGGCGGTCGCTGCAGCCTTCGCGCGGCCACGGCGGGGACTGCTCTATGTGCGGGTCAATGCCGTGGATACCGAGTTCTGCTTTGGCGACCTCGTGGCGATCGTGCGGCCAGGCCTTGACGGCGTCATTTTGCCCAAGGTGGAAAGCACCGCCGGGCTTGCCACAATCGACTGGCTGCTGACGCAGCTCGAACGCGACCGCGGCCTGCCGTCCGCTGGCATCGATCTGATCCCGATCATCGAGACGGCGCGCGGTCTCGACCGGCTCGGCGCGATCCTCGCAACCGGCACCCGCATCAGGCGGGTCACCTTCGGCGCCGGCGATTTCACCCTGGACGTCAATATGAATTGGAGCCGCGGCGAGGCGGAGCTTGCCCATGCCCGCGCCGCGATCGTCACCGCATCGCGCGCGGCCGGGATCGAAGCGCCGCTCGATACGGTGTGGGTTGATTTGACCGATCGCGATGGCCTGGAAGCCTCGGCCCGCACCGCTTTGGACTTTGGCTTCCAGGGCAAGATGTGCATCCACCCCGACCAGATCGCGGTCGTGAACCGGGTCTTCACGCCAAGCGATGACGAGATCGCCTTTGCCGAACGTGTCGCCGCCGCTTTTGCCAAGGCCGAAGCCGAAGGCAGCGCGGCGATCCAGCTCGACGGCAAGTTCATCGATTACCCGATCGTCTATCGGGCGCGGCGGGTGCTGCAGAGGATCGCAATCATTCGAGGGCGGGAGGGCGCGCGATGACGGGAGGCCCCGCAGGACCCCTCAGCGGCATTACCGTTCTCGACCTGTGCAGCTATCTCGCCGGCCCCTATGGCTGCACCTTGCTCGCCGACCTCGGCGCCGACGTGATCAAGATCGAATCGCCGCAAGGCGACATGTTGCGCCAGTTTCCATCGAGCCTTGAGGGCGAGAGCCGCTTCTTTCTCGGGACTAACCGCGGCAAGCGCGCGCTCGCGCTCGACCTGAAGCAGCCCGAGGGGTTGGCGGTGTTACACCGGATGGTGGCGAGCGCCGATGTCCTCGTTGAGAATTTTCGCCCCTCGGTGCCGGCGCGGCTCGGGATCGACTACCCCTGTCTGCGGGCGATCAATCCGCGCCTCGTCTATGCCGGGCTGACCGGCTATGGCGACGCGGGGCCGCTCAGCGACAAGGGCGGTTTCGACCAGGTCCTGCAATGCCTCTCCGGCATGGCGGTGTTCCAGGGCGGCGGGGCCGACAAGCCGCAATTGGTGCTGGGGTCGGTGCTCGACTATTTCACCTCGGCGCTCTTGGCCTACGGCGTCGCCGCCGCGCTGTTCCAGCGCGAGCGCAGCGGCACCGGGCAGTATCTGAGCCTCTCGCTGCTGCGCAGCGCCCTGACGATCCAGGCCGGCCGCTTCGTCTGGGCCGAGAACGAGGGGCGGGACGTCGCCCGCGATTCCGGCACCGGCGGACTGACCGGCATCCATCCGACAAAAGCGGGCGCGCTCTACATCTCGGTGCACTCCAACCATTTCTTCGCGGCGTTGTGCGAGCTGATCGGCCGCCCCGAGCTGGCGAGCGACCCGCGCTGCGCGACGATGCGCAGCCGCGCCGCGCATGCCGCTGAACTGGTACCGGAAGTCCGCGAGGCGCTCGCGGCATGCACCGCCCTCGAATGGGAGGAGATGTTCGGCGAGCGCGTGCCCTGCGCGGCGGTGCGGCCGATCGAGGACATGTTCGACCACCCGCAAGTCGTCGCCGAGGATCTGGTGACTACGCTCGACCATCCTGTCGTCGGCCGCTACCGGACGATGACAAAGCCGGTCAAATTTTCGGATACGCCGGGGCCGGCGCCCACCGCCTCGCCGACATTCGGCCAGCACAGCGACGAGGTGCTGGCGGGTTACGGCTATTCGGCCGCTGAAATCGCAGCCCTGCGCGACCGCGGCATCACGCGCTGATTATTCCGGGTGCGATGGGATTCGGGATAGATTGTACCCGTCGTGGCCGCGACCGATCGGACCCTCCAGCCAACCGCTCTCCGAGGAGAACGCCATGCCCGCTAACACCACTGGCGACGCGCGCGCCTACCCGCGCCCGCTGCCCAACCCCGAATGGCTCGGCAAGCTGACCGAGGAGATCCTCGAGCCTGGCCTCCCGATCGTCGACCCGCATCATCATCTCTGGGATCACCCGGGCAGCCGCTATCTGCTCGACGAGTTGCTGGCCGACGTCAACTCGGGGCACAACATCGTCGCGACCGTTTTCATCCAGTGCGGCTCGGGCTACCGCACCAGCGGTCCCGAGGAAATGCGGCCGATCGGCGAAAGCGAGTTCGTTCGGGGAATCGCCGAGGAGGGCGATCGGCGCGGCGGCAGGACCAAGATTTGCGCCGGCATCGTCAGCTTTGCCGATTTGCGGCTAGCCAATCTCGATGCCGTGCTCGAAGGCCAGAGGGCGGCGGCCGGCGGACGGTTCCGCGGTATCCGCCACATCGCCGCGCACGATCCCGCGATCATCGGCGCCTCGTCCTATGTGCCGCCAGCGGGGCTGATGGAGGACCCCAACTTCCGTCGCGGTTTGAAACGGCTGCCGGCGCATGATCTGACGTTTGAAGCCTGGATTTATCACCCGCAGATCAAGATGCTTACCGCGGTGGCGCGCGCATGCCCGGAGGTGAAGATCGTCCTCAACCATTTCGGCGGTCCGCTCGGGGTCGGGCCCTACAAGCGCGACGCGGTGTTCCCCGGCTGGCGCGCCGACATCAAGGCGCTGTCCGCCTGCCCGAACGTCTATGTGAAGCTCGGCGGGTTGGCGATGATCGTCAACGCCTTCGATTTTCACCTCGGGCCGCGACCGCCGTCATCGACTGAGATGGCCAATGCCTGGCGGCCCTATGTCGACGCCTGCATCGAGAATTTCGGCGCTGACCGCTGCATGTTCGAAAGCAACTTCCCAGTCGACAAGGGCGCCTGCAGTTATCCGGTATTGTTCAATGCGTTCAAGCGGCTCGCGAGCGGCGCCTCGGCGTCGGAAAAGGCCGATCTCTTCGCCGGCACCGCATCACGGTTTTACCGGCTGTGATAAGTTGATGCCGGACCGCTACCGCCGATGCTCGGCAAAGACGCTGCGCAGCCATACGCAGGTCTCGTTCATGGCTTGGCCGGCCTTGTCGACAACGCCGACCCAGAACATGAAGCCGTGGTTGACGCCGTCATAGCGCGAGAGGACTACCGGAACACCGGCGGCCCGCAGCCTTTCGGCGTAAATTTCGCCTTCATCGCGCAGCGGGTCGTACTGGGCGGTGATGACCAGTGCCGGCGGCAAGCCTGACACCACCGGAGCGCGCAGCGGCGCAGCATGCGGGTGCGCGCCTTCCGACGGGTCGCTCAAATAATGGTCCCAGAACCATTTCATCGTTTCTCTCGTCAGGCCATACCCCTCGGCGTTCTCGCGATAGGACGCAGTCCCTGGATTGTAGTAGTCGGTAACCGGGTAGAGGAGCAGCTGACCGCAGAGTGCCGGACCACCCTCATCGCGCACCCGCAGCGCGGTGACCGCTGCCATGGTGGCGCCGGCGCTGTCGCCCGCGATTGCGATGCGCGCCGCATCGCTCCCGAGGGCCGCGGCGTGAGCCGCCGACCACCGCGTTGCGTGCAGGCAATCCTCGACCCCGGCCGGAAATTTGTGCTCGGGCGCGAGGCGATAATCGACGGACGCGACGACACATTCGGCGCCGGCGCAGAGATTGCGGCACATGCCGTCATGCGTGTCGAGGCTGCACAAAACAAAACCGCTGCCGTGAAAAAACACGAGAAGCGGGAAGGGCCCGGTGCCCTGCGGGGTGTAGAGGCGGATGCGCAACCGCCCGCCCGGCCCATCAATCGTCTCGTCGCGCACGGCGGCGATCTCGGCCGGCTTCGCCATCAGGGCAATGCGCGCCTCGTATTGCGCCCTCGCGACGGGGACCGCCAATGTATGCGTGGCGGGGACGCCGGTCCCCTTGTCCAAGAGCTCCTGGATCTGTGGATCGACGGGCATCGTTCCTCCTGGCGTGGCGGCCCGGTGTGACTGTGACCGATTCAGATGATCGGCACTCTCAAGCTCCGCCTAGCTTGATCGCCCGCAGCGCGGCCGTGTCCTGACGCGCGCCCGCGAGCACGTAATTGGTGTCCGTGCCGGCGATCACGAAACGCGCTCCAAGCGCGATCAATTCGCCTTGCAACCCGGTGTTGTGGCGAATGCCACCCACTCCCAGCACCTTCTTGTGCCCCCGGCACGCCGCGGCCACCCGCTCGTAAGCAGCGCGCAGACGCGGATGGCCGACCTCTCCGGGAATGCCGAGATCGGTCGTCAAGTCACCCGAGCCGATCAGCAGGACGTCGATCCCATCGACCGCCGCGATAGCCTCGCAATTCTCGATGCCCTCCGCGGTCTCGAGCATGACGATGACCGCGGTCTCCGCGTTGAGCTTTGGGTTCAGCTCGGATAGCGGCACCGCGCGATAACCGAGCGCCGGCCCCAATCCCATCACCGAGCGTTTTCCCAGCGGCGGGAAACGGCACGCCCTGACGATCGCCCCGGCCTCGGCGCTGGTGTTGACATCGGGGAGGATTACGCCCTGGGCACCGCCGTCGAGCACCCGGCTCATCCACTGGGCGTCATGGTTGGGCACCCGCACCAAGGGGGTGATGCCGATGCCGAGCGCGGCGGCGCAAATGGTCGCAGTCGTCTCGATCGAATAGGGCGCGTGTTGCATATCGACATAGAGCGCGTCATAGCCGCCGGCCTTCGCGACCATCGCGATATCGATCGCGCGAGGCGCAGGTTCATGCACAGCACCAGTTCGCCGGCAGCCAATTTCTCTTTCATCGATTTTTCGGGCATGCATTCTCCTCCGATGGATCGCGCTTTCGGATTGAAGCGACATCAACTAGATCGGCATTCCGACCTCGGATTGGGCGAGCTTGCCGCTGGGAATGACATGGTGATAGCGGTCGAGCTTCATTGTCATCCGTTTCATTAAGCGCCTCGCTCCGGGGTCAAATGGCGTGCGCCGGTGCATCGTGAAGCCGTTGTCCCACAGCACCAGATCGCCGACCTGCCATTGGTGAGCGTATACGAACTCATCGCGAGTGGCGTTTTCATAGACCTCATCCAAGAGGGCGAGACCCGAGGCGGTGTCCATGTAGTCGATGCCGACCGTCGTCGTCGTATCGAGATAGAGCGAGCGGTCGCCGGTCTCGGGGTGCGCGCGGACCAGCGCATGCGACACCGGCGGCGTCAGGCGTTTCGCCTCATCCGAAATCTGCTGGTCCGCCTGGCGTCCATACCCCGCGAGCCGCTTCGTGTAATCGAAAATACCGCGCTTGCCGGCGATCGCGGTCCGCAGCTTGCGCGGCAAGCCCGCATAGGCGGCGCGCAAATCGACCCAGAAGGTCTCGCCGCCCTCGGGCGGCAGCTCAAGCGCGTACAGCGCCGCACCGGTCGCGGGATCCCGCATATAGGATTGGTCGGAGTGCCATTGCAGCTCGCCGTCGCCGAGCCCGCCGATCGGCCGGCCGAGCCCGTCCTGCAAATTGGAGAGAACCGTCACTTCGGGCGTTGCGGGAGAGGCCCAATCGCTCCGCACGGTGCGCTCCAGCGGCCCGAACAGCGCACAGAACCCCGCGAGTTCCGCCTCGCTCAGCGCCTGGCGACGAAACACCAGGACGCCGTATTGCGCGTAGAGGCTGCGCAGCTCCGCGACAGTCGCGTCGTCCGGGTGCTCCCATAAGCTGAGGCCGACCACTTCCCGGGCGAGGCTCGGATGGAGCTGTCGTGTTTCGAGCATGATTGCGTCCTTGGTTACTGGAGGGTGGATTAACGGACTAGCCACCGGGTGCCGCTAGGGAATCTGCGTGCCTTCGGCGGCTACCGCCCGTTGAACGGCCGGACGCGCCAGCATGCGCGCGCGATGTTCCATGACGCGGGGAACTCTGGTGGTGTCGACGCCGTCACCTTCGATCCACGAAGCGAGGGTGAAGAGGTAGGGATCGCAGATCGTGTACCGATCGCCCATAACCCATGGGCCCTTCAAGAGCTCCTGTTCGATGAGCCCGAAGCATTCGCTCACGTTCGACGGCACTTTGCGCTTCATCGCTTCGATCGCCGCGGCGTCATCCGCCCACCTTGTGCCGCGCATGCGATGGGCGTGCGCCACGTGCACGGTCGAGCACAGATAGCTGTTGAACTCCTGAACCTGCGCGAGTGCGAATGGGTCCGCCAGCGGGGCGAGGTTGGCATTCGGGAAGCGTTGGGCGACAAAGCACAAAAGCGCTGGGGTCTCGGTCAGTATCCCGCCTTCGGTCACCAGCGCGGGAACCCGCCCTTTCGGGTTTACCGCAAGATATTCCGGGCTCCTCTGGCTTTGGCTGCGGAAATCGACCAGAACCGCCTCGTAGGGAGCGCCGGCCTCTTCAAGCGCGATGTGCGTCGCGAGCGCACAAGTTCCCGGAGCATAGTAAAGCTTGAACATGACACTCGTCCTTCTGTGGGCCGCAAATTGCGCTCTCTCGGCGCGGCTCATTGTCAGCCGGGCTCGCGCGTCGCCAACAGGTAATATCGGAACCGCGGACCCGATGGGAGAAGATGATGACCGATGATCCTGCTTCGCCCCTGGCTCAGCATGTTTGCCGCACGAAGTATGCAGATTTGCCGGCGAGCGCCGTCCGATCCGCCCGCCGCGATATTCTCGACACGTTTGGCTGCATGCTCGGCGGCAGCGGCTCCCCGGGGATCGACGAGCTCTTTAGGGTGACCTCCCGCTGGGGCGGCCTGCCGGAGAGCCGGGTGTTGCTGCGCGCGCTCCGGCTGCCGGCGCCGCAGGCGGCGTTGTTGAATGCCAGCATGGGTCATGCGCTGGATTTCGACGACACGCTGGATACCGGCGGATCGATCCACCCCGGCGTCTCGGTGTTGGGTTCGGTACTGGCGGTATGCGACAGCGTGAAGCGTATCACCGGGCGCGATCTCCTCTTGGCGGTCGCGCTGGGGCTCGACGTATCATGCCGCATCGCGCTGGCGAGCACGCTCGATCGGGGCTGGCATCGCACCGCGGCGATTGGGGTATTCGGCGCGACGGCGGCCGCCGGCAAACTGTTGGGCCTGACGCCGGAGCAAATGCTGGCCGCGTTCGGCATCGCCTATAGTCACGCGGCCGGCAACCGCCAATGCATCCTCGATGGGGCACTGACCAAGCGGATGCAGGCCGGCCAGGCGGCAAGCGCCGGGGTTTTCTCGGCCGTCTTGGCGCGGACCGGGTTCACCGGGGCGCAAAACATATTCAACGGCCGTTTCGGCTTCTTTGAACTGTACCAGCCGAACGGGTCCGACGCCGCGGTGCTTCTCCGCGACCTGGGCACGGCGTTTCGCGGCGAGGCGCTAAGCTACAAGCCGTATCCCTGCGGTCGGCCGTTACATCCGGCGATCGACGCCGCGCTTGCGGCCCGCGCGGCGCTCGAAATCAAAGGGCCCGATGACATCGCGACCGTGACAATCGAGGCCGACCCCGCCGGGCACAGCGACCAGTTCGGCCAAGGGCCGGCGAAGCGCAGGCCCACCCAGGTGGTGGAGGCACAGTTCGCCCAGCCGTTTCTGATCGCCACGGCGCTGGTGCATGGCAAGATCGGGATAGCGGAGGTGGATGGTCTGGGGGATGCCTCGGTTCTCGCGCTGTCCGATCGGATCGCCGGTGTCGCGCGCGAAGGCCGTCCGAAAGGCACGCTCAGCATCACCGTGCAACGGACCGATGGGCGCTCGGTCACGGTCGACGCTACCGATCCCGTCGGGTCGCCATCAAAGCCCCTTACCGATGCCCAGTTCGAGGCGAAGTTCCGCGACTGCGCGCGCAATGCGGTGCAGCCGCTATCGGACGCAAAGGTGGATGCCGCACTGGCGGCAATCGAGCGATTGGAAACGCTTCCCGATGCCCGGGAACTGATGACGCCCTTCGCCGAATGATGGGGCGATGCCGCCACGGCTAGAATGGCCGGCGATCGCGGGGTGCGTGCGGCTGTTCCAGCCCATCGACCGGTATGTTCCGGCCGTTGATCCAGTGGGCGCGCGGCGATGCCAGGAAAGCGATGACGTCGGCGACCTCCTCGACGGTGCCGAGCCGGCCCATCGGAAAACCGTGGCGAACATAATCATCGTAATAATCCGGGTGGGCGAGCCGGTAGCGGTCCCAGCCATTGCCCGTGGCCAGAATCGATCCCGGCGACACCGTGTTCAGCCGAATGCCGTGCGGCACAAATTCCAGTGCCCAGCGCTCGGTATCGAAAATCAGTGCGGCCTTCGCGGCGCCGTACTGTCCGGACATCGCGAGCTGCGGCGACCAGCCGGAAATCGACGCCACGTTGATGACCGAAGCGCCCGACCGGCCCGTCATATGCGGCAGCGCCAGCCGCATCATCCGCACGGTCTGGATCAGATTGCGCTCCAGCGCATTGCGCCAATCGTCATCGGTGCTGTCGACGATACGCGCTCCGCCGCCGCCACCGCCGACGTTGTTGACCAGGACGTCGATCCCGCCATAGGCGAGGGCGGCGGCGGCGACCAGCTTGGCGGCCTGATCCGGCTCACTCACATCGGCGACGTGCGCAGCCACTTCCGCGCCGCTCGCGCGTAATGTCGCCTCCGCTTCAGCCAATTGCTCGGCCGAACGGGCCGAAAGCATCAACCGGCAGCCCTCGGCGGCGAACGCCCGGGCGGTTGCCAGACCGATACCGCGACTGGAGCCGGTGATCAGCGCCGCCTTGCCCGCCAGTTTCAGATCCATCGCTTATGCCTGCGCCTTGAGAGCGGAACCGTCCGCGTGGCCGGGCCCGAAATGTGCGGCAGAATGGCCTTAAACGAAAGTGGATCATGCACCCGCCCTCTTCCGCGCGGCCCGAGGCGGATCGTATGGTCTACGGCGAATTCGGCGATGAGGCCCCACCATGTTGACGGACCGCTACGACCTGCCGCTGTCCACCACCTCGTCCGCCGCGCGGGACGCCTACATTGAGGGCTGTGCGGCGAAGCTGACGATGTATCCCGGTGCGCTCGAGGGGTTTGATTCCGCCATCGCCGCGGATCCCGGCTTTGCCCTCGCCCATGCCGCCCGGGCGCATTTGCTCTTGGAACGCGGGGACGCGGCGGCGGCACGCGCGTCGATCGCGACGGCCAATTCCCTCAGCCCCGGCCTCCCCGCGCGGGAACAGAGCCATATCGCATTCTTCGGCCTGCTCGTTGCGGGCGAATCCGAAGCCGCGCTTTCCGCATTGCGTGCGCACCTCGACGCCTGGCCACGCGACGCCGTCGTACTCGCCACGACCGCGTTCACCAACGGCCTCATCGGGAGTTCCGGCCGGGCCGGGCAGAAGCGCATGCTCTTGGCCCTACTCGAGAGGCTTGCCCCGAGCTATGGCGACGATTGGTGGTTCACCGCCCATCACGGCATGGCGCTCTCGGAGAATGGAGAGCGGGATGCCGCCCGCGCGAAGATCGATCGATCTCTCGCGCAGAATCCGGGCAACCCCTGGGCGGCACACGCCCGCGCGCACCTCTCTTATGAGGAGGGCGATGCAATCGCGGCCCGCGCGTTCCTCAAATCCTGGCTCACCACCTATCCGCGCAACGGCCTCCTACATAGCCACCTGAGTTGGCATCTCGCGCTCGGCGAGATCGAAGCCGGCGATGCGGCGGCGGCGCTTCGGCTGTTCCGGGAAACCTTCTCGCCCGATGTCCACAGCGGGCCCCCGCGCGGGAAGCTGAACGATGCGGTGTCCTTTTTGTGGCGCTGGGAACTCGCCGGGCATCCGCGTGACGCCGAAGCGTGGCGCATGATGCACGACTTCGCGAACAATGCGTTTCCCCGCGCCGGCGCGGCCTTTTCCGATATGCACATCGCCCTAGCGCAGGTCGTGGCCGGCGCCGACGCGGCGCTGGAGGCGCGCACACGGCAGATCGACGAGCTCGCGCGCCAGGGTCGTTATCCCTCCGGCCCCTGCGTTCCGGCGGTGTCACGCGCCTTCGCCGCATTCGAGCGGCGCGATTTCGCCGCCGCGATCGAGGCGCTTCAGCCGATTGCCGGCGAATTGGAGCGCATCGGCGGCAGCCGCGCCCAGCTCGACCTCATAGTGTTCACGCTGGCGAAGGCCTATCTCGGCGCCGACCGCCTGGACGACGCACGCCGGTTGCTGAGCGCGCGGCGTCCGGACCCGTCGGGCATTCCCGTTGCCAGCTTCCCGGCGGTGCACTGATCGACGCGCGTTACGCGCGCCGCCACATCGGCGGACGCGCCCGCACCGGGTCGAGCAGCGACCAGTCGCCCTCCTCGAGCACGTGCCCCTTCGGATAGGGCGGCCGCGGCTCCAATCCGAGTGATCGCACGACGCGATCGTCGCGGTAATAGCATTGCAGGACGACCCGGGTCAGCGTCGCCACCGCCGCCCCGCCCTTTGCACGTAACCCTATGGCCACCGCCTCCTGCCGGGCCGGATCGAGATCGGCGAGCGGAGCCCCTGCAAGGCTTGCGAGCTGATCGAGCGCGTCGCGCACATGGCCCGCGTCGCGGCCCAGCGTCGCCACAATGTCGGCCTGGATCGCGGGATCATCCGCGCCGGGCACATCGAATTCCATGCTGGCCGGGATGATGATGCCGGCGATGGCGCGCAGATCGTCGCGCTCGAGTTGGGTGAGTGGGGCGTCTGTCGACATCGCCTGCCTCAATCGAACAGATTGGCCAGGCGCTCTTTCATCTGATCGGCGATGTAGAGCGCCAGGGCCTGGATGGTGGAGGTCGGGTTCACGCCACCGGAGGTGACGAAGAGACTGCCGTCGACGATGAACAGGTTCTTCACATCGTGCGACCGCCCCCACTCGTTGACGACCGAGCGCGAGGGCTCGGCGCCCATGCGCGCGGTGCCCAGAAGGTGCCAGCCGCCATAGAGAATGGGGCTGTTGACGCAAATGTCGCTCGCCCCCGCCGCGGCGAGGATTTCTTTCGCCCGGGCGATGCCGTGCTCCATCATCCGCGCCGTGTTGTCGCCGATCCGGTAGTCGATCCGCGGCGCCGGGATACCGTTGCTGTCCTTCAGCACCGGATCGAGCGTGACGCGGTTAGTTTCCTCCGGCAGGTCCTCGCAAATCGCCGAGAGGCCGAGGCGATGGCCATTGAGGCGGCGGAAGGCGGCGTGATGGCCGGCGCCCCAGGGCAGGATCCCCTTGGCTTCGCTGGCGACGGCCTCGGCGACCGGCCCGACGCCGCGGCCGAACTGAAACGTGTAGCCGCGCACAAAGCCGCGCGACGGATCGGTTTCGTAGAACTCCTTGCTCCACAGGCAGGTCGGCGGCGCGCGGTTGCTGTCCGTCTGCTCCTCCACATACCCATAGACCTGGGCATAGGGATGGAACATCAGGTTCTTGCCGACGAGGCCACTTGAATTGGCCAGCCCGTTGGGGAACCGCCCGGAAGCGGAATTCAGCAAGAGGCGCGGCGTCCCCACACCGTTGCAGGCGAGCACCACCACCTCGGCGGCCTGGAACTGCTCCCTTCCCTCTGCATCGTAATAGACGACGCCCGCGGCCATCCCGTGCTCGTTCGTGGTGATCTCGCGCACTCGGCAATGCGTGCGCAGTTCCACGCCGGCGCGCTGCGCCGCGGGCCAGTAGGTGATGTCGGTGCTGGCCTTTGCGCCTTGCGCGCAGGCCGGGGTGCAATGCCCGAGATTGATGCAGCGCGCGCGTCCCTCGTAATCGACGGTCGCGACCGTCGTATCGGACGGCCACCAATGCCAGCCCAGCCGGTTCATCGCCGTTCCCAGAAGCGGACCGGAGCGGCCGAGCGGCAGTGGCGGCATCGGCGGACTCCGCGGCGGCACCCCAGGATCGCCGGCGAGACCGGAGACCCCCATCATCCGGTCGTTCTCCTCGAAGAACGGGGCGAGGGCGTCGTAATCAATGGGCCAGTCATCGGCCACCCCGTCGAGGCTCTTAACCCGGAAGTCGGAAGGGTGCAGGCGCGGGAAGTGCGCCGTGTACATGATGGTGCCGCCGCCCACCCCGTTGAAGTTCACCACCTTGATCGGCGAATTGTCGTCGTTGATCGGGTAGTCCTCGGGCCGCGCCCGGATGTTGGGGCTGGGAGAATAGTCGCCAAAGGCGCGCGCCTCCCAGTCGCGGCCGGTGCTGGGGAACGTCGCCGGGTTCATCCAGCCGCCCTGTTCGAGGCAGAGAATGTGCATCTTTGTCTCGGCGAGGCTCCACGCCACCGCCGCTCCCGACGCACCGGCGCCGATGATCAGCACATCGACTGGATCGTTCATGGCGCTCTCCCCTCTCCCGCCGCAACATACCGCCGATCGACTCTCGGGCAAGCGCGTGTATTAGAGTCGACAGCGATCGGTGGGAGCACGAGAAACATGGAGACCTACGACTACATCGTTGTCGGCGCCGGATCGGCCGGCGCGGCGGTGGCGCACCGGCTTTCCGCCGACCCGCGCAACAAGGTGCTGCTGTTGGAAGCGGGCGCGGCCAGCCACCCCTGGTCCTGGATCCCGGTCGGCATGGCGCGGCTGATCAAGAACCCCGCGGCCAACTGGCTCTATTCCTCGGAACCCGAGGCAAACACCAACGGCCGCCGCCTCCCGGTGCCGCGCGGCAAGTTGCTCGGCGGTTCCAGCGCGATCAACGGCATGGCTTTCGTGCGCGGCCAGGCGCAGGACTTCGACACCTGGGCGCAGCTGGGCAACCAGGGCTGGAGCTACGCAGACGTCCTCCCGTTCTTCAGGCGGATGGAAGCCTACGAGGGCGGCGGCGATGACGCTTTCCGCGGCCGGGAAGGCCCGCTGCGCGTCACCAATCCGGAGCCGCGCGATCCGATATTCGCCACGATCATCAAGGCGGCGGGAGAGGTCGGGATCCCGCACAACCCGGACTACAACGGCGCGAGCCAGGAAGGCATCGCGATGAGCCAGGCGTCGATCGCCGGCGGCCGCCGGATGAGCACGGCCCGCTGCTACCTGGACCCGATCCGCAACCGCCCTAATTTGCGTATCGAAACCGGCGCGTTGACCGAGGCGCTCATCCTCGACGGCAAGCGCTGCACCGGCGTGCGCTATTCGGTGCGCGGGGATGTGCGCGAGGCCGGGGCGACGCGCGAAGTCGTAGTCAGCGGCGGCACGATCAACTCCCCCCAACTGCTGGAATTGTCCGGCATCGGCCAGCCCGAGCGTCTGCGCGGCCTAGGAATCGAGGTGCGTCACGCGCTGCCCGGCGTCGGCGAGAATTTGCGCGACCACTACGTTCCCCGCACGCGCTGGCTGATCGGCAAGAAAGGCATCACCTTCAACGACCGAGGCCGCGGCCTCGGCCTCGTCCATCAGGCGTTGCGATATGCGCTCTCCAGGAAGGGCATGCTCGCGATGGTGGGAGCCCCGATGCGCGCCTTCGTTTGTTCGCGCGAGGGCCTGGAAGCGCCGGACCTCATGCTCGGGCTGATCCCGATGCTGACCGAACCCGGACCCAAGGGCCCGAGGATCTCCCGCCAATCCGGCGTCACCTTGTACGCCCACCCGATGCGCCCCGAAAGCAAAGGGCACATCCACATCACCGCGGCCGATCCGCGCCACCCGCCGGCGATCAACTTCAACTTCCTGTCGTCGCCGCCCGATGCGGAACTGACCGTGAGCGCCGTCCGCATCGCGCGCGCGATCATGACCGCGCCGGCGATGGCGCCTTTCCAGGTGACGGAAGTCGCGCCCGGCACCGAGCGGACCACCGATGCGGAAATACTGGACTGGGTCAAAGCGGCCGCGGAAACCACCTACCACCCGGTCGGGACCTGCAAAATGGGCTCCGATCCGATGGCGGTCGTCGACGCTCAGCTTCGCGTCCATGGCATCGAAGGGCTGCGGGTCGCCGACGCTTCGATCATGCCGACACTCACGTCGGGCAATACCAACGCGCCATCGATCATGATTGGCGAGAAGGCGGCTGACATGGTGCTGAAGCGCGAAGCAGCCCGACCATGAACGCGTAAGGAGACGCCGGATGCTGATCGTCGATGGCCAGATTCATCTCTGGGAAAAGGGTGCGCCCTCCCCGCCGCACCGTCAGGAGCCGTACTCCGCGGAAGAGGCGATCGCCGCCATGGACGAAGGCGGCGTCGACCGGGCGCTGATCCACCCGGTGCTGTGGGACCCGGATTCGAACGAATTGGCCCTCGCAGCGGTGCGGAAATACCCCGACCGCTTCGCCATCATGGGGTGGTTCTATCTCGACGATCCGAATGGCCGCGAGCGCGTCGCGCATTGGAAAGAGCGGCCGGGCATGCTCGGCCTGCGCTTCTATTTCAACGAGCGGCACAAGCGCGAGTGGATGACCGACGGGAGCCTCGACTGGCTATGGCCCGCGGCCGAGCGGGCCCAGGTGCCAGTGGCGCTCGCCGCCGCGTTGTTCCTGCCGATTGTCGGCCGGATCGCCGAACGTCACCCGGGGCTCAAGCTGATCGTCGACCACATGGCCGTGCCGCCGGGGAGCCGCGGCGAGCCTGCCTATCGCTTCCAGCCCGAGCTTCTAGCGCTCGCCAAATACCCCAACGTCGCGGTCAAGGCGACCGGCCAGCCCGGCTACGCCGAAGACGCCTATCCGTTCCGCAGCTTCCACGAGCACCTGCACCGCGTCTTCGACGCGTTCGGCCCGACACGCATGTTCTGGGGCACCGACATCACGCGGATGCCCTGTTCTTGGGCCCAATGCGTGAGCGTATTCACCGAGGAATTGCCCTGGCTCAAGGGCCGCGATCTCGACCTCGTCATGGGCGAAGCCCTGTGCAACTGGGTCGGCTGGCCCCTTCCCGACTGAGCGCTTCTATCGCCAGGGAACGCAAATATGAAGCCGTATGTGATCTGCCATATGAACGCGAGCGTCGACGGCCGCATTCTGGGCTCCCGGTGGCGGCCCGCCGAAAACCGCATGGCGGGGCTGTTCGAGCGCCTGCACGAAGAGCTCGGCGGCGGCTCCTGGCTGATCGGCCGGGTGACCGGCAGCGAATACGCCATGGCCCAATCCTATCCCGATCGCACCGACCAGACCTATCCTCGGGAGCCTTGGTTCGTCCGGCGCGATGCCGCCGCGTACGGCATCGTGCTCGATGCGCGGGGCAAGATCGCCTGGGGACGGTCCGAGATCGGCGGCGATCCGATTGTCGTGGTGCTGACACAGCGGGTTTCGGACGCGCATCTGGCGGGGCTTCGCCGGGATGGCGTCTCCTACATCTTCGCGGGCGAAGAGGCGCTCGATCTGGGTTTGGCGCTGGACACTCTCAACCGCGAGCTGGGGATCGAACGCCTCATCCTCGAAGGCGGCGGAGGCTCGAACGGGGCCTTTCTGCGCGCGGGCCTCATCGACGAGATCAGCCTGGCGATCTGCCCCGCAATCGATGGCGCGAAGGGCGCGCCGAGCATCTTCGACTCCGACGACAAGGATGCCAGCGTCGCGGCGCCGATCCGCGCAATGACACTGGCGAGCACCGAGGTCCTGGAGGGCGGCGTGGTTTGGCTTCGCTATCGGCTCCAAAACCGCTGATTCACAACGGCGAACGGTGTCCGGGTATCGTATTGGGAAACCCTCCCCCTGGATGGGGGAGGGTTTGGGTGGGGGTGATGCCGCAGCTCTCCCCGTTCCCGCAGTCGTGGAGCGGCTGGTGCACCCGCACCCCGGCCCTCCCGCATCCAGGGGGAGGGAGAAGAGGGGGCGTGCTAACTCAGGCAGGCACGCGGTGGAGCGCGCACAGTTTGTTGCCGTCGGGATCGCGGAGATAAGCGAGATACATCTGGCCCGCCGCCCCTTGCCGGATGCCCGGCGGGTCCTCGATCGAGGTCCCGCCATTGGCGACGCCGGCTTTGTGCCATGCGTTGACCTGTTCCGGGCTGGTCATCGTAAAGCCGATCGTGCCGCCGTTGGCAGGGGCGGCTGGCTTGCCGTCGATCGGCTTGGAAACCATGAAACGCCCGCCATTATGTGCGTAGGCGAGCCGGCCTCTGGCGTCCTGAGTACCCGGCTGGCCGCCCATCGCGACAAAGAGGGCATCGTAGAATTTCTTCGACCGCGCGGTGTCGTTACTCCCGACCATGATATGGCTGAACATTCCGTTCTCTCCTTCTCAGAACCACTTGCGCCCGCCGTATCCCCCCGCAGGCAGAACACGGTTTACAGGCTGGGGGTAGTATGATGGGACAATGCGGCGCAAAAGAGAAAAATTCACCCCGGGCCGCCTGTGGCACCTGGGACGTGCGCTGCGGCGCTCCAAGGCGTGGCCGGGTCACTGGGATGGTCTGCTGAGTCGGCGGGCGGGCGGTGCGCGGCGGCCGGGTGGCTGGGCGGCAGCAGCCGCGAGTGACCGAACAGCTTCTCGCGCAAGGTGCCGGGCCGGTAGTCGTGCTTGTAGGCGCCGCGCTCCTGC
>JBARKH010000075.1:0-13229 GCA_049801295.1 Allostellaceae bacterium | reverse complement strand
GATCCGTGATCACTGACTCGTAGACGAGGAGGCCGTCATGGATCGCACCATAGGCCAGCGCTGCCGGTTCGCCATCGACCGCCAACAGCGCGAACCGGGCGGGGAGCGCGATGGCGCCGACGATCCGGCGATAGGTGGCGCTCTGTGCTTTCGTGTGTCCCTGCAGCCGCGCCATTGCGCTCAGCCATTCGGTCTTGGGCGATGGGGTCAGCCGCACCGCCGGACCGAAAGCTGTGGCGTCCAATTTGAGCGCATCGATCGCGCCGTAAAGGACACAGCTTTCGCCCTCGCCGGTATAGCCCCGCGCCTCCAACTCGCGATCGAGCGCGGCATCGACGATCGAGGGCACACGAAAGATCGCCGGCAGCCCCTGGCCGCGATATAGCGCCTCGCCGGCCGCGATCGCCGCCGCGAGGTCCTCACACTGCGAGCGCAGCGGATTAACCGAGTTGGCGCGGCGCGACACCCCCGCGCTGAACCGCATCAGCCAGTCGCCGAACAACACCTGCTTCAGCGCCGGGAACGCGTTGAAGCAGGCCTCCTCGATCCGCCAAGGCAGCCGGTCCGCCGTCATCGCGGCTCCTATAGGGGCATTGACTCGGCGGTCAAATCGCAATTTGGTAACTTGACAGAAACAGAAAAGTAAAGCTCGCGGGGCTCAATCAGACGCGAACAGGGTAAGGAGAACGCGATGCGCGCCGTCAGCCGCCGTTCGTTCATTCACAGGTCGCTGGGGCTGGCGGCAGCCGGAGCGGTAGCGCGCCCCTATGTCGCCAATTCGGCGGCGGCGACCGCGACGGTGTGGTGGACCCAGGGCTTCGCCCAGGAAGAAGACGTCGCCTTCAAAAAGATCGTCGCCGATTACGAGAAGGCCAGCGGCAACCGCGGGCCTTACGTTCAACAAGGCCTGCTCGCCCCATCCTTTCGACATTCTGGACGTTCAATCCGGCCTATGCCAGGGTCCAGAATGGCCGACGGCGTGGTCCGACATCATGACCGGCGGGATGACGCCGCAGGCGGCGGCGCAGAAGGCGTTCAAGCGGGTCGAGGAGATTTTCGCGAAATACCCGGTAGCGCAAGGCTGAAATAGCGGATTTGCGGACTGACCGCGCTCGGCGGCCTGCTCACACATCGATGCGGCGAGCACTGGCGACACTGGCGCGGCGCAAGCTAGGGAGGGAGAGGGAAATGACCAAACTGACGCGGCGTTCGCTACTGCACAGCTCGCTCGGCCTGGTGGCGGCCGGAACCCTGGCGCGGCCCTATGTCGCCAACGCGGCGGCAACGACCGCGTCGATTTGGTGGGTGCAGGGGTTCGCCCAGGAAGAGGATGTCGCCATTCGCAAGGTGTTCGCCGATTACGAAAAGGCGAGCGGCAACAAGATTGAAGACAGCATCATCCCGTACGCGCCGCACCGCCAGAAGATCGTCTCGGCGATCACCAGTGGCGAGGTGCCGGATATATTCCCCTCCAACCCCGCCGAGGTTGTCGCGCTGTTTGCCTGGCAGGACAAGCTGGTCGATGTGACCGACGTCGTCGCGACGCAGCAGGAGCTCTATAGCGACGCGGCTTTACTCTCCGCGCAATGCTTCAACAGCGCCACCAAGAAGCGCAGCTTTTACGGCGTGCCGTTTACCGGCGCGGTGTTGCCACATCACATCTGGATGCCGCTGGTCGAGAAAGCGGGATACAAACAGGCGGACATCCCGAAGACCTGGGATGCGTTCTACGACTTCTTCAAACAAGTGCAGACGAAATTGCGCGCCCAGGGCATGCGCAACGTCTTTGGCCTCGGTTTGCAAGTCACCGCCAACGGCGTCGACCCCAACAACACCTTCCACTATTGGCTGGCTGCCTATGGCGGCAAGGACATCGTCACCAAGGACGGCAAATTGCATGTCGACGACCCGACGATCAATGAGGCCGTAATCAAGGCGCTGACCTATCCGACCACTGCGTACAAGGAAGGATTTGTGCCGCCCGGGGCGATCAACTGGAACGACGCCGACGACAACAACGCCTTCCATTCGAAACTGATGGTGATGGATCTCGATGGCACGATCTCGACCGAGGTCGCCATCATCAAGAACAAGCAGGATTACGACGACATCCTGACGATGGGCTTGCCACTGAGCAACGACGGAAAGCCGATACCGAGCCAGCTCACCGCCGTCAACGCGCTGATCCCGAAGGGAGCGAAAAACGTGCCGGTGGCGAAGGAATTCCTCAAATACTTCATCCAGCCGAAGGTCAACAATGAATGGCTGAAGGTCGGGCTCGGCCGCAACATCCCGGTGATGCCCTCGATCGTCAAGAACGACTCCTGGTGGTACGCCGACCCGCACCGCAAGGCCTACACCACGCAGGGTGTGATCGACCCGACGATCCCGGCCTACTGGGCGTACAACCCGGCCTATGCCGAGATCCAGAATACGCATGTCTGGAGCACGGCCTGGCTCGACATCATCCAGAACGGGACGGCGCCGCAGGTGGCGGCGAACAATGCCTATAAGCGGGCCAAGGAGATCTTCGCGAAATACCCGATCACATAGAGTTGAGCGGGAGATCATCAGCCTGTGTCGCACCCTATGGCGTCGACCCTGACCGGAGCGGCGGCTCTGTCGCAACCGACCGGCAGCGCGCCCGGCACTGCCAAGGCCTAGCCCAGGAAACCGGATTGGGGTAAAAAGCGTTTAGGGAGCATCCGGACAGTTGACCGGCGCAGCGGGCACGCGCATTTTCTCGCGCGACATCTAGTATACCGCGGCCAACGCCGTTGGCCGCGGCTCGGACATTGGGAGGAAGAGAATGGCCATACTGACGCGGCGTTCGGTGGTTCGAGGCTCTCTCGGGTTCGCGGCGGCGGGGATGCTCGCACGCCCTTATATCGCCAACGCGGCCGCCACGACCGCGGAGGTGTGGTATGCTCAGGGCTTCGTCCCCGAGGAAGACACCGCCTTCAAGAAACTCGCCGCCGATTACGAGAAGGCGAGCGGAAACAAGCTCGATTACAGCCTGATCCCCTATGCGGCGCTGCGCCAGAAGGCGATCTCGGCGATCACCAGCGGCGTCGTTCCGGATATGATCGAGGTCGCCGATTTCCAGCTAGCGCCGCTGCAGGCGTGGGACGATAAGCTGGTCGATCTTTCGGACGTGGTCGAGCCGGCCAAGGCGCAGTTCTTCAGCACCGCGCTGCCCTGCACCTATTTCTATAACAGTGTCACGAAAAAGCGCGGCTATTATGTCGTTCCGACGAAGGTCGCGGCGGTGCCGTTCCATATCTGGAAGTCGCTGGTCGAGAAGGGCGGCGGCAAGATCGCCGATCTGCCGAAGACCTGGGACGCCTTCATGGACTTTTTCAAGCCGGTCCAGAAGGGGCTGCGCGCGGCAGGGATGCGCAATGTCTATGGCATGGGCTACCAGCTGACCGCCAACGGGGTCGACCCGATCAACACTTTCAACGCATGGATGATCGCCTATGGCGGCCAGGGCCTGGTCACGCCGGACGGCAAGCTCCATAGCGACGACCCGAAAATCAAGGAGGCCGTGCTCAAGACGATCATCAATCTGAGCAGCGCCTACAAGGACGGGTATGTGCCGCCGGGCTGCATCAACTGGAACGACGCCGACGACAACAACGCCTTCCACTCGAAACTGATGGTGATGGATTTCGACGGCACGATCTCGACCGAGGTCGCGCTTTATCACAAGAAAGAGGAATACGACGATATCCTGACCCTCGGGCTGCCGCTCAGCAACGAGGGCAAGCAGCTGCCGGCCCAGGTCGCGGTATTTGGCCCGGTCATCCCGAAGGGCGCCAAGAACGTCGCGGTTGCCAAAGAATTCGCCAAGTTCATGATCCAGCCGAAGACGCTGAACGAGTATCTCAAGGCCGGACTCGGCCGCTGGATGCTGCCGATCCCCGAAATCGCCAAGAGCGACCCGTTCTGGCTCAAAGAGGACCCGCATCGCACGGCGTATGGCACACAGACGCTGATCAACCCGACGCTTCCGGTCTATGAGGCCTATAACCCGGCGGTCGCCCAGATCGGCGCCGAGAACGTCTACATGAGCGCCGTCATCGATGTGATGAAGAACGGCGTAAAGCCCGAGGATGCGGCGGCCAAGGCCTTCAAGCGGGCCGAGACGATCTTTGCCAAATACCCGATCGCGTCGAGCTAAGAGGCCAACATGACCACAGCGTCAGCATACGACCTCAGCGGCCCGGTAATCCGACGGCCGTCGCTGTTGCGCTCTCTGCGCGGCAGCCTCAAGGGCTCGGAGTACTCCTGGGCGCTCGCGTTCCTCATTCCCTATGTCGCGGTGTTTTTCATCTTCGTCGTCTACCCGGCGGTATACGGGATGTGGCTGGGCAGCAAGCCAAGCCTTTATCTCGACCTGCTCTCCGATCCGATCTATCGGAGCACGATCGTCAACACCGTCCTGTTCCTCGGCATCGGCGTCAACCTCAAGATGTTCTGCGCCCTCTTGTTGTCGGG
The DNA here is from genome assembly GCA_049801295.1 of Allostellaceae bacterium. Taxonomy (GTDB): domain Bacteria; phylum Pseudomonadota; class Alphaproteobacteria; order ATCC43930; family CGMCC-115725; genus DATARH01. Next base: position 8,729 of record JBARKH010000075.1, on the reverse strand, counting down.
CTTCTTCATGCGGCCGGGCTGGTGGACGAAGGGCCTCCTGATGATCTTTGTCCTGCCCTGGGCCGTCCCGGCGCTTCCCGAATTCATCTCGATCCACTGGATGCTGAACGGCGAATGGGGCCTCCTCAACAACGTCTATTACGACCTCTTCCATGCCGATGGCCCGTCCTGGCTCAATGATCACTGGCTGGCGCTGGGCTCGGCCATTTACGCCCACATCTGGAAGAATTTGCCGTTCTGGACCATCATCCTGCTGGCCGGCCGGATGTCGATCCCGACGGAGATTCGTGACGCCGCCAAGGTTGACGGCGCTACCGGGCTGCGCAGCTTTATCTACGTAAGCTTTCCGCTGCTTGCCAATCTCTACCTGATCTGCACGCTGCTCTCGACGATCTTCACCCTGGGCGATTTCAACTCGGTGACCTTCATCACGGGTGGCGGGCCGGCCAACTCGACGCATGTGCTAGCGACGCTCGGCATCCGGGACGCCTTCGAACTTGCCAACCCACGGCTCGGGGTGGCGGCGGTGATGTCGGCGCTCCCGGTGATGATCCCGTTGGTCATCATCCTGATGCGCAAGCTCAAGACCGCGGAGGTGCAGCTGTGACCGTATCAATTGCGCAGGAAGCGCGGGCGTCTTCGAAGGCGCCTCCCGCGGAGCGAATGCGCCGCGCCGCGCGGCGACGCTACTACATTACCGAGACGGCAGCGCTGACCTTCGCCTTCTTCTTAATGGTGTGGACGCTTACGCCTCTCTACAACATGGTGATGGTCTCGCTCGAAGCACATGGCGATGTGTTCACCGATGCGATCTGGCCGCCAAAGCCCTCGGTCGAGAGCTTCTGGATCGTCATTACCCAGGGATACTGGTATCTCGAGTATTTCTGGCACCAGTTCGGCAACAGCCTCTATGCCGGCTTTATGGTGACGTTCTTTACGCTGCTGATCGGCTCATTCACCAGCTTCTCGATCGGCCGGATGCGCATCCGGCACGGCTGGCTGGTATCGAACGCGGCGCTCTTGACCTACGTGATCCCTGCTTCGTTCCTGGCGATCCCGTTCTATCGGATCATGCAGAATTACGGGCTGGCTAACAATTTGTGGTCGGTGATCGCGGCGCAAGTGACCTTCGCCACCCCTTATGCGATCTTCATCTTCTCGCAGTACAGCCGGGGCATCCCCCTCGAACTCGACGAGTCGGCGCGGATCGACGGCGCCTCGCCGATCCAGATCTATTACCGCATCTATCTGCCACTGATGGTTCCGGCGCTGGTGGCGATCGGCACCTATGCGCTGCTCCTTTCGTGGAACGAGTATCTCTACCAATTCCTGCTTCTGTCGTCGAAGCAGAGCATGACGGTGCCGGTGGCGCTGGCGCAGTTCCTCAATAGCGACGAGGCGCCGTGGAACTACATGATGGCGACCGCCATCGTCTATGCGATACCGCCGGCTGCGGTTTATTACATCTTCCGCAACCGAATGGTCGGCGGCCTGACGGCCGGCGGCGTCAAGGGGTAAGGCGATCGGTGTCGGTGGGCTGAGTAAAGCCCACCGACCCGCTCATTCCTGCGGATAGCGCCACACGCTCGCCGGCTGTGTAGCGCCCTCGTCGATCGTCCATTGCGGCAACGCCAGGCCCTCGGTCACATCGCTGAACACCATCCGCACCCGGCTGCCTATGCCGACCCGGCGAACCATGTCCGGGGGCGCCAGCTTCCCGTCCGGGGTGCACAGATTGCCGACGACACGTAGTGCCTCGTGCGCGGTCGGCTCGCCCTTCTGCGTGTCGAGATCGACCATCAGGATCAGATAGGGCGTGTGGTCGCGGAAGGCTGGCTGGATCGCGTGATGCACTTCGCTATAGGAATGCAGCGCGCCCTTGCCTTCGACCTGCCGCCAGTTCGATTCGAGCGTCATGCACCACGGGCAGGCGGTGGTCGGCGGATAGCGCAGCCGGCCACACCCGGCGCAGGCCTGCAGATGGAAATCATGCGCCGCGCAGTATTTGAAATATTCGAGGTTCTCGTGATCGAGATCGGCCAACTGCAACGGCATACCGAGATAGGTAGCCTGGATTCCTGGCATTGTTCTGTCTCCCCTCTTCTCTCAGCCGCGCCGCATGACCATCGCCGATCCGGTGGCCGGGTTGGCCCAGCCGAGATTGGCGCTGACCTCGACGTCCCTCACCTGGCGGCAGCCACCTTCCTTGTAATCATAGGTGTGCTGGCGCTTGCCATCGGCGCCGAGCGGGCAGGAATCGTCGACGTCGTGGCGCAATTGCCTGGTGTTCTCGATGACCATGTTCATGCCGTGGGTGTAGCCCTCGCACAGATGCCCGCCACTGGTGTTGTTGGGCCGCCGGCCGCCGAGCTGGATCGCGCCCGATGACACGTATTGGCCGCCCTCCCCTTTCTTGCAGAACCCGTAATCCTCGAGCTGCAGCATCGTGGTGAAGGTAAAGGCGTCATAGGAGCCGGTGATGTCGACATCCTCCGGTCCGACCCCGGAATTCGGCCACAGGATCTCTTTGGCGTAATGCCCGGCGACGGTCGAGATCGGTCCGTGCTGATAATGCATGTCAAGCCGCGGCTTGTTGCAGCGCCCGACGATGCCGCGGATGAGGACGAGCGGGTGTTTCATGTCCTTCGCGCGCTCTGCCGAGGTCACGATGATGCAGGTCGCGTTGTCGGTCTCGACGCAGCAATCGAGGAGATGCAGCGGCTTGCAGATAAATCGGCTGTTGATGACATCATCGACCGTGAAACGCTTCTTGTAATAGGCCTTTGGATTGTTCGAGGCGTGGTGGCTGTGCGCCACCTTGACCATCGCGACCTGTTCGGGCTTGGTGCCGTAATCGTACATGTGGCGCATGAAGGTGGGCGCAAAGCTCTGCCCGGCGCTCTGCCAGCCATAGGCGCGGCTGTGCACCGCGTCGCCGGCGACGGGCGCGGCCGAGCGCGCTCCGGTGCCGCCGATCCGCACTTGGCTGTAGCCGTTCATCGCGCGGAAGATCGCCACGCACTTGCACATGCCGGCTTCCATGATGCCGATCGCCATGCCGACAAGCGCCTCGGTCGATGAGCCGCCGCCTACGACGTCCATGTAGAAATTGAGGCGCATGCCGAGGTCGCCCGAGATGAACGTGGCGCTCGTCGAGTCACCCCCCGAATAGTCGAGCATGCCGTCGACGTCAGAGGCTTTCAGGCCGGCATCGAGGATCGCGTTCCTGACCGCCCAGGTGCCGAGCGCCCGGGTCGTCTTGTTCGAACCGCGGGTATAGGTCGTCTCCCCCACCCCGACGATCGCGTATTTGTCGCGCAGGTATTTCGGGGTCGTCGCATCGACCTCCTGGCGTGGCAACGGCATTGTCTCTCTCCCTTCCAAGACTGTCTGTCATCCCGGCGAAAGCCGGGATCCACCTATCGGCTTCCGAGTGGTCGAAGAGTGGGTCCCGGCTTTCGCCGGGACGACAACATGGTTACCACAACCGGTAGAACTTCAGTGCGGTGTTGTGGAACATCGCGTTCTTCTCGTCGTTCGAATAGGGCTCGGCGGCGCGCTTGAACGCATTCCACAAATTCGAATAGCTGCACATTCCCTTATCGACCGGGAAGTTGCTCTCGAACATCGAGCGATCCGGGCCGAAGGCCTCGATACAGACATCGAGGTACGGGCGCCAGGCGCTCGCGAGCTGCTCGGAGGAGGGCGCCTTATCCTGCATTCCCATCTCGAACCCCATCAGCGAGGGCATGCCGAGCCCACCCAACTTGATATAGACGTTGGGGAACTGCCCGAGCTTCGACATCTGGGTGCGCCACTCGGCAAAGACTTCGTCGCGCTTGTCGGCGTAGGGGCCGACCGCGAGCGCGCCGCCGATGTGGTTCAGAACGATCTTGGTCTCGGGGAAGGCGCGGGCGAGGTCGATCAGGTCGCCGAGCTGCGAATGGAACATCCACGCCTCGAACGACAGGTTGAGCGGCGCCAGCCCGGCAAACCCTTCGCGAAAATTGCGGTCCAGATAGAGCCCCTCGCCTGAGCCGGAGGTGAACACCCGGAGGTTCGGGTCGGCATGCCAGGTGGCGCCGTTGCGGATGCCGCGGAAACGCCCACCCGAGGCAACGATGTGCTGTTCGAGGATGCCCTTGGCGCGGCCGCCAACCTCGCGCAGGTTGACATTGCCGATGATGCCCTGGCAGGCGCGCGCGTCACCGTATTTACCGGATTCGCTCATCGCCGAGACGCCGGCGACAAACTGCGTCTCGCCGAGCGAGCGCAATTCGGGCGGCCCGTCGGCGCGGTACATCTCGCGGCATTCGAGAAAGACGGTGGCGCGGATGTTGTGCCCGCTGTTCAAATCCTCCATGAGATCGTGCAGCAGATAGCGGTTGCCCGGCCGATCCCACAGATGATGATGCGGGTCGATGATCGGGCGATCGTGCTCGAGCGCGGGTTCCTGCGTCGCGGCGAGCCAGTCCTTGCGGATCGGCAGGTGGCGGGACGCGGGGGCGGGCGGCGTTCGCATCGGCATTCCTCCCGAACAGATCTGCGGGCCGGGGCAAGTCTGCGACGGCTCGTCGGAGAACGCCACGATTTTGATGCGCGAGCATTGGTGGGTTTCGCTACGATCAACTCACCCGTTAGCCGCCGTCTCGGTGTAGGATGGGTGGAACCGGGCGAAACTCATCGCTCCGACGATTTTGGGGGGAACCATGCGGGCCACGCGGGCATTATCCGCCACATTCGCGATCGCTCTTGCCATGCTGGCCGCCGCTCCGGCCGGGTTGCGCGCGCAGCAGGCTGCCGCGCCCGCGCCGGCGGTCCAGATCGACGACAAATCGATCGGCGGAGTGGTGACCAGCCGTCTCGGTCCTGAAGCGGGCGTGTGGGTCATCGCCGAGACGAAGGATCTCGGCACTCGCTTTGCCAAGAGCGTCGTCACCGACGAGCGCGGGCGCTATGTGATCCCCGACCTGCCGAAAGCGAATTACCGTGTCTGGGTGCGCGGCTACGGGCTTGTCGACTCGGAGAAGGTCGCGGCCGAGCCCGGCAAGGCCCTCAACCTGACCGCGGTGGTGGCGCCGAGCCTTGCCGCGGCGGCGCAGTACTACCCGGCGTCGTACTGGTACTCGATGGTCAAGATCCCGGACAAGAGCCGCTTCCCCGGTACCGGCGACAAGGGCAACGGCATCCCGGAGAATTTCAAGACCCAGGAGCAGTGGCTCAATTTCGTCAAGACCAATGGCTGCGGCAACTGCCACCAGCTCGGCAATTACGCGACGCGGACGATCCCCGAGGCGCTCGGCAAGTTCGAATCGTCGCGTGATGCGTGGATGCAGCGCCTCAGCGTCGGGCCGGCCGGCCATGACATGGTCGGCTTCATCACCCAGGTGATGACGCCGGATGGCGGGCAGCTCGCCGCGCTCGCCGATTGGACCGACCGCATCAAGGCCGGCGAATTGCCGAACAGCAGCCCGCGGCGGCCGGTCGGGGTCGAGCGCAACCTCGTCGTCACCGTGCGCGACTGGCTCGACCCCAAGCACTATCTGCACGATCTGACGACAACCGACCGGCGCCACCCGACGGTCAACGCCTACGGCCCCATCTATGGCGACACCGAATTGTCGAGCAGCGCTCAGCCGGTGCTCGATCCGATCCACAACACCAAGACGACGATCCTGCCGCCGGTGCGCGAGGGAACGCCGAGCTCGGCCTTGGCCAACCAGGTGGTCAACCCGTCGCCCTATTGGGGCATGGAGCAGACCTGGGACAGCAAGGTCAATGCCCACACCTCGGCGATGGACCAGGACGGACGCGTCTATTACACGGCGCAGAACCGGTCGCCGAAAGACATTCCAGCCTACTGCAAGAAGGGCTCAACCCTGCGCTCGGCCCAGCTCTACCCGCTCGACGTGCCGCACGAGGGCTTTTACCAGAACTCGCGCCAAGTCACGGTCTACGATCCGAAGGCCAAGAAATTCACGACGATCGATACCTGCTTTGGCACTCACCATTTGAATTTTGCTGAGGACGCCAATAACACGCTGTGGCTCAGCAATAATACCGGGCTGGGCGGGGCACCCAACCCCGAACTGGCGCTCGTCGGCTGGATCAACACGAAGCTCTTCTGGCAGACGGGCGACGCGGCGAAGTCGCAGGGCTGGACGCCGCTGATCGTCGACACCAACGGCAATGGCAAACGCGACGAGGGCTACAATCAGCCCGGGCAGTCGCCGGACTACGCCAAGGACACGCGCGTCACCTACGCCGTCTACGCGATGGCCTATTCACCGGCCGACAAGGTGGTTTGGGGCTCGAGTCTGGTCCACCCCGGCTACATCGTCCGGGTCGACCCCGGAAAGAACCCGCCCGACACCGCGCTCACTGAGGTCTACAAAATTCCTCTTCCCGGCTACGGGATCCGAGGCATGGACGTTGACCGCAACGGGGTCGCCTGGATGCCGCTCGACAGCGGCCACATCGCCAGCTTCGACCGCAAGAAATGCAGGGGCCCGCTCAACGGGCCGGGCGCCGAGAAAGGCGAGAAATGCCCCGAGGGCTTTACGTTCTATCCGCTGTCGGGCCCGGGCTTCCAGGGCGATCCCGGGGCCGAGGAGCACCCGTATTACATGTGGGTGGATTGGTTCAACATCCTCGGGCTCGGCGCAAACGTGCCATACGAGACCGGCAACAATACCGATTCACTGCATGCGCTGGTCGGCGGCCAGATCGTCGAGTTGCGCGTCCCCTATCCGATGGGCTTTTTTACGAAGGGCTTGGAAGGGCGCATCGACGACCCGAAGGCCGGCTGGAAGGGCCGCGAGCTGTGGGCGACGTCAGGTAACCGGACACCGTTCCACATCGAGGGGATCGACGCCCCCGCCCCCGGCGCCCCCGGGGCCACCCCGGAGACACGCTCAAGCCCGCTCGTCGTCGAGTTCCAATTGCGCCCCGACCCACTGGCGCATTGAAAACCGGTAGCCTCGACCAGAAGCGAGGGAGCGCCCGATGACGATTGACAAATACGCGAATTGGGTGGCGGGCGTCGCCAAGCCGGGCAAATCCCAAGCGCCGTCGATCCGATAAAGGAGACACCCCCGATCGCGATGTGCCTGAACGCCGCGCCATGATAGCGATCCCTGTCAATCTAATCAGCTTGATGACAACAGATCGAAATAGCCGGCCATCTCTTCACAAGCCGCCTGGACTACGGTGGATTTTCTCGGCAGCCGTGGGGCGGTGGCGCCGATGTGATGCTGGGCAATATCGGTCGACGCCGATTCGGCCGGATGCTAGGGTGCCGACGGCGGAATTTGGCGGGAGTCGTGTGCATGGCGGGTCCGGAGCAGTGGTGCGGCAAGACCGCCGTCATCATTCTGGATGCCCTGAACGAGGCGGTACGGCTCCTCGACCGGGTTCCGGCGCTTCCGCATTGGCCGGGCGGCCCCTCTTCGCCTGTGGAAGGCGGTCCCTCGCGCCCGGACGCTCCCGTTTTCATTCAGGCGGTGGCGGCGCTGCCGCAGCCGGTGTTTGACAAGATCGAGCAGATCGGCCGGGAAGCGGCGATCATGCGCATCTTGCGCGCGTCCGCCTGTAAAAATATCGCCACCAATGCGAACGAGATCGATTTGACGTTTGCGATGTTGTCGGATGACCTGTTGGTTTCAAATACTTGAATGGGTGAACACGTTCCGGCTGCTGATGCAGCTTTATCCGGTTCAACTGCTCCACCAGATCATGATGAATCCGCTGTCCGCCGATGCCTGGAAGGCCGCACGAGCCCACGCCGAGTAGCGATGCACGGGGCAATCCGGGAATTCGCGGCTCAATCAGGGCGCGCGCCATCATGACACAAATTGCCTATATCGGCTCCTGTCTGTCCGGCACGATCGTCAAGGAACTGCTGAAGGCGCGGCCCGACATGCATCTGGTGGCGGGAATGCCGCATATGCGCCTCGACGTTCTATGCGATTACTTGGTGGATGGAGTGCCGCTTGGGGCGCCGCAGGACCTGACTTTTGCCATGATCAAGGATTTGTTTTCAGCGCATGAGAAGGTCAACCGGGAGCGACTGGCGTGGCAGGTGTCAGAGCGCCTGGAAAAGGTAAATGATTGGCTGAAGACCATCGACTGCCTGATCGTCGACAACAATTATGATTTGCACGCGTTAGCCTACGAGGTCAATTACCGCAACGATACCTTGAGGTTTGTAAATATCCAGGGAGCCGCCGACATCGACAGGTGCAAAAACCTCGGGATAATGCCGCTCGATGCCGCCAGCGTCAAGTATCAGAAGCTGTTCGATTACATCCGCGAACTCAACCCGTCGGTTCATATCGTCTTCGTGCATTACCCGGTCTCGGGCTTCGAACGGCAGGGGGGCTGGCATGATCGGGTGAAACGCGCGCGGCACTTTGCCGAAACGGTGGCGCTGCGCGGCGTTCACGTGTTCCCGCTGATCAAGATCGGTGGCGGCGATTTTGCCGCGACTTATCCCGCCTGGTACTTTTCGACCCGGGTTTATGACGCCTACGCCAAGGCGGTCCTGGCGATCATCGACGGCCGGGAGGTCGCGCTGCCCGGGCGGGGCGAGGTGCCGTTTGCGGCGTTGCAGCGGGCCGATGCCACGCCGGCGCCGGTGCCGCCCCCCCCAGCCGGCGACAATCCCTATAAGGGCCTGCCGACGCGCAATTACTGGAAGCCCGCGGTGGCCGATCGTTATCCCTTGTCGA
>JBARKH010000074.1:0-3182 GCA_049801295.1 Allostellaceae bacterium | reverse complement strand
GCGCAGCCCGGGTGACCTGTCGGCGGACGCTCTGCCCGATGTGCTTCCCGGGGCTGGCGGCAGCATTGCCGCCGGTGTCGCGGTCTTGCGCGCGGCGTTGCGCAACGTGCCGGCGAGCCCCGGCGTCTATCGCATGCTCGACCGCAAGGGCGATGCGATGTACGTCGGCAAGGCGCGCAACCTGAAGAGCCGGGTTCAGAACTATACCCACCCGGCGGGGCTGTCGAACCGGCTGCGGCGGATGGTGGCCGAAACGGCGGCTCTCGAAATCGTCGTCGCCGCCACGGAAGCCGAGGCGCTCCTCCTCGAGTGCAATCTGATCAAGCGGCTGATGCCGCGCTACAATGTCCTCTTGCGCGACGACAAATCGTTCCCGTTCATCCACCTCTCGGCCGGGCATGATTTTCCGCAGTTGACCAAATTTCGCGGGGCGCGCGACAAGCCCGGCGCCTATTTCGGGCCGTTCGCCTCGGCCGGCGCGGTCAACCGCACGCTGGTCGCGCTTCAGAAGGCGTTCCTGTTGCGCTCGTGTAGCGACAGCATGTTCGCCAACCGGACCCGGCCGTGCCTCCTCTATCAGATCAAGCGGTGCAGCGCGCCCTGCGTCGGGCGGATCGGTCGGGAGGATTATGCGCGCCTGATCGAGCAGGGGCAGCTGTTTCTGTCGGGCCGCAGCGACGATATCCAGCAGCGTCTCGCGGTGGAGATGGAGAAGGCGGCCGAGACGCTCGATTTCGAGGCCGCAGCGCTGATCCGCGACCGCATCCGCGCTCTCTCGCTCGTGCAGGGCCATCAGGACATCCATGTCCGCGGGATCGTCGATGCGGACGTCATCGCGGCCTACCAGGCGGGCGGCCAGACCTGCGTCCAGGTGTTCTTTTTCCGCGGCGGCCATAACTGGGGAAACCGCGCCTATTTCCCGAGCCACGACCGTCAGCTCGCGGCCCCGGAAGTGCTGAGCGCGTTTGTCGGCCAGTTCTACGACAACCGGCTGAAGCCGCCGCTCGTGCTGCTCAGCCACCGGCTGGTTGAGCACGAGCTTGTCGCCGAGGCGTTGTCGTTGCGCGGAGGACGCGTCACGCTTGCGGTGCCGCAGCGCGGCGACAAGAAAAAGCTGGTCGATCGCATCGCGGCAACGGCGCGCGAGGCGCTCGGCCGCCGGCTCGCCGAGAGCGCCTCGCAACGCCAGCTGCTCGATGGCGTCACTGCGGCCTTCGGGCTGGAAGGGCCGCTCTCCCGGATCGAGGTCTACGACAACAGCCACATCCAAGGCAGCCACGCGGTCGGCGCGATGATCGTCGCCGGCCCCGAGGGGCTCATGAAAAACGCCTACCGGAAGTTCACGATCCGCGACCCCCTCCCTAACCCTCCCCGGCATCCGGGGGAGGGAGGGGTCGGGGCGGGCGGCGATGACTACGCGATGATGCGCGAGGTGCTGCGCCGCCGCTTTGGCCGCGCCCTCAAGGAGGATCCCGACCGCGATCTCGGCATGTGGCCCGATCTCGTGCTGATCGATGGCGGCCCGGGCCAGCTCAGCACGGCGCAGGCGGTTTTGGGCGAACTCGGCATCGACGATGTGGCAATTGCGGGAATCGCCAAAGGCCCAGACCGCAACGCCGGGCGCGAGCGGTTCTTCCTCCCTGGCCGGCCGCCGTTCTCGCTCGAACCGCGCGATCCGGTGCTCTACTTCCTGCAGCGGCTGCGCGACGAGGCGCACCGTTTCGCCATCGGTGCGCACCGCGCCAAGCGGGTAAGCGCGATCGGCCACTCGCCGCTCGACGAAATCCCCGGGATCGGGGCGCGCCGCAAACAGGCCTTGCTGCACCATTTCGGGTCGGCACGCGCGGTCGCGCGCGGCGGGCTTGCCGAGATCGAGCGCGTCACCGGCATCAGCAAGGCCATCGCAAAAAAGGTTTATGATCACTTTCACGCGGATGGGTAAGATGAAGGGCGATTACCCGCGCCGCCCGCCGCGCCGGAGGTACGTGCGTTGCTGACCAGCCTGCCCAATCTCTTGACCCTGTCGCGGATCCTGGCGATCCCGATCGTGGTCGCAAGTTTTTTTGTTTCGGGCGATTACGCGCGCTGGTTTGCCTGTGCTCTGTTTTCGGCAGCCGCAGTCACTGATTGGTTGGACGGCCATATGGCGCGGCGCTGGGCGCAGCAATCCGAGATCGGCCGGTTTCTCGACCCGATCGCCGACAAGCTCCTGGTATCGGCGACGCTGTTCATGCTGGTAGCAAAGGGCCGCTTCTCGACCGAATGGGCGGTGCTGCCGGCGCTGGTGATCCTGTGCCGCGAGATCCTGGTTTCGGGCTTGCGGGAATACCTCGCCGCGTTGCGCGTCGGCCTGCCGGTATCGAGGCTCGCGAAATGGAAGACCGCGATCCAGATGGTGGCGATCGGGATCCTGATCGTCGGCAAGGCCGGGCCGGCCTTTCTCCCGATTGTAGCGATCGGTGAGACCCTCTTATGGGTTGCCGCGCTCTTAACGCTGGTCACCGGCTATGATTACCTGCGTGCCGGTCTCGCTCATATGACCCAGGCGGCGCCGCCGCGCCATGGCAAGCCGCAGCACCTCGCCTAGGCGGGACAGCCGGGAATGCGCATCTTCGGTCTGGCCGGCTGGAGCGGCAGCGGCAAGACGACGCTCTTGACCGCGGTCATTCCGGAGCTCGCGGCGCGGGGGCTTAGGGTGTCGACTATCAAGCATGCCCATCACGAATTCGATGTCGACCAAAGGGGCAAGGATTCCTGGCGGCACCGCGAGGCCGGCGCCCGCGAGGTCATGGTCGCCTCGGCGCGGCGTTGGGCGATCATGCATGAGCTGCGTGACATGCCCGAGCCGACGCTCGACGAACTGGTGGCGCGGATGAGCCCGGTCGATCTCCTGCTCGTCGAGGGCTGGAAGCGCCATCCCCACCCCAAGATCGAGGTCCACCGGCCTGCGCTCGGCAAGCCGCTACTCTATCCCGATGATCCCCATGTCGTCGCGATCGCCTCGGACGAGGCGATCGCCGTGCCGATCCCGTTGCTGCCGCTCGGCGATGCGCGCGCGGTCGCCGCGTTCATCTCGGACCATCTTGGGCTGGCATCATGGCGCAGTTGAGCGACGATTGCTTTGCCTTCGGCGGCGCGCTGCTCGGCGTCGACGCGGCGCTCGCGCTCATTGAGGCGCGGAT
>JBARKH010000073.1:0-1645 GCA_049801295.1 Allostellaceae bacterium | reverse complement strand
GGCCGAGGCCGATCCGCGCCGGGGTCGCTCGGCGCAGCGCCGGCCACGAAACCGGGAGGCCGCCGCCTTCTCTCATGTGAGCGCCGCCAATGCCCGGTGGAGCGGCGCGGGTAAACCGGGATCGGTCAGCCTGCCGTTCGCATCGGTAATTCCCATGGCTTCGAGCCAGGCTTCGAACTCGGGCGCCGGGCGTTTGCCCAACACCTGGCGGACATAAAGCGCGTCGTGGAACGAGGTGCTCTGATAGCTCAGCATCACATCGTCCGCGCCGGGCACGCCCATGATGTAGGTGCAGCCGGCGACGCCGAGCAGGGTCAACAGCGCATCCATGTCGTCCTGGTCGGCTTCGGCGTGGTTCGTGTAGCAAACATCGCAGCCCATCGGCAGGCCGAGCAGCTTGCCGCAGAAATGGTCTTCGAGCCCGGCGCGGATGATCTCCTTGCCGTCGAACAAATATTCCGGCCCGATAAAGCCGACCACCGAATTGACCAATAGCGGATCGAACGCCCGCGCCACGGCGTTGGCACGCGCTTCGAGCGTCTGCTGGTCGACGCCATGATGCGCCTCGGCAGAGAGCGCGCTGCCCTGGCCGGTTTCGAAATACATGACGTTGCAGCCGATCGTGCCGCGGTTGAGCGACAGCGCCGCCTCGCGCGCCTCCTTGAGAAGCGCGAGATCGATCCCGAAATGGCGGTTCGCGAGTTCGGTGCCGGCGACCGACTGAAACACCAGGTCGACCGGCGCGCCGTGCTCGATCGCCGCGATCGCGGTCGTCACGTGGGCGAGCACGCACCCCTGGCCGGGGAGATCGAGACACTCGCGCAGGCGGTCGAGAAACCCAGTGAGTTCGAGATATTTGTCGAGCGTGTCGGTCGCCGGGTTGATGCCGATGACCGCATCGCCCGAGCCCAGCATCAGCCCGTCGAGGATGCTTGCGGCAATCCCGCGCACATCATCGGTCGGGTGGTTTGGCTGCAATCGGGTCGAGAGCCGCCCAGGGAGTCCGATCGTGTTGCGGAAGCGGGTGACGACCCGACATTTCGCGGCGACGCTGACCAGATCCTGCAGCCGCATGATCTTTGTCGCCGCGGCGGCGGTCTCCGGAGTAAGCCCCGCGGCAAGCCGGGCGAGGGCGGCGGTGTCGGCCGCCTCCGAGAGCAGCCAGTCACGCAATTCGCCCACGGTCATCGTGGAAACCGGTGCGAAGGCGGCCGGGTCATGGCTGTCGAGGATCAGGCGGGTGACCTCGTCCACCTCATACGGCACGACCGGGTTCTCGACCAGCTCACGCAGCGGCAGATTGGCGAGAGCGCGCTGCGCCGCCACGCGCTCGGTCGCATCGGCGGCGGCGATCGCCGCGAGCAAATCCCCGGACCGGCGCCGCGTCGCCTTTGCCAAGAGTGTCTTCACATCGGGAAAGACGTAGCGCGTGCCGCCGATCGTCTCCGCATAGCCCACCGCCGCGTCCTTTTCCCCGATCCGGCCTGTCGTATCGAGCGGCGCCGAGGCGCTGTTACAGCCCGAGCACCTCGTTCATCCCGTAAAGCCCCGGCGGCCGTCCGACGAGCCATAGCGCGGCGTGCACCGCGCCCGTCGAATAGATCGCGCGGCTGGTCGCGCGGTGGGTCAACTCCAGCTGCTCGCC
>JBARKH010000072.1:0-8564 GCA_049801295.1 Allostellaceae bacterium | reverse complement strand
GTTTTGCGCGGGTTTCAGGTGACGCGCGTAACCATGGGCACCCAGCCGATGCGCCGCATCGCGCCCATGATTGCTTGCAGGTCGTCGCGCTGATCGGGCCGGAGCCAGCCGAGCTTGACGAAACCCTGGATCGTGGGAGATGGGATCTCAACGATAAACCGCGCGGGCGCCTCGGGAAACGCGGGATCGCCGGCCCCTTCGCTGAGCACCGGGGGCTGGGCTTCCTGCCGCTGGAGCAACGCGCGCGTTGGCCGAGGCGCGCTTACGACGCCGGCGACGGTTGTCCTCTCGCTTTCAATTTCTGCCCGGCCCCTGGCACGCGCTGCGGCATCATGTGCGCGGCGGCACGCGGCCGAGCAGAACCGCTGCGCGCGTCCGCAGAGAGCCAAGCGTAACGGCTTCATTCTGAACCAGGTTGCCGATGCAGTTGGCAAAGTCGTGCAGATCCAAGAACCGGGCCCGGCAAGCCACGCCGCGCGCCATCAGACAGGCAGACCCGTCGCTTTTCAGCGAGCCGTCAGTGGCCAGGGATATGCGCTTGGTGAGGGGGCCGCCGGCCTTTGCGGCGGGTCTTACGCTCTCTCGACACTGGCGAGCACGTCGATCCGAACCGGATGACGTTACGCGAATGGTTGATGACCTGGCTCGATAGCGCCCGCCAGGAGGTCGCGCCCCGAACGGCCGAACGTTATGGCGAAATCGTCGCCAACTATCTCATCCCGGCGCTCGGCAACCTCCAACTCGCCAAGGTGGCGCCGATACATCTCCAGGACGCCTATAATGCCCTAGCAACGGGCGGACGGCGTGACGGCAAACCGGGGGGCCTGTCGCCCCGGACACGTCGGCATATCCACCGTATCCTGAGCAGCGCGCTCGCCCGCGCGGTCGAGCAACAGCTCATCGCGCGCAACCCTTGCGATGCGTTCAAGAAACGCCTTCCGAAGGTGGAACGCCGTGAGTTGACCACGCTGACCGCCGAGCAATCCGCGCGACTACTCGACGCGATCCGGAGCAACCGCGTCTACTGGCCGGTGTTGCTCGCACTCGCGACCGGAATGCGCCGCGGCGAGATCCTCGCGTTGCGCTGGCGTAATGTCGATCTCGACCAAGGAACAATCCGCGTTGTCGAAAGCCTGGAGCAGACGAAGGCCGGAATGCGCTTCAAGGCGCCCAAGACGGAGAAGACACGCGCCATCACCCTCCCCACCTTCGCCGTCGAGGAGCTTCGCCGATTCCGGCATGACCAGGCCGAGCGCCTGTTGAAGCTCGGTATCCGGCAGAGCGGCGACTGTCTGGTTTGTGGCCGGGAGGACGGCGAGCCAATGCTACCGACAAGCCTGACCCATGAGTTCGCAAAGGTGTCGGGCCGCGTGAAGGATGCACCGCGGGTGCGCTTCCACGACCTGCGGCATAGCCACGCGACGCAACTGTTGCTCGCAGGCGTGCATCCGAAGGTTGCGCAAGAGCGGCTGGGCCATGCCTCAATTACCTCGACGCTCGACCTGTACAGCCACGTCACGGCGACGATGCAGGAGGACGCTGCTGCGAAGCTCGACACCGCTTTTCGATCTGCTATAAGCGGGTTCCGCGTCGATAAAGGTAAGCTTTGACGTGTCAACGAAGGTCGTTCGGTAGCAATTTCGGTAGCAAACTCGAAAGCGCAGATCCACAATAAGCATCTAAGTTATTGATACAGAATATAACGTCCCCGTAGCTCAGCCGGATAGAGCATCGGTTTCCTAAACCGGGGGTCACAGGTTCGAGTCCTGTCGGGGACGCCAACCAACACGCTGTGTCCAATCTCGTTGCGGCGGCGGTTGAGGGGCGTCATATCGGCGGCCTTTAGATCAAATGCTGTATTAAAGTCATTTGATAAAATGCTGTATTACTCTTGATGGCCAGTAGTATTCAATTAACCGAGCGCAAGATATGATGCATTTGTGAAATGCAGCGTTAGGGCAATCAATATGAACGCGATCCTCTGGGCGATTGCAATATGGCAGGCGTGCTGTTTGGGTTGGGCGGCCCGGCCGACCGCCTAGTCACGAATGGACTGACCGCGTCCGGCGGAAGTCGGTGATCTGGCCGGCGACGGCTGGTTGCGGGACGCGAAGGCCCGGGCCAGACCCAGCTCGGGGGTCGCAGGCTCAGTCTTGGAGCCGTGACTTCGCCACGCCGAAGATCCACGTTTTGACGCGAGCCAATGCGTCTAGGTGTCCCCCACCGAAGATCGCCATCCCCGCCTGGCGATTTTTCTAATAACAACATAAAAATCTGGCTTCTGCATCAATCTGTAGCAGCTAGCCCCTGCACGACACTATGACTTGTGTCGCGGCGCAATGCCCCACGCATCCGGCCGTCGGCGATTGACAAGCCTGGCCCTCATCGGTCTGATCGGGCGGTTTCGCGGATGGAGGGTAGGGTGGCCAAATTCAGGATTGCGACCCCGGCGGGCGCCAGTTTCACGCTGGCGGGCGGCGGCTACGCCTATGAAATGGAGGCGCTGGTGCCGATCGACGCCGAGATCTACGAGATCCCGGCCGGTTCGGAGGATGAATTCGTCGCCGCGGCGAAGGACGCCGATGCGCTCTATGCCAAGGGCAGGCCGATCACCAAGCGGATGGTCGATGGGCTGCAACGCTGCAAGATCATCGCGCTGGGCAGTGTCGGCGTTGACTCGGTGGCGGTCGACGCCGCTACCGCCAAGGGCATCCCGGTCACCAACTGCCCCGACACCTTTATCGAGGAAGTCGCGGACCACGCGATGCGGCTGATCCTGGCGACGCACGGGCGGCTCGTCGAGCAGGACCGCATGGTGCGCGAGGGCCGCTGGGCGGAAGGCCGGCCGGCGCTGTTGAAGATCCCGCGGCTCCGCGGGTTGACGCTCGGCCTCATCGCCTTTGGCCATGTCGCCCGGGCCGTCGCCGAGCGCGCCAAGCCCTTCGGCCTCCATATCATCGCCTACGACCCGTTCATCGAAGAGATGGTGATGACCGAGCGGGGGGTGGAGCCGGTGAGCCTCCCCGAGCTCCTCGCGCGCGCCGACATTATCTCGATGCACTCGCCGGCCACCGCGAGCGCCCAGCGGATGATCCGCGAGGAACATTTCCGGCAGATGAAAAAGACCGCGATCTATATCAGCACCGGACGCGGCCCGACGACCGACGAAGCCGCGCTGATCAAGGCGCTCGACGAGGGCACGATCGCCGCGGCCGGGCTCGACGTCCTCGAACAGGAGCCGCCCGGCGGCAACAATCCGCTCCTCCGGATGGACAATGTCATCCTGACCGCGCATGTCGCCTCGGCGACCGCCCGCTTCGATCCGGCGCGCCGGCGCCGGGTCGGCCTCGAACTGTCGCTCGTGTTGAGCGGCAAGTGGCCGATGTCCTGCGTCAACCCGGCGGCGCTCGCCGGGAGCGGGTTGCAGCGCTGGCAGCCGGTGTCGATGGAGCGCGGGCCGAATTCCTGAGGGGAGACCGCGACATGGCATCCGACAATCGCTGGGAGCCGGGCGCCGAACCGATCCGCTACCCCGACCCCAATATCAAGGTCCTCGACCCGCGCTTCCAGAAATACGTGCTGGGCAATGCCGCGATCGAGCGCATCGCTGGTGGCTGCCGCTTTACTGAGGGGCCGGTGTGGTTCGGCGACGGGCGCTACCTCCTATGGAGCGACATCCCGAACGACCGGATCATGAAATGGGAGGAGGAAACCGGCGCCGTCAGCGTCTTCCGCCGACCGTCGAATTTTGCCAACGGCAATACCCGCGACCGCGAGGGGCGCCTCATCACCTGCGAGATGGACGCGCAGCGGCTGACCCGCACCGAATACGACGGCAGGGTCACCGTGCTCGCCGAGAGCTTCGAGGGTAAGCGCCTCACCGCCCCCAACGATGTCGTCGTCAAATCGGACGGCTCGATCTGGTTCAGCGACAACGGCGCCGGCACCCGCGGCAACTATCTCGGGCACAAGGCGGAGTGGGAATTGCCGCTGCGGGTCTATCGGATCGATCCAAAGAGCGGGGCGATGACGGTCGCGGTCGGCGATATGAGGCGGCCGAACGGCCTCGCGTTCTCGCCCGACGAGAAGCTCCTTTATATCGTCGACACGCCGGGCCCCGGCGAGCGCACGATCCAGGTCTACGATGTCGTCGACAACGGCACCAAGACCGCCAACCGGCGCGAGTTCTGCAGCGCCGAACCGGGCGGCTCGGACGGCATCCGCGTCGACACCGACGGCAATCTCTGGTGCGCCTGGGGCGGCGGCGAAGCCGAGGACGGGGTCGCGATCTACGCCCCCGACGGCAAGATGATCGGCCGCATCATGCTGCCCGAGCGCTGCGCCAACGTCTGTTTCGGTGGAAGAAAGCGCAACCGCCTTTTCATGACCGCCAGCCAGTCGGTCTACGCCCTCTACGTCGAGACGCAGGGCGTGGCCGGCGGGTAGGGACGCGGCGGAATACGCTTCGCTTTTCCGCCCTAAGTTGATGTCGGTTCACGGAGGCTCCCATCACATCGATCGGAAACACCGCAGTTCCGGCCGCAGGCGCGAAACCAGCGCCGGCACTGAAGCTCAACTTTCTATCGCATGGCACGCTGGAGAGCCGGGATCTCGCATTCTCGCGGCGATTTTACGAGGAGTTTCTCGGCCTCGAAGTGGTGCAGACGAGCCCCATTTCATTGCTCATTCGCCTTGGCGGCCCAAACACGATCGCGGTCGTCTATTCGAAGCAGGCGCACGAAATGAACCTCCTCAACCACAACGGGCTCGATGTACGCACCAAGGAGGATGTCGACGAGGCGCACCGCACGGTCTGCGCGGGGGCCGAGAAATGGCACCTCAAGAAAATCTCAAAGCCGCATCTCCAGCACGGCACCTACAGCTTTTTCTTCTGGGATGGCGACGACAATTGCTGGGAGATCCTGACCAACCCGGCGGGCGGCTATAGCTGGCTGTTCGAAAAGGGTGACCAGGAGGGCAAGGGTCATCTCGATCGCAATTTCAAGCGACCCGGCGTCAGTACGTAACTACCCGACCCCTCCCTCCCCCGTGATCCCCGGGTCAAGCCCGGGGAGGGGAGGGTTGGGGTGGGGGCTTATCAGTACGGGCTGGTGCTGCCGCCGGCCGCCGGCTTTGACCCGGCCCCCGAATTGGAGCCTTCGCGCATCTCGGCGACCGCCGCGGCCGCGCCCATCGTCACAAAGCGGGTGTCGCCACCCACCGTGACGAAGGTGAAGCCCATCGCGATCGCCTTCTTGGCGTAGGCCGGCGCGCCGCAATGGAGGCCGGGCTGCACCTTGTGACGCTTGCAGGCGTCGAGGATCTTGTTGAGCGCCGCCATCATCCAGTCGTCGGGCTTGTCGCCGCCCGGGTTATGCCCGAGTGAGATCGACAGGTCGCTGGGGCCGACATAGATCGCGTCGAGCCCCTTGACCGACAGGATCTCGTCGAGGTTGTCGAGCGCCTCCTGGGTCTCGATCATCCCGAAAGCGACGACGATATCGTTGGCCTTCATGTGATAATCTGAACCGCCATAGAGCGCGGCGCGGATCGGTCCGGAGCTGCGGTAGCCCAGGGGGGCATACCGCATCGAGCCGACGAATTTCTCGGCTTCGGCGCGGTTGTTGATCATCGGGCAGATGATGCCGTAGGCGCCGGCGTCGAGCGCCTTCTGGATGTGCGCCGGGTCGTTCCACGGCACCCGCACCAGGGGCACCGTGCCGGTTGTCGAGATGCCTTGCAGCATCGGCACCATCATCGAGTAGTCGATCATCCCGTGCTGCATGTCGACGACCAGGGAATCCCAGCCGGCATGGGCCATGACTTCGGCCGAGAAGCTCGATGGGATGCCGAGCCAGCTGTTGACGACGGCGCGGCCCTCCGCCCAGATCTCCCGCACTCCGTTCGCGCGCGCCATAGCATCCTCCAAAAATGCCGCGTTAATTCGGCCCGATCCCGCCAGCTATGGGGCCGAGTGTCAAGCGCCGTCGCCTAGCCCAGCACCTCCTTGTTGATGACGTTCTCGCGGTTGGGTTTGCCGTCGAGAACGCTGAGGATGTTCTGCACCGCGACGACCGCCATGCGGTCGACGGCTTCCCTGGTCACGCCGGCGACATGCGGCGCGGCGATGAAGTTGGCCAAGGTCAACAGCGGGTTGTCCTGGGGGGTCGGCTCCTGGTCAAAGACGTCGAGCGCGGCGCCGGCGATGCGGTTCGCCTTCAAGACGTCGAAGAGCGCCTTCTCGTCGACGATGCCGCCGCGCGCGGTATTCACCAGGAAGGCAGTGGGTTTCATCCGCGCTAGCCGGGCGGCGTTGAAGAGGCCGGTGGTTTCCGGCGTCTTCGGGCAGTGGATCGTGATGAAATCGGCCCGCGCGACCCCCTCGTCGAGATCGTGCACCGGCTCGTAGCCGGACCCGCGGATCGTCTCCGAATAGATGTAGGGGTCGTAGACGAGGACGTTGGTTTCCATCGCCGCGAAGCGCCGCGCCGAGCGGGTGCCGATCTTGCCGAAGCCGACGATGAGGACGGTCTTGCCGTAAAGATCGACCGGCATCTCCTTGTAGCGGTCGTGCCAGCGGCCCTCGCGGACGAGCGCGTTCATCTGCGCGCCGCGCCGCGCGAGGCTCATGGTCAAAAAGACGCCGGCCTCGGCGACGCTGACCGAGTTCGAGGTGCCGCCGATCATCAAGGGCACCTTGCGGCGGGTCAGCGCGGGGACGTCGACGGCGTCATAGCCGACGCCGATGCGCGAGACGACTTCGAGCATCGGCGCCGCATCGAGCTCGGGGTCGCTGAACGGCTGCACCCCCAGGCAGATGCCGCTCGCCTCTTCGAGCACCTTGTGGAACTCAGATTTCGGGATCGTCGGCACGAACTCGACCGCCTCGACGTCGTCGCGGGCCTCGATCACCCGCCAGCCGGATTTCGACATCGTCGTCGGCACCATGATCTTCTTGCGGTTGGTCTGTGGGGTTTGTGCCATCTGGGTCTCCCTCTTGAGTTTCAGCCGCCCCCTCTGTCGGTCATGGCCGGACTTCACCCGGCCATCCACGAGAGGCCGCTCGTGGATCCCCGGGCCAAGCCCGGGGAAGACGAAAGAGGTGATAAGGCAAGCGTCGTGTTACGCGCGGCCGCACTGAATCACAAATTCGACAACTTCTCGATCGCCGCGACGTAGGCGCGGTTCCAGGTCGGGCTCAGCATGACTTCGTTCATGACGAGCCGCTTTGGCAATAGGGCGATGTAGAGGATGAGGTCGGCGCAATCCTGCGGCTGCACCATGCGGGCCTTGTCGTCGGCGCTCACCGGGTTGGGCCGCTTGTCGAGGATCGCGGTCGCCACCTCGCCGGGGAGGAACACGCAGGAGCGGATGCCGTTCTTGCATTCCTCCATGTTGATCGAATGGCTCATCGCGACGATGCCGTGCTTGGCGGCGGTATAGAGCGGGCCGGGGAAGCCGCCGATGAAGCGCCCGGCCACCGAGGCGGTGTGGATGATGAGGCCGTCCTGTTGCGCCCGCATGATCGGCAGCGCCACGGTGACGCATTGCGCGGCGGCCGCCAGATTGCCGGTGATCATCAGCCGGGCGTTCTCCGGAGTGAGCTTATTCCAATGCCGGTCGTTGATGTTGATCCCGGCATTGTTGAGGAGGATGTCGAGGCGGCCGATCTCGTTCTTGATGAGTTCACCGATGCGGCGCACCGAATCGGGCTCGGTCAGGTCGCCGGGCGGGACATGAGCGGTGCCGCCCAATTCGCGGATCCGGCCGGCGACCTCGTCGAGCGGGGCTTGGCGCCGCCCGGTCAGCACGATCGCCGCGCCTTCGCGCGCCAATGCCAGTGCCGCCGCTTCGCCAATGCCGCTGCCGCCGCCGGTCACCCAGACGATCTTGCCGTGAAGCCGCCCCAACGGTCCCTCCCCAGATCGCCGGCGAGACCCTATCGCCTCGCCGGGCAGGTTCGCAATCCGCGTGGGGCGGAAAAGCGAAGCGCCTTACGCCGATGGCGATGATAGGCTAGCGAAAAGTGGTGGCGGAATGCGCTTTGCTGTTCCGCCCCACGCCGATCGTAGGAGGCCGCCGCCATGCCGACAACCTTTCTGATGCTGCCGCCGCAGAGCGATCTGACGCGCGAGTGGGCCCGCCGGCTCGGTGAGACGGCGCCCGAACTCGAGATCATCGCGCCCGAGACGATGGAAGGGGCCGAGCAGGCGATCGGACACGCCGAGGGCGCCTTTGGCCGGATCTCGCCGGCGCTCCTCGCGCGCGCCGACAAATTGCGCTGGCTGCAGGCGCCGCAGGCCGCGCCGCCCGCCGGGTTCTACTATCGCGAGCTGATCGAGCATCCGGTCGTCATCACCAATATGCGCGAAATCTACAACGACCATATCGGCGCCCATGTGATGGCTTTTGTGCTCGCCTTCGCGCGCGGGCTGCAGGTCTACCTGCCGCAGCAGCAGCGCCGCGACTGGCGCCCGATCCCGCGCGAGACGGGCGACGTTGTGCACTTGCCCGAGGCGACCGCGCTCGTTGTCGGGGTCGGCGGGATCGGCGGCGAGGTTGCC
>JBARKH010000071.1:0-12471 GCA_049801295.1 Allostellaceae bacterium | reverse complement strand
GAGGTGCGCTGAGCGTCACGGATAGCGGGCAGCGCTTTCTCCGTCGCTGTGGCATCGAGTTGGACAGGCTGGGCGGCACCCGCCGCCCGCTGTGCCGCGCTTGCCTCGATTGGAGCGAGCGACGGAGCCATCTTGCGGGCGCGCTCGGCGCGGCGATCCTGCTTCAACTATACAAATGTGGCTGGGTTACACGCGAGAGCGGCAGTCGCGCGCTGTTGTTCTCGGCGGAAGGGAGCAAGGCTTTCGATCGCCTCTTTGCCGCCTGATGTCAGACGGGCGCGCCGATCGTAGAGTTGAATCTTGGCAGGTCGGCGATGATTTGGCTGGTTGCAGCCGATTTGGAGCGTCAGGGCGGGCGCAAACAGAGGTTTGTTGGCGGGCCACCAAGGTCTGTCCCCAACGGCGTCAGCCTGCGCCGGCGGTTTGTAGCGTGTGACACAAGCAGAGTCCGTCCGCTGGCGCCGCGGCGGTATGCTATGGAGTTTCGCCCCGCGGATACGCTTGGTGGTTTCCAGGGCGCGGCGGGCGCGGTAGGGTTTCCGAGTCTTTGGAGACGATCGGGTCGGAACGGTCGACCCGCGACATGCCCACCACAAAGCGAGCAAATTCAAGGGCCCGCCTTTTTGACGGTAAAAAGGACGGTAAACGACCAGAAGATCGGTTTAAACATAAATTGTTGTCAATGACATAGCATGCTAGGAAACGATCGAGTGGGAATGACCATCCGGCCGGGATCAGTACACCCACGCCTTTATATCGCCGGTTGGCAGCGGTCCCGTATCGGGGGCGCTTGCGGGTGCGACCGAGCAGACCCCGCGCCCCAGCGTGTCGCGGGTGATCGGCAAGTGTGGCGCCAGCAGCACGACGCAGGTCAAATTGAGGAGAGCGAGCCCGATCGCTACGACGGTCAGGAACGGGTTGATGTTGCCGGCCACGCGGTCGAGGCGGCGCAGCCAGCGGTCCAGGGAATGACGGGGTCGCGGTACCAGCTGCGCCATGGCGCGTCCGGGGTTTGCTCGGTTGCTGCCGGCGGCGCCAGCTCCGCCAGCTTACGACCCAGGCTTAACCCATCCGGGCACGCACCGTCTTTGCCGCAGGTCTATGATCGAGATTAATCGGAAGGCTCGCGCAAAGCGGCGAGGTCGGCGCTACGCCAGCAATTCGCCGATGCGGAACCGGCTCAGATAGCCTTGCTCGAAATCGGCGAGGGTGGCGAGGGCTTCGATGTCGCGGATGACGACGATCTGCCCCTCGATGCTGACGAGCGCGTCCTCGCGCAATTGGCGAAGCGTGCGGTTGACATGCGGAACGCTGAGGCCCAGCGCGTCGCCGATCAGCTCCTGGGTCAGCGGCATGCGATAGGAGCGCTCATCGGCGAGGCCGATCGCCTGCAGCCGGATCAACAGCTCCAGCAGGAAATGGGCGACCCGTTCGAGCGCCGAGCGCCGGCCGACGCCGATCAGGTGCTCGGCATACATCGCCGCCTCGCACGAGAACGAGGAGAACAGCGTCGCCGCCAAACGGGGATGCTCGCGGAACAGGCCAAAGAGGCTGGCAAACGGGACCCACGACACGATCGCCTCATCGAGCGCGGTGATCGAATAGAGCGCGGCCTCGAAAAAGCACGCCGGAAAGCCGATCAAATCGCCGGGTAGCGCGATGTTGAGAACCTGGCGCCGGCCGTCGCGCAATACCCGATAGCGTAGTGCCGCACCGTCGATCAACACGAAGATGCCGTCGTATTTGCGACCGGCGCTGATGATTTCGCGGTTGCGCGCGACCGGGCGGGTAGACGCTTGCAGCAGCGCGAGTGCCGCGGTTTCCTGCGGTGACAGCGGCACCAGACGGGCGAGCTTCGTGGTTAGCGGAAAGGCGAGAGCGGGTGGTGCGGCGGCCTGCGACACTAGCGGAAATCTTCCGGCCGCAACTCGATCGGCGTGCCGTGCGGGGTGCGGTCGGCGGCATGGTCCCAGGCGTCGCGGTAGCGCTCGAGGCTGGCGCGGTCGGCGACGCCCTTCTCGGCGACGAGGCGTTCCAACGCGGCGAGCCAATGCCGGTAATAGGTGTCGCCGGTGTCGGGATCGCCTTGCGCCTGGGCATGGCTGATCTCGGCGGCGAGAGCGGCGGCCCATTCCGGCCAGGTGAAGAGCCCCCGCCGGTAGAGCTGGATGGTCATCGCGAAAGCCTGGGCCTCCCAGGGCTCGCGGAACAACGGCCCGCCGGCGTCGCGCGGCAGGCTCGGCAGCGCCGCGGTGATCTCAGCGAGGCTAGGGTCGCTCATGGCGGGGCGAGATAGGGCTCGAACGCCTCGATCGACAAGCGGACTAGGGGATCGGCTTCCTCGCCCCACAATTCGCGCGCGGTAAAGACGACCGTGTAGAGCCATTGCGGGTTGTCGCCCAAGCCGATCGCGGCGCTGTCGGGAAAGACATGGCAGCCGCGGACCGCCTCGATCGCGCCGGCCTTGCCGCGGGCGTAGCGCGGCAGCCGGGTATGCGTTGTCGGGTTGATGTTGACCGTGCGCACCTGGTCGCCCGCCTTGAACCGCGCCGGGGCGGGGGCCGGACGGTTGAACGGCGCCATCGGGCCGCGAAAATTCTTGGCGAGATCAAGCGTCATCTTACGGTTGAGCCGTCGCCCTGGCCGGAGCGATCTGCCGGCGGCGATCTCGTCCTCGCCGACGAGGCCATGCGCGACGACAATGCGTTCCAGCCCATCGAACCAGCGCGCGTAATAAGACTGCAGATAGGCGAGCGGCGGCAAGTTTTCCAAACCGGCGCGCCCGCCGTCGATCGTCCACAGGCCGGTGACGCCCATCGATACCCGCGTGGCGAAAACGCGCTTCTCCCAGTCGGCATGAAATACCGGCTCGTTCGGCTCCGGTTCGACCGGACCGAAGCCGTGCATCCCCCCCATGTCGTGGATCGAGTTGGTCATCGGGCGACCTGCGCCGGTGATCTGGCAAGGCCGGTGCCGACCATGCTGTCGCGGGTCACTAGCGCGGCCAGTTGCTCCTCGCTCCAGCCCTCGGTGCCGGCCGGGCGCATCGGCAATACCAGGAAACGCGTCTCGGCGGTCGAATCCCAGATGCGGATCTCGGTGTCAGGCGGCAATGTCACGCCGAAATCGGCGAGTACCCCCTTGGGGTCGATGACGGCGCGCGAGCGGTAAGCGAAGGATTTGTACCAGACCGGCGGGAGGCCGAGGACCGACCACGGATAGCACGAACACAGCGTGCAGACGACGATGTGGTGGGTCTTGGGGGTATTCTCGACCGCGATCAGATGCGCGGCGACCGGATCGAAGCCGGCCATGGCATTGACCGCCTCGGTCGCGTCGGCGAGCAGCCGTCGCTTGAACTCGGGATCGACCCAAGCGCGTGCGACGATGCGGGCGCCGATATGCGGACCGATCTTCGTTTCGACATTCTCGACGATCTGGTCGAGCGCGGCGGGATCGACATAGCCCTTTTCGGTCAGGATCGTTTCGAGCGCGCGCACCCTGAGCTGCATCTCGGACAATTCGGAGCCGTGGGCGTGATCATGGGGATGATGGTCGTCGGCCATTGCAATGCCTCGCCTGCTGTCGGCGAAAGCTTGCATCGCCGCTGCGCCGCTTGCAATGGTGGAGCCCCGCGGGTTGACTGACGGTGGCGATCGCGATTCACCCGCTGCGCCGCGCAACCGATACGCGCCGATTCCGGACCTTCGCGGAATTGCGATTAATCCGCGAGATTCGAACCGAGACTAGGCGGACCGTTATGACTCTAGGCAACGGTTGGTCGCGTGCCGAGAGTAGGACTCCATCGCTCAAAGCAGCTCGCTAGGCCCTCCTGCCCGGGAGGATCCAGCAGTAGCAGCATCAGGTATGAGAGGAGGACCGCCGGAACCTAGTTGAGATGGTAGATCCTGGCGGCGTTGCCTCCGACGATCTTGGCCTTCTCCTCTTCGGTGCAGTCTCCCAGAACCTCCTCAATGATTTGGTGGCTCCGGGGGAAGGTGGACTCGACATGGGGGTAATCCGAGCCCCACAGGAGATTGTCGACGCCGATGATGTGGCGGTCGCGTATGCCCATGGCGTCTTCCTGGAAGCCCGCAAACACGTTGCGGTGGAAATAGTCGCTGGGCAGCATCGCTTCCTTAAAGCGATAGCGCTCTTGCTGGACCCGCTGGGTGTAGGTGTAGTCGATGCGGTCCAGGAAGTGCGGAATCCAGGACAGTTCGTGCTCGACGGTGCCGACTTTGAGTTTCGGGTAGCGCTCGAAGACACCGCTGAAGATCATGTCGCTGAGTGACATCCGCACCCAGTGGTCGGCGTTGGCCAGGAAGGAATTGCGGACGCGGTTGCGGTCCTCAAGCCCAAAATCCTGCCCGGGGCCCGGCCGGTTCGTCGCGATGTGCATGCCGAGCGGAATATCCATATCCTGGGCCGCCGCCCAAAGGGGCTCGTACATCGGATGATCGTACCCCTTCCCCTCAGGGGGATAGACGGTGATCATTCCGCCCGCCAGCCCCATCCTGGCACAGCGCTGCAGCTCCCCGACGCCCTCCGGCACATCGTCGACGTTGATCATGGCGATGCCCTTGAGGCGCTTGGGTTCCGCGGCGGAGAACTCGGCGAGCCAGTCGTTGTATCCCCGGAAAATCTCCGACAGGAACGCACTGTCCGGCACGCTGTACAGCAACAGACCGACCGTGGGGTACACGATGCTGACGTCCACCCCATCGGCGTCCATATCCTTGAGATGCTCTTCGGGAACGTAGCCGCCGCGCCGGACTTTATCAAAAGTCATGGTCCGGACCATCTTTTCCGGCTCCTCAAACCGCATACCTGTCTGCGCCCCAGGGCTCAGCCCGATCACCCGGTGGCCATCGCAGTACCACCAATCGCCGTCATACTCGCGGACCAGCTGTGGGACCCGGTCCTTGAACGCCGGCTTGGCTCTGCTCGTCCACAGCTCCGGTGGCTCGAACACGTGATTGTCCGATGATATGACCCTGAAATTCGCCATCACTTGATCCTCCCTTGGTCGTGAGGGTCCTCGCGGTTTTGCCGCTTATATGACCCGCTCACCGGCCCCACTATAGCGCTTGCGGCGCCCTCGCCGATAGGGCGGAGTATGCTCCGGGAGTTGGGAGCTGTCGGAGGCTGTCTCAAAGGCTGCGTCCCGGCCAGCCGCCTGATCGCGAGCCGCATGGGGGCCAGGGTAACCAAGGTCTCGGAAAAGCTCTCGAAGTCCTTGGCGGGGCGGCGATTTCGCCCGAACCAGGAGAACGTCCGCTCGGCCAGCCGGCGACCGGTGAGGCCGACGACGCCGCATTCGTAAACCGACCCGGCCTATCCTGTTATTGCCTTGTTATGACCTGTTCTTTTGAGTCGAAATCCCGGAGTTTCAAAGGCTTGGTCCTGATCTCGTTCTGCCGCGCGCGCGCGCAGGGACCGGCCGGAAACGCGTCGGGACGGGCCTATGCGTTTCGCCCGTTTGACCCGTTGCCGGCTCGCGGTCCACTATGCGCAGAGCGCGCGTTTGCCGAGGGAGCCCCCAGCCATGATCACCAAATTCGACAGCCTATTTGCCGGCCACGTGGACATGGACAATGTCGGCTATGGCGGGACCCCGGTGAACGATCGCCGGTTTTCCAACGAGCATCTCGTCACCGTCTTTGATAAGGCGCAGGCGATGGCGACGCTCATGGACCGGATGGGCTACGACACGTTCTGGATGGCCGAGCATCACTTCCAGCGCGAGGGCTACGAGTGCATCCCGAACGTGTTGATGATGGCGCTGCACCTGGCGCACGTGACGCGGCGCATAAAGATCGGCTGCGGCTTCAACATCTGCCCGATGTGGCACCCCTTACGCCTCGCCGAAGATTACGCGACCGCCGACATCCTTAGCGGAGGGCGCATCACCTTTGGCGTCGGGCGCGGCTACCACACGCGTGAAGTCGAGACCTTCGGGTCGCCCTTGATCGACCAGGACGCCAACCGCGAACTGTTCGAGGAAGCGGTCGACATCATCTTCAAGGCGTTCAACAACGATTCGTTCTCGCACGAGGGCAAGAACTACACGCTCCCCGCGCGGGTGCCCTATCGCGGCTACGATTTGGAGGAGCTGACCCTGGTGCCACGGCCGCTCCGGCTGCCGGTCGAGTGCTGGCAGCCGATCCAGGGCGGCAGCGAGCGGGCGCTCGAGTTCATGGCCAAGCACGGCATCCAGGGGCTCGTTGGCGGCGGCTCGGCCGAGGGCGGGGCGATGCACAACGTCGTCCTCGCCTGGCAGAAGGCGCATGCCAAGTTCGGCAAGCACCTCGAATTGGGCGAGCGGATGTGCTTCGGCTTTCATTTCTTTATCGCCGACAGCCGTGAAGCGGGCATCCGCGAGGCCGGTAAATACTACGAAGAGAACATGAAGATGTTCGGCGAATTGCGGCTGGTGCGGGCACTCTCCGACGCGCAGATCGTCATCATGCGCGATCCCAAACGCGCGCCCACCGCGAAATTGCCGCGGATCGAGGATGCGATCAACGCGGGGGGCGTCTTGTGCGGCTCGCCCGAACAGATCATCGAGCACTTGAAGGGCCTCGAAAAGCGCTATCCCGGGTTGGAGCGCGCCTCGGTCAGCCTGTCGGTCGGCGTGCCCAAATCGGTCGCCCTCGAACAGCTCGAGCGCTTCGCCACCGAGGTGATGCCGGCTTTCGCCACCACGGCCAAGACCCCCGAGCGGGCACTGGCGTAGGGTCCGCCATCCCGGGGCTCAGCTGCCCCAGCCGTCGGCCATCCGTGGCAGGCGTGGCGCGCGGCCCCTGCCAATTGCGACCATCGAAGCGCTGGGGCTCGCGTCGATGCTGGCGAGGCGGGCATCGAGGTCGATCTCGAGGCTGGAGGTGATTTCGAGCCGCGGGTCCTCGAGGACATTGCCGCGCCACCGCCAGCGCTGTTCGAGTATCGCCTGGTCGCGAGCGCGCAGCAGCTTGCCAATCTCGGGCTGAAAGAGGCCGACGAGCGCCCCGATCCAGCGGTTGAGCAGCGCCGAGGGGTGCTGGCATCGCACCCGAAAGCGCTCGAGCATCCGGATCACGTCCTCGGCGCGATACCAGGTCTCGCCGGTGACCCAGCGGTTGGTCGTGAAGAGGCGCAACGGCTCGCCCCGCGAGTCGACGGCGAGCGCCACGAGATGGCAGACCTCGTCGCTCCGGCCGAGCTTCAAGGGCGCGGATTGGGGCGGCGCCGGCGCGTTGGCGACCGCGAGTTCGGGCAGCAAGAGCGGCGTGATCCCCGCCGGGATCCCCTCGCCGCGCAGGAAGAGGTGGAAATGGCCGTGCTCGGCGGGCTGCGCCCTAACCGACAGCTGGGGGCGCTTGCGGGAGGGTGCGGGATGGCGATGGTAGAAATACTGGGCGTGGCTGGCGGGATCGTAAACCTCGCCCTCGGGGTAGTGCCGCCACTCAACCATATCGGCGGCGCCGTGGTTAGTCGCCTCGCCGATGACCGTGCTGCCGCGTGCGGCGAAGGCCGCGCGGCATTCGCGCAGCGTCGCGGCCGCCTCGGCTTCGCGCTCCCGCCAATTCACCGTGCCGCGCCCCCGCTCGCCCGAACAAGACGTGTCGGCGATGGTAGCGATCCGCGCCGTTCCGACAAGGCGTGATTGCTGAGGGCCCAGGTCACGACCTCGGTGACCGCGCCGCCGAGCGCACTGTCGAAGGCGGCGACGATTTGGGGAACCGCATTGTCGGCCGCCTTTGCCTCGCGGCTGACCGAAATCTGCGCCACGATCCGGCGCGCCGGCATGCGGACCAGCTTCGCATCGAGCGCGACGGAGACGCGCGGCGGTCCGCCATCGGGATCATAGATCGCCTCGAAATCGCGAATCGCGGTCTCCAGCACGAAATCCGCCGACAGGCTGCCGTTGTCCGGCCCCACCGCAGGGATCGCCGCGCTTTTCTCGAACCCCTGGACGAGGGCGGTCTGAACGAGGAACGGCATGCGGTCGGCCCATTGCGCATCGGCGAAATAGTCGAGCGAGAGCGGCGCGCGGCTCAACGCGATCCGCTCGGTGTCGAGCCCGGCCGGCGCGGTCGGCGAGGCGATCACCAGCTGCGCGCTGGCGTGCGGCAGGCCGGCGGGGAAAGTGAGCGTCGGGTTCACCCGATAGAGCTCGCGTTTGGGTGGGTTGGAGAGCAGCCCGCCGCAGCCCGCTAAGAGCGGGATCAGCATCAGGATCGCGATCGGGCGGGAACGATGGGGTTGCGGGCGCGCGGTCATTTCGGGCGGTATCCTTCGCGGCGGTCGCCGAACAGAACCCGGCTCGGATCGCGCTCGATCGTGGCGGTGAGCCGGTTCAATCCGGAAATCAGCTGCCGGGCGTCGCTGACAAGGGCCCCGACATTGGTCAAGGTCTGCTGACTGAAGGTCCGGACACCCGGCCGCACATCCTGCAGCGTCGCCTGGAGTTGCTTGTTGGTATCGGCAAGGTTCTTGGCGAGGCGGTCGAAATCGGTGATCGCCGTACCCGCCCGGTTGCCCAGCCCGTCGGGACCGGAATAGCTGCGGTCGACATTGTCGAGCAGCACCGACAGGGTGTGGGCCGCCGCGTTTGCGTTGGTGACTAGCTCGGCGATGTCCTTTTTCTGAGCGCTAACCTCGGCGGTGATCGCACGGACGTTCTCGATGATCTCGCTGACGGCTTGGCGGTTCTTCTCGTCTAGCAACTCATTCATATGATCGAGGGTTTCGCCGGCCTTTTCGATGAGCTGCGGCGCGCGAGAGGTGACGCTGGCCAGGCCCGAGTACCGGGGGCGGATGACCGGATAGCGCTCGCCCGGTTCCGCGACCAGCAGCGGTGCCTCCTTGGTGCCGCCTGAGATCTGAATAAACGAGACGCCGCTGAGAATATTGGTCTCGACGCTGGCGCGGTCGTTCTTCTTGATCGCGACGCCGGCCTCGATCTCGACGGTAACCTCGATCTGCTGTTCGGAAGT
The DNA here is from genome assembly GCA_049801295.1 of Allostellaceae bacterium. Classification (GTDB taxonomy): domain Bacteria; phylum Pseudomonadota; class Alphaproteobacteria; order ATCC43930; family CGMCC-115725; genus DATARH01. The sequence goes on along the minus strand of JBARKH010000071.1, from coordinate 3,490 downwards.
GAGACGGATTTCGGCGACCTTGCCCACCGGCACGCCGCTGTAATCAACCGGCGCGCCCTTGCTGAGGCCGGTCACCGACCCCTTGAAGTAGATGTGGTATTTCGAATATTGCGTCGTCAGCTCGGCTCGGCCGAGCCATAGCACCGCGGCGAAGGCGAGGAAGATCATCGCCACTACGAAGGCGCCGACCGCAACGTAATGTGCCCGTGTTTCCATCGTGCTTCCTACCGCCCGGTGGGGGGCTGCGCCGCCCGTCCGCGCGGCCCATGAAAATAGGCGTGGATCCAGGGGTGATCGTCCTCTAGATGCTGAGCCAACGTGCCGATGCGTATCGTCTTGTCGACGAGCACAGCGACGCGGTCGCAGATCGCGAACAGCGTGTCCAGATCGTGCGTCACCAGAAACACGGTGAGGTCGAGGCTCGCCTTCAGATCGCCGATCAGCTGATCGAAACCGGCCGCGGCGATCGGGTCAAGCCCCGCGGTCGGCTCGTCGAGGAAGAGGATCTCGGGGTCGAGCGAGAGCGCGCGCGCCAGGCCCGCCCGCTTGCGCATGCCGCCTGAGAGCTGCGAGGGAAACTTGTCGGCGGTCGCCTCGGGAAGCCCGACGATCGCGATCTTGCAGGCGGCGATCTCGTCCATCAGCGGTTCCGGCATCCGCAGATGCTCGCGCAGCGGCACCTCGATGTTTTGCGCCACGGTCAAGGAGCTGAACAGCGCGCCATCCTGGAAGAGGACGCCCCAGCGCTGTTCCAGCGCCTTCGCCTCAGCTTCGCCAAGATGCCACACATCGTGTCCCAAGACGTCGATGCTGCCCTCGTCCGGCCGCTTAAGACCGACGACGCTGCGCAGCAGCACCGACTTGCCGCTGCCCGAGCCGCCGACGACGCCCAACACCTCGCCGCGTCGGACATCTAGATCGAGCCCGTCATGGACAATCTGCTCGCCGAACCGGGTCACCAGCCCGCGCACCCGGATTACGATATCGTCGGAGCCCGCTGCCATCGTCAGATCTTCAGAATCGAAAACAGAATCGAGAATCCCGCGTCGGCGACGATAACGACAAAGATCGATTCGACCACCGACTGGGTAGTCAGACGACCGACGCTTTCCGCGCTTCCGGTCACGTTGAAGCCCTCGTAACAGCCGATCATCGAGATGATCGCGCCAAAGAACGGCGCTTTGATTATGCCAACCCACAGGGTCCATTCGGTGATCGCGCCGCGCAGCTGCTCGAGAAAAGTCGGGATCGAAATGTCGAGCGTCGCCCAGGTCATCAGGCAGCCACCGAGGAGGCCCATCGCATCGGCATAGAACACGAGGAGCGGCAGCGTTAGGACGAGGCCGAACACCCGCGGCAGGACCAGAACCTCGACCGGCTCGAGGCCCATGGTGCGCAGTGCGTCGATCTCCTGGTTGACCTGCATCGTTCCGATCTGGGCGGTAAAGGCGCTGCCCGAGCGGCCGGCGATGATGATCGCGGACAATAAGACGCCCAATTCGCGCAGGATCGCGACGCCGAGCAGGTTGACCGTGTAGATCTCCGCGCCGAACCGGCGCAATTGATCGGCCCCCTGATAGGCCATGACGACGCCGATCAAAAACGACAGGAGGCCGACGATCGGCATGGCGTTGAGCCCGGTCTGCTCCATCTGCACCACTGTCGCGATCACCCGCAGGCGTCTGGGGTGGCGCACCAGGTCGGCGATCGTGGCCGAGACAAATCCACCGAAACCGAGCAGCGAATAGACGCGATGCCCGAGCATGATCGTGATCTCGCCGATCCGCGCGACGAAGCCGACCAGGGTATAGTGCGGGGGGATCGGATGCGGCAGCGGCGACAGAGCGCTGCGCGTGCGGACCTGTTCGATCAACGGGGCAAAGTTTGCGCGCACATTAGCGAGCGCCACGGTATTGCCGCGGGCGCTCAACACATGCTCGGTGCGAAGCAACAGCCATGCCCCGGCGGTATCGAGCCGGTCGATCCCGGCCAGATCGAGCGTCACCTGGCGGCCGGTCGGCAGATCGAGCCCATGCAGAAGCGAATCAAGCTCGGTGGCAGTGGTGACGAGCCAACGGCCTTCGGCCCGCAGGGTCAGGACGCCCGAATCCTCCGAGGCGACGATGGTTGCGGGCGGCGCCATGCTTCGTCGGTAGCGGTCTATGATGACATCAAGGCGGGTGGCTCGACCCTTCCCAACTACGCGAAAACCCGCTATCCCGCAACGACTACCGTCGGGTCAGCTGCAAGAGAGAGCGATGGACTTCAAAGAGCATATCCGCGCGATCCCGGATTTCCCGAAACCGGGTATCCTGTTCTACGACATTTCGACGCTGCTCGCGCATCCCAAGGCGTGGCAGGCGACCGTGGAGCACCTCACCGCGGTGATCCGCCCGCACCGGCCCGACCTTCTCGTCGGCATCGAGTCGCGCGGCTTTCTCGTCGCCGCGCCGCTCGCCTACGCGCTCGGCAGCGGCTTTGCGATGGCGCGCAAGAAGGGCAAGCTGCCGGGCCGAACCGCGCGGCATTCCTATGATCTCGAATACGGAACCGACACGATCGAGATCCAGGAAGATGCAATCTCGCCCGGCCAGCGGATCATCGTCGTCGACGATCTGATCGCGACCGGGGGTACGATGCAGGCGGCGATCGAGCTGGTGCAGCGTCAGGGCGGCTCGGTCGAAGCCGCCGTTTGCATCATCGAACTTGGTTTCCTCAACGGTCGGAACCGCCTCAGCGTGCCGCTCAGCTCGATGGTGGTTTTCGACGGCTGAGCGCGGAGGCTTAACTATTCCGGTGACCGTTGCCGGCCAATATACGATGCTGACCGAATTGCTGGATGGCAAGGGTCGAGCAGATGGCAGATTCTGAACCCGCCTCCACCGTTCTCGGGGCAACCCCCACGAGTCCCCGCAGATGCGTCCTCATCGTCGAGGATAACCCGCTCAACATGAAGCTGTTCACCGCGATGATCGCGTCGCAGGGCTATATTGTGCTGCAGGCGAGTGACGGTCGTGGCGCCCTCGATCTGGCGCGGCGGGAGCACCCGGACCTGATCATCATGGATCTCCAGCTGCCCGACATGTCGGGGCTCGACGTCACCCGCACCCTCAAGGCGCACGCGGCGACCCGCGACATCGCGATCATCGCCACGACGGCCTATGCGCTGCGCGGCGATGAAGAAAAGATCCGGGCGAGCGGGTGCGACGGCTACATGGCAAAGCCGATCGCGGTCTCGGAATTTCTCGGGCTGATCGAGTCGCTGATCACCCGCCCGCCGCCCGCCGGCATCGCCTGACCGCACCGGCGGTGCCGCCGACCGTGGCGGCCTCTTGTGCTCGATGCACCGGTTTCGAATTGGTAGCGGGAGAGGGACTTGAACCCCCGACCTTGGGATTATGATTCCCCTGCTCTAACCAGCTGAGCTACCCCGCCCCAGGGACTGCCATCGGGCCCCGCATATAGGAGATGGCCGGCTGAGGGTCAAGCT
>JBARKH010000070.1:0-1664 GCA_049801295.1 Allostellaceae bacterium | reverse complement strand
GGATGGGATCGAGGCGGCGCCCTCGCCGGCTGCGGCGGTGGGTGAGGCCGATGAGGTGCGCGAGTGGGAAAGCTGGTCCCCTGCGCCGGACGCGCCCTGGGAAGCACCGGCCCGGGAGCCGGAGGCGATCGCGCTGCGTGCGGCCGAGGAGTCGCTCCTGGCGGTCGACGCCGCCGAGCTTGCCGAGAACGAGCAATATAGGACCGGCGAGACTGACGGCCCTGCCGAGGCGGAGAGCGTCGAGACCTTTGGCGGCGACGAAGTCGAGGAAGTCGAGGAGGCCGATGCCGCGCGCCGGCGCGCGCAGCCGACCCGCCACTACAAGATCCAGGAAGTGGTCAAGCGCCGCCAGATCATGCTGGTGCAGGTCGCCAAGGAGGAGCGCGGCAACAAGGGCGCGGCGCTGACCACCTACCTCTCGCTGGCCGGGCGCTATTGCGTGCTGATGCCCAACACCGGCCGGGGTGGGGGCGTGTCGCGCAAGATCAACAGCATCGCCGACCGCCGCCGATTGAAGGATATCCTCGAAGACCTCGACATTCCGGAAGGCATGGGGGTCATTGTCCGGACCGCGGGCGCCGAGCGCTCCAAGGCCGAGATCAAGCGCGATTACGAATATCTATTGCGCCTCTGGAACGAGATCCGCGACCTGACGCTCAAATCGACGGCGCCGGCACTCATCTACGAAGAAGGCAACCTGATCAAGCGCTCGATCCGCGACCTTTATACCCGCGATATCGACGAGGTGCTGATCGAGGGCGAGGAGGGCTACAAGACCGCCAAGGCGTTCATGCGCACGCTGATGCCGAGCCATGCCAAGCGCGTGCAGCCGTATCGCGACCCGCAGGTCGCCCTCTTCCACCGCTTTCAGATCGAGAGCCAGATCGACGCGATCCACTCGCCGGTCGCCCAGCTGCGCTCGGGCGGCTATATCGTGATCAACCAGACTGAGGCGCTGGTCGCGATCGACGTCAATTCCGGCCGCTCGACCCGCGAGCGCAACATCGAAGAAACGGCGCTGCGCACCAACCTCGAAGCCGCCGACGAGATCGCGCGCCAGCTGCGCCTGCGCGATCTGGCCGGGCTCATCGTGCTCGATCTCATCGACATGGAAGAGCACCGCAATCAGCTGGCGGTCGAGCGCCGGCTGAAGGAAGCGCTCAAGAACGATCGCGCCCGCATCCAGGTCGGCCGCATCAGCCCGTTCGGGCTCCTCGAAATGTCGCGCCAGCGGCTGCGGCCGTCCTTGGCCGAGGCCTCGACCCAGCCCTGCCCGCATTGCGGCGGCACCGGCCTCATTCGCTCGGTCGAATCGACGGCGCTCTACGTGTTGCGGTCGATCGAGGAGGAGGGCATCCGCCGCCGCGCGGCCGAGATCTGCGTTTATGTGCCGACCAATGTGGCGCTCTACATCCTCAACCAGAAACGCGAGTCGCTGACCCAGATCGAGGCCCGCTACGGGGTCCGGGTCATGGTCGCGCAGGACGATTCGCTGATCCCGCCGAACTTCCGCCTGGAGCGGCTGCGCGCCTATGGCGCCGGCGAAGCGCCGCCGTTGCGGGCGATCCAGGCGCCAATCCTGGCCGAGGAGGAGGAAGAGGAGGAGATCAGCGAGATCGCGGAGGCGGCGAGCGAGGCGGTTCCCGAAGCGGAGAGCGAGGAAG
>JBARKH010000069.1:0-11391 GCA_049801295.1 Allostellaceae bacterium | reverse complement strand
GGGAGGCTCGGACCCGCGATAATTCCGCCGACAGCGCTGATGGTTCCGGGAAGAATGCCGATACGCGATGCCCGATTGGTGCCGATCCCCGCGCTGACCGGGTTGCGGTTCATCGCGGCGATATCGGGTGAAATCGAGCAAATCCTCGGCGTCCTCTTTAATCAGGTTGCCAACGTGCGCGCCGTCATTAGCGTCCTCACGGATGCAGCTTGCGAGCTCTCGTAAAGTCGCTGGCAGGGTGTTGTTGTCGAACATCCATGTAAGCCGAAGACCCAGATCACGGCGAGTCCTCCTATTGGGTTGTGGGTTTGTAGGGTCGGCCGCGTCAGGAAGTAGTGGCCGAGTCGCCAAATCGACACACAACCTGAACATCGTTGCGGCAGCGTTGTTGCAGCCGATCGACAAGCACCCGCACCCTCATTAAACGCATTTTCTATCTCTTTCGGCAAGTACCCGGGAGGTTTTTGTACGATATTATCATGAAGGCTAATATATCTGTCGATTTTAAAATATGGGTTGAGAGCTTGGGGATATGTAACTAAGCCATCGGGTTTATAAAACACTTTTTGCATATCATGCTGGTGCCCGTCGACGGTTAGAGCGACAAGAAAGATTGTAGGAAGGTTACATGCACGACACACACAGAAAATTTCGTACCAATTTTGCCAACCATATTCGGTAAAGCGATAGAGTTGGGCCTTTACATCGAACGTCATCGTATTCGCCCCACATCGGGGACAGTTGGTAACAAGCAAGGACATATTTATTTACCTAAATGTCGGGAAAAAACGCTGCGCATACTCTACCCGGAGCGGTTTAGATGGCGGCGCAGATAGGAACGTTCAACGGCACCCCGGCAATCGATATCTTGTGTTTCCTGCGCGACTGGGCGGTGCTCTCAAAGCCCCATAAGCCCTATTTCAGGGAAGCGGCGAGGCGGCGAGGTGCCGGAGTCCCTGATTTGCGGCCCCCCTGAGCGTCTGAAAAGGGCCCGGGAGGGGTACTGGGAGCAGTTTCTGGAGCAGTTTCTAAGGTGGTCCTTCAAAACGGGATCTCGTCGTCCAAATCGGCGTTGGCGGCGCGGCTGCGCGACGGGGTGGCGGCGGCGCGCGGGATTTCGTTGTAGCCGCCGGCGGAGCCTTCGTCGTAATCGGGATCGCCTGCCCCGCTCCCGGCGCGGCCGCCATCGCGGGCGCTGTCGAGCGAGGTCAATTCACCGCGGAATCGAGTGATCACCACCTCGGTCGTGTATTTCTCGACGCCGGCGTTGTCGGTCCATTTGCGGGTCTGGAGGGCCCCCTCGACATAGACCTTGGAGCCCTTGCGCAGGTATTTCTCGGCGAATTCCGTCAGACGGTCGTTGAAGATGACGACCCGGTGCCACTCGGTTTTTTCCTTGCGCTCGCCCGACATCTTGTCGCGCCACGATTCGGAGGTGGCGAGGTTGAGATTGGCGATGCGCATGCCGTCGTTGGTCGAGCGGATTTCGGGGTCGCGGCCGAGATTGCCGACGAGAATGACCTTGTTGACGCTGCCAGCCATGGGGTCCCCTTTCATCCGAGTTGGGGTTCGCGCGTGTGGGGCGGCATCTTATCAAACCCGGCAAATGTTCCTACTTTATTCTTATCCCCGCTATCCACAGCCCGCACCGGCGCCGTCGGCGCGGTGGCCATAGCATCGTCGGGGGCGGCGCGGTAAGGTCGGTTCATGCAGCAGATCAGCATCCGCGGCGCGCGCGAGCACAACCTCAAAAACATCGATGTCGACCTGCCGCGCGATAGTCTTGTGGTGATCACCGGGCTCTCGGGCTCGGGCAAATCTTCGCTCGCCTTCGACACGGTCTACGCCGAGGGCCAGCGCCGCTATGTCGAGAGCCTGTCGGCCTATGCGCGGCAGTTCCTCGAACTGATGCAGAAGCCCGATGTCGATTCGATCGAGGGGCTCAGCCCAGCTATTTCGATCGAGCAGAAGACGACCTCGAAAAACCCGCGCTCGACGGTCGGCACGGTGACCGAGATCTACGACTATATGCGCCTTCTCTGGGCGCGGGTGGGCGTGCCCTATTCGCCGGCGACCGGGCTGCCGATCGTCAGCCAGACGATCTCGCAGATGGTCGACCGGGTGCTGGCGATGCCCGAGGGCACGCGGCTTTACCTCTTGGCGCCGATCGCGCGGCGCCGCAAGGGCGAGTACCGCAAGGAACTCGCCGAATTGCAGAAGCGCGGGTTTCAGCGGGTCAAGATCGACGGCAAGATGCACGAGATCGAGGAAGCCCCGGCGCTCAAGAAGAATTTCACCCACGATATTTCGGTCGTCGTCGACCGGCTGGTGGTCGGCCCCGAGCTCGGCAACCGGCTCGCCGATTCGTTCGAGACCGCGCTCGGGCTCGCCGATGGGCTGGCGATCACCGAGGACGCCGATTCAGGTGCCGAGACGATGTTTTCGGCGAAGTTCGCCTGCCCGGTCTCGGGCTTCACGATCCCCGAGATCGAGCCGCGGCTTTTTTCGTTCAACAACCCATTCGGCGCCTGCCCCGCCTGCGACGGGCTCGGCACCAAGCTCTATTTCGACGCCGATCTCGTGGTCCATGACGACAGCCGCAGCCTTCATGACGGCGCGGTCAGCCCGTGGTCGCATTCATCCTCGCCCTATTACGCGCAGACGCTGCAAAGCATCGCCCGGCATTTCAAAGAGAGCATCCACACCCCGTGGCGCGACCTCCCGGAAAGGATGCGCCGCACGATCCTCTACGGCTCGGGCGGCGACCCGGTGCCGATGACCTATGACGACGGGCTGCGCAAATACTCGACCGACCGGCCGTTCGAGGGCGTCGTCCCGAACATGGAGCGGCGCTACCGCGAAACGGACAGCGCCTGGGTACGCGAGGAATTGGGGCGCTACCAGAACGCCAAGACCTGCGAGGTGTGCGAGGGCGCGCGGCTGAAGCCCGAGGCGCTCGCCGTCAAGGTCGCGCGGCGCAGCATCAGCGAGGCGGCCGCCTTGTCGATTTCCGAGGCGGCCGGCTGGTTCGCCGGGATCGACGAGACGCTCTCCCCCAGCCAGAGCGAGATTGCCCAGCGCATTTTGAAGGAGATCAACGAGCGGCTCGGCTTTCTGAAGAATGTCGGGCTCGACTACCTGACCCTGGCGCGCGCCTCGGCGACCTTGTCAGGCGGCGAGAGCCAGCGCATCCGGCTCGCTTCGCAAATCGGCTCGGGGCTGACGGGCGTCCTCTACGTCCTCGACGAACCGTCGATTGGGCTCCACCAGAGGGACAACGCGCGCCTCCTCGAAACCCTCAAACATCTGCGCGACCTCGGCAACACGGTCATCGTCGTCGAGCACGACGAGGAGGCGATCCGCACCGCCGACTGGCTCATCGATATGGGGCCGGGGGCTGGCGTCCATGGCGGCCATCTCGTCGCCGAGGGGGTGCCGGAGGATGTGATGCGCTGCCCGGACAGCATCACCGGGCAATATCTCACGGGCATGCGGCAGATCCCGGTGCCGGAGCGGTGGCGCACCGGGCATCCCGAGCAGATCCTGCGACTCGTCGGCGCGCGCGGCAACAACCTGAAGGACATCACGGCGGAAGTTCCGCTCGGCACCTTCTGCTGCGTCACCGGCGTCTCCGGGGGCGGCAAATCGACCCTCATCGTCGAGACGCTCTATAAGGCGCTCGCCAAGCGGCTCAACAATGCGCGCGAAACGGCGGCACCCTTCGAGCGGCTCGAGGGCGACGAGTTCCTCGACAAGATCGTCGATATCGACCAGTCGCCGATCGGCCGGACGCCGCGCTCCAACCCGGCGACCTATACCGGCTGCTTCACCCCGATCCGCGACTGGTTCGCCGGCTTGCCCGAGGCGAAGGCGCGCGGCTACCAGCCCGGGCGCTTTTCGTTCAACGTCAAGGGCGGGCGATGCGAGGCCTGCCAGGGCGACGGCGTCATCAAGATCGAGATGCACTTCCTGCCCGATGTCTATGTGCAATGCGACGAGTGCCACGGCCGGCGCTACAACCGCGAGACCTTGGAGGTGCTGTTCCGGGGGAAGTCGATCGCCGATGTCTTGGACATGACAGTCGACGAGGGCGCCGAGTTCTTTCGCGCGGTGCCGGCGATCCGCGACAAGCTGGTGACCTTGCAGCGGGTCGGGCTCGGCTACATCCATGTCGGCCAGCCGGCGACAACCCTGTCGGGCGGCGAAGCCCAGCGCGTCAAGCTCGCCAAGGAACTGTCGCGCCGCGCCACCGGGCGCACGCTCTACATCTTGGACGAGCCGACGACGGGGCTCCATTTCGAGGACGTCAAGAAACTGCTCGAAGTCCTGCACACGCTGGTCGACGCCGGCAACACGGTCCTCGTCATCGAGCACAATCTCGAAGTCATCAAGACCGCCGACTGGATCATCGATCTGGGGCCGGAGGGCGGCGATGGCGGCGGCCACATCGTCGCCACCGGCACCCCGGAGGAGGTCGCCCGGGTTGAAGCCAGCCACACCGGGCAATACCTGCGCCCCTATCTGGCCCGCCAGCCGTCGAGGCGACGGCGGGCGGGGTAACCACTTTCGCCCTCAGCCGTGATAGCGCGTTTGTTAGGTGAAGAAGATGAAAATAGAGATCGGCGAGAGCCTAATGCGCTCGTGGTTGAGGCACGTTAAAGGCTGCCAGTTTGCGGAGCTGAACTGGAGACCCTGCGGCAACTGGGAGCAGCACCATGAATCGCAGCCATTCATGGACAAAGCACGTGGTTACTTCCGACTGTCCTTGGGGCAGGATATTTTCGGAGGAACGAAGAAAGCCTCACAGCTCGTCAAACAGGGTGAGATCGACGTTTTGGGAGTGAAGCTAGACGGGTCCGGTGTCATTGAACGGCTTTACGGGGTAGACGTTGCATTCCACGAGGCTGGATTAGGCTATCTTGATCCCAAGGAAACAACTAAGCGGGTTACAAAAAAATTTATCAGATCAATAATGGTCGTTCAGACATATTTTGGTCCGGTGCCAAGCGAGTTTGTGTTCGCATCACCAAAGGTCGGCGGATCTTTTCTGGAACCTCTTCAGACTGGTATTACAAAGATAAAGCAATTCCTCCTGGACGAGGGAATTGCCTGCGAGGTCACGTTACTGGTGAATGATGCGTTCCGGAAAGAGGTGTTGATCCCCACCCTGCAGCGGTCATCAGCGACTGCTGATAGCTCTGAATTGTTCATAAGGAGCTACCGCTTATGGCGATTATTCGACGACAGCAAGCGGACCGCTCAAGTCGGGGCAGAGCAGCAGAACCCATAACCATGGGGCACATCACCGTCGTCACCGCGACGCTTTTGCTGGCATTGACCGCCGCCGTGTCGACGCGGGCCGATGACCTGGCCTGCGTCAGCACTACGTTCCGCTTTGTCGGCGCCAACGACAAGGTCTGCGTCAGCGTCTTCGACGACCCGAAGGTGCCGGGCATCGCCTGCGACATCAGCCAGGCCCGTACCGGCGGTGTCAAGGGGAGCCTCGGCCTGGCCGAGGACCCGTCGCGCTTCTCGCTTGCCTGCCGCCAGATCGGGCCGATCACGGCCGACGTCGGCAAATTGGCCGAGGAAGAGCAGGTCTATTCCGAGCGCACCTCGGTCTTCTTCAAGCACACCCACGTCTACCGCATCGTCGACAAGAAGCGGAATACGCTGATCTACCTCGCGATCAGCGACAAGATCATCAACGGCTCGCCGCAGAACGCGGTTTCCAGCGTGCCGATCATGCCCTGGGGGCATTAGATCGTCGTGACCGGGCTTGACCTCGTCATTCATGGAATCCTTTTTATGGGCATCAAGACGTGGATGGCCGGCTCAAGGCCGGCCATGGGGATTTTGGGGGATTGAGGTCCATGCCCATCCGCACCGGCAAAGAATTTCTCGCAGGCCTCCATGATGACCGGCAGATCTTCATGGAGGGCGAGTGCATCAAGGATGTGACGAAGGACAAGCGCGTTGCCGGCGCGGCGCGGAGCCTCGCCGCGCTGTTCGACATGCAGCACGACCCGGCGCTGCACGACCGGATGACATTTAAGTCGCCGTCGAGCGGGCAGCCAGTCGGGTTGTCGTTCATCGAGCCGCGCTCGGTCGATGACCTCGTGCGCCGGCGCGGTATGGTCAAGCTCTGGATGGACCGCACCTGCGGCATGTTCGGGCGCAGCCCCGATTTCCTCAATGTCATGCTGACCGGGCTCGCCGCCGCGGCGCCGGAATTCGGGCGCAGCGACAAGCGCTTTGCCGACAACATCCGCAATTATCACGTCCATGCCCGCGAGCACGATCTGTGCATGACGCACACCCTCCTCAACCCGCAGGTCGATCGCTCGCGGCCAGTCGAGCGCCAGGAGAAGGACCTCGCCGCCAAGATCGTCCGCGAGACCGATGCCGGGATCGTCATCAAGGGCGCCCGCATGGTGTCGACCTTGTGCGCCTATGCCGACGACATCCTCGTCATGCCCTCGACCTTTCTCGCCACCAACGCCGACGCCGCGCCCTATGCATTCGGGTTTTCGATCCCGGTGGCGACATCGGGGCTGCGCTTCATCTGCCGGCCGAGCGTCGTGCACCAGAACTCGGCCTCGGCGATGGACTATCCGCTGTCGTCGCGGCTCGACGAGGGCGATGGGCTGGCGGTTTTCGACGATGTGTTGGTGCCGTGGGAGCGGGTTCTCATCCACCGCGACCCCGAGATGTGCAACGGGCTTTTCCAGCGCACCCAAGCGATGCCGCAGGTGATGCATCAGACCTCGACGAAGAACCTGGCGAAGGCCGAGTTCATGTTCGCGCTCGGCGCGGCGATCGCCCGCTCGACCAACATCGATGCGCATCTCCACGTTCAGGGGATGCTGGCCGAATTGATCCAGCACACCGAGTTCGTGCGCGCGTGCCTGCGTGCGAGCGAGGCCGATGCCGCGATGAGCCCGGCTTCGGGTCTGATGACCCCGGCCGAGATGCCGCTGTGGACGGTGCGGATGATGTTCCCGAAGATGTTCGTGCGCGCCTGCGAGATCATCCAGACGCTCGGCGCCGGCGGGCTCGTCGCGGTTCCGTCCTATGCCGAATTGAAGGGCCCGGCGGCGGCCGATGTCGAAACCTACGCGCAGGCCGCCAACGCCGATGCGCCAACCCGAGTCAAACTGTTCCGCCTCGCCTTCGACGCCGCAGTGTCATCGTTCTCCGGCCGCCAGCAGCTTTACGAGCGCTATTATTCCGGCGACCCAGTCCGCCTCGCCGGTGCGCTCTACGCGCTCTACGACAAGGACGCCCCGGTGGCGCGGATCCACGAAATGCTGAACGAGCTCGAAAGAAGATGATCCACGATGGGCGGTGAGGCGGTGAGAGCGTCGCGCCGCGAAGCCTCTGTGCCTCACTGCCTCATTGTGAATTATTGGTGGGTTACGCTCCGGTAACCCACCCTACCAAACCTCAAATGAAGGCGGGCATGATTTCGCTGGCGAACAATTCGACCGAGCGCATTGCTTCGGCGTGGCTGATCGAGCCGAAGGCGAAGTCGCAGACGAAATAGGTGGCGCTGGAGGCGTCGGCCGCTTCGGCGATGTAGTCCTTGACCTGCGAGGGTGTGCCGGCGATCGCGTGGCCGTGCGCCTCGAGCGGATCCCATTCGGTGGGCAATGAGGCACCGAGCGGGAACGGCACGTCGTATTTGGCCCAGAGCCGCTCCATGTTCCGGCGCCACGAGGGATAGCCGCGCCGGGCGATGTCGCGCGCCTTCTCTTCCGTGTCGGCGATGACGAGGTGGCGGTTGATCCCCATCAGCGGCATGTCGGCCGCGCGCCGGCCGAGCTTAGCCCATTCCGACTTATAGAGCTCGATGATCGCGCGCGCCGCCGCGGTATCGCGCAAGGTGACTATATGGGCGCCTTCCTTGGCCGCCCATGGGATCGAGTCGGGCCGCGAGGTGCCGTACCACAGTTCGGGGAAAGGCTTCTGCGCCGGCTTCATGACGATCGGCACATGGTCGAAATCGTAGAACTTGCCGTGATAGGTCAGTTCGTCCTCGGTGAGGCCGATCTTGATCGCGTCGTAGGCTTCGCGGAACTGCTCCATCCCGGTGGCGAAGTCGACGCCGTAAAACCCGACTTCGATCGGCGAGATGCCGCGCCCGACGCCATAAAGAAAGCGCCCGCCCGACATCTGGTCGAGCATGCACACTTCATCGATGAGGCGCAGCGGATGGTAGAGCGGCAAGAGATAGACCATCGGCCCGAATTTGAGCCGTCTGGTGCGCTGCGCGACCGCCGAGAGGAAGATCCCGGGCGAGGGCGCATAGCCCAACGGCGTATTGTGATGCTCGGCCAGGTGATAGCCGTAGAACCCGGCCTTGTCGTAGGCCTCGATCAGCTTGAGACGGTCCTCGAAATGGCGGCCGAGCGGCACGCCCGAATCGTCGAGGTGGTCGAAAATCCCGAACTGCATCGGTTCCTCCTTTTTCCGCCTCAGCATAGCGGCAGGCGACCGCCACCGACCTCTGCGTCGTCCCCGCGAAAGCGGGGACCCAGGGTCTACCGCTACGATATCAGGTCTTCCGACAAATCCCGCCATTGCGGATCGCCGCGCTCAATCAATTCCAGCCTCCAAGCGCGCCGCCACTTCTTGAGCTGTTTTTCGCGCACAATCGCCTCAGGCATCAACTCGTGAAACTCGACATGGACGAGCCTGTGCACCCGGTAGTCCCGGACGAATTCACTACCGCTCCCCGATCGGTGCAACCAATTGGGCGGGCAAGATTGTTCGTCACGCCGACATAGAGCGTTCCGTTGCGCCGACTTGCGAGAATATAGACGCAGGGACGCATCGCCGCAGGTCTCGTCGCTCGCCCTGGGTCCCCGCGTTCGCGGGGACGACAAAAATTTAGGGCGTTACGCCGCCGTCAATATCGTGTCCGAGATCTTCTCGGCGGTCATCAGCGTCGGGAAATTGGTGTTGGCGCAGGGGACGCAGGGGAAGAGCGAGGCGTCGACGACGCGCAGGCCGGAAACCCCGCGCACGCGGCCCTGATTGTCGGTCACCGCCATCGGGTCGTCGTCGGCGCCCATGCGGCAGGTGCAGGTGGCGTGCCACACCCCGATCGCGGCCTTGCGGATAAAGGCCTCCAACGCCTCGTCATCGGTCATCAGCTGGTCGAAGCGGAAGCCCTCGACGATGAAATGGTCGATCAACCAGCGGCGCAGCCAGTCCGGGCCGTCGAGCAGCCTGGCGAAGAATTTGGTCTTGCGGCGGTTGGCGTCGTTGACGACACCGATCTGGCGCACCCGGTCGCTGTAGCTCGCCGGGAACGGGTCGCTGATCGCCTCCTTCAAGGCCGCGCTCAAGTGCATGGCGCCCAAGCGGCGAAAGCCGTCCATCAGACGGTCGAGGTCGCGCCGGTCGGAGAGGAGGTTGAATTCGACGATCGGTTCCGCCCGCCAGTCGCGCGAGGTGAGGCGGACTTGCCCCGTTTCCGAGAGGGTCTTGTAGACGCAGACGAGTTGCGAGGCGATCTGCTCGCCGACCGCATGCCACGCGGATTTACTGACGACGGCGACGAACATGTCACCGGGCGCGACGCCGTCGATCCCCGAGGAATAGCGCAGCGCGAGGAGGATGTGGCGGCGGGTCAGGCCATTGAGCCGCGCCGCCGGCTTCATGAACGAGGAGACCGAGACCGACGGGTGGTCCATCAGCCGCTGGCCGACCCCGGGCACGTTCATGCGAACGTCGATGCCGAGATCGCGCAAGGCCCCGGCCGGGCCGATCCCAGCGCGCAACAGATGGGCCGGAGAATGGATCGCGCCCGAGGAAATGATGACCTCGTTGGCGTGGAACTCGGTCTCCTGGCCCTTGACGAGCGCCTTGACGCCGACGCAGCGGGTGCCCTCGAACAGGAGTTCGCTGACCTGGGTCTCGGCCGAGATCGTGAGGTTGGGGCGCCGGCGCGTGCCGTTGTCGAGATAGCCGATCGCGGCGGACACCCGACGGTCGTAGAGGTTGGAGATCGTGATCGGGAAATAGCCGTCCTTGTACTCGCCGTTCTGGTCTTCGATGAAGTCGTAGCCGGCCTCTTTGAAGGCTTCGGCCGCGGCCTTGGCGTGGCCGCACCACATGTCGGGGAGGATGCGGCGGACCGGGATGCGGCCATCCTTGCCGTGCCACGGGCCGTCGAAATCCATGTCGCGCTCGACCTTCTTGAAATAGGGCAAGACGGCATCCCAGTTCCAGCCCCGCGCGCCACGAGCTTCCCACTCGTCGTAATCGGAGGGCGCGCCGCGATTGGCGAGCTGGCCATTGATCGACGAGCCGCCGCCCAGAACGCGCGCCTGCTCGTATTTGCGCAAGGCGGGCCGCTCCTCGGGCCGGTTGTGAGAGACGATCTCGGTGTGGACCTTCAATTCGGTCCAGTGGAAGCGCGGGTCGAAATACGCGGTGCCGGGGTATGAGTCGAGGATCTCGGGCGGCACGTTGCCGTCGGGCGTATCCTGCCCGGCCTCGCACACCAGCACCTGGTTCGAACTTTTGGCCGACAGCCGGTGCGCCATGACCGAACCCGCCGAGCCGCCGCCGACGATGATGTAATCGTAGCTCATCCCTCGCACTCCCGCGGCCTGCCGCCGTCATTTGCGCGCCGATGTGGAGGCATTTTCGGGCGCGCGGTGCCCTGGGGCAAGCCCCGATCCCATCGGGGCAGCGGAATGCCAGGGCTGGCGCCGCGACCGCCGCATCGTAGCCCCCGGAACGCAGGCCGCTCGCAGGCGTTTCTACCGGTGAGCGACCCTCGCCCCCGACTGTCGCCAGCAAGTTCAGATGGAGAGAGATCTGATGAGGAACCCAATCTTTGTACTGGCGATCATCGCCGGCATCGCCGCCGGCTCGTCGAACGTTGCCTTTGCCCAAGACCCGGTCAGTGCGGCGATCGGCACGGCCGGAGCGATCGCCGGTAGCGCGGTCAACACCGCCGGGGCGGTTGCCGGTACCGCGGTCGGCGTGGCCGCGGGAACGGCGGGTGCGGTCGTCGGCGCCTATCCCTATGGCTATAACGGCCCCCGGTGCCCGCGCGGCTACCGGTTCTCCGCCGGCGCCTGCTACCTGCGGTAAGTTTCGGCCGTGGCCGGGATGATCATGTAGTCGCAGGTCATCCCACGCACTCCCACGGATCGCCGCCGCCATTTTGGCGTCCGTGTCGGCTCATTTTCGGGCGCGCCGCGCCGTCGAGCAAGCCCCGATCCGGCGCGGGACCGGAATGTTCGGGCTGGGGACCGGGAACACGCTGCAAGGTTTGCCGTTTCTTAAACTGCGGCGCCCGCGTAGGGTATTTGCCCGCCCGCTTCCTCAAGGAGAAGTCGATGTCCAATAGGCTAAAGACAATTGCGATCG
>JBARKH010000068.1:0-29991 GCA_049801295.1 Allostellaceae bacterium | reverse complement strand
GGGAGGCTCGGACCCGCGATAATTCCGCCGACAGCGCTGATGGTTCCGGGAAGAATGCCGATACGCGATGCCCGATTGGTGCCGATCCCCGCGCTGACCGGGTTGCGGTTCATCGCGGCGATATCGGTGGCTTTGGCGCACGGCTTGGACCACATGACCACCCTGCCGGGTGCCGAGCCGCTCTGGGCCACCTCGCTTATTTATTCTTCTGCGTTCGGCATGAGTGCGTTTTTCGTCCTCAGCGGTTTTGTCATTCATTATAATTATTCGGACCAGATAATCGAAGATCGGTGGCGCGGCATCGTTAATTTTCTGTCTGCACGATTCGCCCGGCTCTATCCACTCTATATTACGTGCATTATATTATCGCTTTATCCAGGTGGATATTTAGTCGATCTGTTAACGGGCACTCATCCTGAATTCAGGCAACAATTTTGGATATTGGTTCCCTTCTATTTAACGATGACGCAGAGTTGGTTATATTTAATCGTTGGATCCAAATCGCTAATTTATGGATTTCCGTTCTCCGGTGTCGCGGCAATCTCCTGGTCGGTCAGCACGGAGTTTTTCTTCTACATCGCTTATCCGGTAATCTGTATTACCATATTGCGACTCCATACGGCCCGCCGGATCATCACGGCGATCGCGGTAGTCGCCGCCGCCGCGCTGATATTGATGCGCTTGGCCTATGACTACTCTCCCGCCATAGACCAATTCGGTGTCAGCCATTTCGGCGCGATTGCGGGCATGTCCTACGGGGTCGAGGACTCGTTTTGGCGATGGCTGATTTATTTTGCACCGTATTCGCGTCTTCCGGAGTTTATTCTCGGTTGCCTGATTGCTGCACTATACCGACAGATAGAGGCTCGAGCGCCATCGCCGTCCGAGAAGCGCGGCGGCCAAGCTCTTATTTGGGTGTCGATGCTGACCGTCGCCGGGTTGACGCTGGTGATTGCGCAACCGTCAAATCCTGTTCCCTTTCTCCAATTCCTTCATATGAATTTTGGCTTCGCCATCCCGGTCGCGCTGCTGATTTTCTGTCTGGCCCGGTATCGCAGTACGGTCTCGGCCGCATTATCCTCCAAGGTCATGGTCCAACTCGGCGATGCCAGCTATTCGATTTATTTAATGCACATCGTTATCATACCAGCTGCACATCTCCAGGTCTTCATCGTTGGGCAATCTGCGGCGATTACATCACGAGCACTAATCCACCTCGGAGTAGCATTGCTTATCACGATCGGTCTTTCTCTCATCACGTTTCGACTTATCGAGGTGCCTGCCCGTCGCCGGTTGCGTCGGGTCCTTACGGTTGAAACCGTAGCTTCCGCAGTAAACTCGGCCCCAAGTTTTTCCAAAGAGCGGTAAACCGTCAGCCGTCCTCTGCGCTGCCGGTGCTGTTCAATTCGGAGCCCTGCGAAGCCTAGGGTATGGGTTATGCGAGCCAACTGCCGGCCAGCCGCCTGGGCGTGCTGGACCCCACGCGGTTCGATCTGCGCAGCACGAGCCTCGTTTACTCATCGCTGATGCTTCGAGCCGACGCCGTTAATCCCGGCACCGACTTCCGGTTTCTACTGCGTGATCGATCTTCATGCGGTCTGCGCCGCTCGCTGTCGCGGCCGGCCCGGTGCGAAAGCGCATAAAGACGCTGGAAATGACTCGCCCGCGCACCGGGCGGTCGACGCGCCACGAGCTTAGGATATTCAAGCCGAGGGCGAGCGGCACCAGAACCGCCGCTGCGGCCAATCGCAAAGGCATGAGGAACGTGGAGCGGCGAAACAGCCCGACGACGATCACCAGACAGACGCCATTGACCCACCATCGGAACCAGCTAGCCGAACCGACGCGCACCTGCTCCGGCCATACTTCCGAGCTCAGCAGAGATGGCACGTTCTTGGCGAAAATCCCGCCAAAATTCGCTGCCTCGGCAAACCAATCCCCATTGAAGGCGACCAGCAGGACCTCTCCGCCCGGCCGCACCAGGGGTCCAGTGGCGTTGAGAATCTCCGCCAAGTGCGAGACACCATCGGCGTCCAATTCGATGAGGCACGCGTCAAAACCGCCCGTTTCCGGTCCGGCGACGGGCTGCCGCTGGAGTAAGCCGCGAATCGGCAGGTGGACCGCCTCGGGTGCGCGGTTGCGCACCCACTCGGTGAGAGGGGTCACCCGGTTCGTCGCGATCAGCAGACGGAGCCGCGGCTTGGCGGTCAGTGCCTTGCACGCGGCGACCGGCAGTCGCACATCGGCCCAGCGCGGGTGCGCGCGGCGTAACTCCGGGATATGGCCGAGAAGATTGCGCCGCGCCCAGCTCAGAGCGCGGATGATCGCCGATTGCGACCCGCTTCCCGACGCCCCACCGGCGCTGCTCGCGCTATGCCGCGCGACCGTTGCATTAAAGGCGGCTATCGCACCCCGCCAATACGGATGATTGCGATGTGGCTGCGGCTGCCGCGCCATCCTGGCACCGAGCGTGCCAATGAATCCGTCGGCCTCGTCGATCGCCGCCGGCAGCGTCGCGGGCAGCTCACCTGCGTGGAACACGATCGTCTGCCGCGCATTGGCCCGGTGCCCGGCGGTGGTCCACTCCGACAAGCTCCGGGCCAGCCCATCGACGGAATCCGGCCCGAGACGAAGAAACTGAGCCTCGTGCCCGGTCGGCTGCGCCTCGACGACGAGATAGTCGTCCGAATCGGCGATCGTCACGACATTGCGCGACGGGCACATCTCCGGCACAAACGAATAGTCGCATGAGGCGCCGATAACGAAATCGGATACCTCCGGCCGGATGCAGATCATGTGTAAAAGGTAGAACCGCCCGATCAATGTGTCAGCATCGACCCGCCACAACAGCCGATTGGCTGCCACATTGTGGCACAACGGGAAGTTGACGATGTTTGCCGCGGTCAACGGGTGCATGCAGCCAAGCGCCCAACGCATCACCTCGCGCGGCGTCAGCGCGAGTGAGGTACCGGCGCCGGCAAGACGCTCGTGCAACCACTCTTCGGCGGTCGCCTCGTCGACTTGGAAATTGCCCACCTGGACCGCGCTCGCACCTTCTTGCATGCGTGCCATTACCGCGGCCAGCGAGCCATCCGCCATGATGTAGTCGGCAACGAGAAAGAAGAAGAGGGTATCGAGCATTGCCGGGCCCGCTGCGCGCACCTCGCGCGCGAAGGCGAGCGTGATCGTCGTCGAGTGGTTGCCTGGGGCAATCAGACCGTCGATCGGCGAGAACGCCACCTCACATACCTGCGATAGGTGCCGACAGGCCGGATGCGCGCGGATTACCTCTTCATCCCGAGCAAGCGTCAGAAAAACGAAGCAGGTCGGCAGGACCCGCGCCAGGGCCGGGATATTGCCGGGTGCGAGCAGCGTCGGCAGGCTGTGATCGAGGAACTGGCCGACGAACTCCTCGCCCCACACCGGTAATAGAACGCGAATGGCCGTGGCCGGCGGCCGCGCCTGCGGGGCGCGCGGGGCGCGCGGGGCGTCGGGCGGTGCCATTTCGGCGAGGACCGGGACTTGGCTCACCGCGGACAAAAGCCTGTGCTGATCCCCCGACTCACGCCGCGGGCGCGGTCGAGGTGGGCGGCGCACCGATCGCGTGTCGTGCCTCATACATCGCGGCGATCTCCTCGACGCTGCCGCTGGCGAGGATGCGGCCCTGGTCGAGCAATATCGCGCGGTTGCACCACTCCTTGAGCAGCGGCAACGCGTGTGAGGCGAGCACCAGAATGCTCGATTCGGCGACGAACTGTTCGATGCGCTTATGCGCCTTGGCAAGAAAACCCGCGTCGCCGGCGGCCAGCCATTCATCCATCAGCAGAATTTCCGGCGGAAACGCCGTCGCGACAGCGAAGCAGAGCCGGATCACCATGCCGGCCGAATAGGTGCGCACCGGCATGTCGATGTAATAGCCAAGCTCGGTAAATTCGGCGATCTCGTCGATATGCGCGCGCATACGGCGCGGATGCACATCCATGAACATGCCGCGCATGACGATGTTCTCGCGCCCGGTCGCCTCGGCGTCGAGGCCGACTGTGGCGGTTAACAGCGCCGACACGCGGCCGCTTGCATAGACCGCGCCGCGGGTCGGCTCGTAGATCCCGGCCAAAACCTTGAGCAACGTAGTCTTGCCGGCACCGTTGACGCCGATCAGCGCGAGACGGTCGCCGTGGCGGACATCGAGATTGATGTCACTGAGGGCGAGCACGGAGATGCGATCGCGGGCGTCCTTGCCGATATTGCCCTGCGTCGTGGTGTGCAGCAGCAGCTTCCTCAACGAGCGGCTGCCGCCACTGTACACCGGGAACTCGACCGAGACATCACGCAGGCGGACAAAAGCCACGGCCACTCATACCCAGTAGGCAATGCGCCCACGATAGCGCGCGAAGAGCAAAAACGCGGCGCCGCAACCGAGCGACGTCGCCGCCAGCAATACCGGCCACGAATAGGTTGCCACTGGCACGCCGATCAGCGGCGCACGGACGACGTCGATCGCGGCGAAGAGCGGATTGAGCTCGGCCAGCGGCCGGTAGATCCCAAGCGCCTCGATCGGCCAGAACACCGGGGTCAGGAAGAACGCCACCTGCAGAAAGCTCGCGACGATCGGCATGATATCGCGAAACCGCGCGCTCAAGGTGCCGAGGAAGATGCAGACCCAAACCCCATTGACGGCGAGCACGACGCAACCGGCGGCCGCCTCGAGGACATGCCAGTCGAGCGGGATCGCAAAGACAAGCAGCCCGATGGGAACGATCACCAGATTATGCGCGAAGACGATGAAATTGCGGTAGACGACGCGATAGGCGTGGATCGAAAACGGGATCGGTACCTGCTGGATCACCGGCCCGCTCGCCAGGAAGGTTTGGCATCCCTCGGTGACCAGGGTCGAGATCAATTGCCAGACGATGAGCCCAAGAGTCAGGTAGGGCATGTAACTGCGCGTATCGGTATGGAACAGATGCGCGTAGATGAACCCCATCGCGACGACCATCACCAACGTGCTGATCGTCAGCCAGAACGGTCCCAGCACCGAGCCGCGATAGCGCAACCTGATGTCTTGGTAGGCAAGCGCCGTCCAGATCCAGCTACGTCGGAACCCTTGCACGATGTCGCGCCACGCGAGGACGACCCGGCTCGACGGTGGCGGCCAGTCGGTAGCGGCCCGGCTCCCGGGGCCAGCAAGCGAAACCATGCTAATCGATCGGGATCGCTGACGGTCGGGACCGGCGGAGGCCCGCCACTATCGATGATCTGTTGAAACTCGACAACTGCGCTATCAATAGTGATCCCTTGCCCAGCCACTCGATATTCGGGGAGTGGTGCGGTATATCATCGGGCTTGCCGAGATGTCCAGTTACGCCGCCCAGGATTTCCGTTTGCGTTCGCCACGGCGGCCGGCGCCTCGTCATGCTCGCGCAAGGCGGCCTTCCCGTACCAGTCACGCTCCACCCGTACCGCGATGCCGAGCGTCAGATTGAGGAAGAGCGCGGTGTCCTCGAGCGTCACGGTGCCAAGCGGGATCACGAAACCCGGCGATTGCCGGGTCCTCGCCCGCCATGCGGTGACTCAGGTCGCGCAACTCGGGCCATTCCGCGGGGCCGGTTGCCGTACTCCTGACTTGGCGAAAGGTAACCGGCGCCGGCTCGGCGATGAGCCGGGCTTCGGGAAAGCCGTCGAGCAACGCTTCGCAGTACAGCTTCTGCCCTAAATCCGGGTATTCGAGCACATCAAGGCGGGAGGCCCCGAGCGAGGAGATCGTGCCGCCGGTGCCGATGACGGCGATGCGCGGGAGAGGTACGGTTATTGGCGCGCCCTCGGAGGTGGTTACATCATGCCTGCCGTGCGGCTTTGATCGCCTGAAAGATTCCATTGGCCTGGTGGCGCCGAGTGTAATTGACGCGATCTGCCTGCTCGCTTAAGCCATAGCGGCGCAGCAGCGCCTCGAATTCGCTATCCTCGGTTCGCTGAAGCATTTCGAGGCATCGCCTGTAGGCATCGTCGAATGCCCGCAGGCCCTCGAAGATTTCCGGCCATTGCTCCGTCCCCGGCGCTCGCGCGTAATCGAAAGAGCGATGCGCCGGCAAGATCTGCGAGAATACCGGCGACCAGACCTTCTCGGCCCTGGCGTAAAGCTGACCAAGCGAGCTCACCAACGCTTGATAGGCGAGCGGGGAAGCTGGTGCCGGCGCCGGTGACGGCGCGACACCTTGCAGGCGCTCGACGCAGTCGATGGCCAGCTCGATGTTGCCGAATACGATTGCCATAAAGCAGAGTTTGCCAAGCTTATCAGCGGCCTCCGGATGGCGCGCGAGGGTGTCGGGGCGTCGAAGGAACAGCGCATCGGCCCAGCTCTGGTATCCCCCCAGACGAAACCCCAATGGGGCGGCCGGCCCCGATGCCTCGCCGATCGAAACAAAGCGGACGAAGTCGAAACCCCGTTCAGCAAGCAGGTCGCAGATATCCTGAAACCGCTTCTGTCCAACATACATCTCGGCGAATTCGACCTCGACGATCAGCCCGCAAACCGCATCCCGCAGCGCCTTTTCCGCCCCAAGCAGCACCTCATACTCGCTGCCTTGCACGTCCAGCGACAGGAAATCCGGCGCCGGGCAGTCAGGCGCTTGCGCGGCAATAACATTGTCAAGCGCATGCGTTTTGACGTTGCGCCGTTCCAATAAACCGGTTCCCGCCTCGCCGAAGTCGAAATCCACTCCGAACAAGTGCAGGTAGCGGTTGCGCAGCGTTGTCCCCAGCCGCCTGAGCGAGGTCAGCCCGGGATTAACGTAGACCTGCAGTTCGGCCTCGGAATCCGCCGCGGCCAGACAGAAGGGAAGAACGATTAGTTCGGCCGGCTGGTCGGCGCATGCCTCGCGAATGCCGGCAATCGCGTCGGTGTCCGCCTCGTACAAGACAACCACGAAATCGGCTTCGAAGTGCGGCAATGTCGGGAATGGCCGATTGCCCCAGCGGCCGCCAACATGGTGCATGGCGATTTTGGAGAGCGAGCGCGTTTTCCGGTTCATACATCGCCTCGTTGGGTTACCGCTTGACCACCAGCCCCTGCCCGGTAGGCAATTCAAGAATGCGATGGCCGCGCGCGGCCATGAAAGCATCCTCCGCGATCTTCTGCTTGTGGAAGAGATGCCAGCCATAGTCGTCGAAGACGATGGCGCCACCCGGCACCACGCGATCGAACAGCACCTCCAGCGCTGCGACTTCCGCCACCGGTGAATTCAGGTCAATATGCAGGAACGCGATTTTTTCGGGAGAGGCTTCGACGAAGCTCTCTGGAACAATCCCGCGAACGACGCGGACGTTGGGGAAATCGCTGAACTTATTCAGCACCTCGCGGTAGATCGCCGGGTCCTTGTAGACATTGTCCGCGAAATCAAAAAAACCTGGCGCTTCCGGAAAGTCCTCGGCCGACGAGTAGCCCGGCGCGAAACCGGCAAAGGTGTCGTACAGGAAAAAGGTCCTGGGCTGCCGGGCAAAATCCGTCACCCGCGCGACGACCCAGGCAAAATCGCCCTTGAAGACGCCGCACTCGACGAAATCGCCGTCGAGAGCAAGCCCGTTCAGGGCCGCCCAGACGAGCGTATGAAGACGCCATGCGACCGTGTGCGGCGAGGCGTACTGATCGTACTGGTGGGAGCCCCGAATCGCTGTAAAAGCGGCAGCGAAGCTCGGATCCTCAAGGAAGCCCATGCTCTTGCCGAGCGACAGCATCCGGTCGCCCCAGAAGATGCGGGCATGGTCCTTGGACAACAGGCTGGCGATTACCCGATCAAAGAACGTCGCGCGCGCGATGTCGCCGTCGAGCGCGGCAATGCACCGGTCCGCCAGCGCTGCCGCCGCGTCGACCGATACGGCAGGGATCTGCCCGCCCTCCGCGCCTCGTCGCCGCCAGCGCCGGATGCGCATCAGGAACCTGATCACACCTCTATCAACCAGATCGCCCCCTACCACAGCCAGCGTTTGCGCCGACGATGGCGTCAGACATCAATGCTCGGCCGATCACCAGCATCTGATGCTCGCCGCGGGAGAGATACCCCGCCGATTGGTAGCACGGTTCGTTTAACGCGGGAAAGCTGTCGTAGACCCGCTCGATGCCGGCGCGCACCTCGGCGTCGTTGCTGCAGCTATGCGCGCCGGCGATCTGGTTTTCTTCGGCAGTCAGGTTCTCGGAGACCCGCCTGCCCTCGAAGACCTGCGCCACGCCGCGCTTGACCACAACGATCGGTCGGCCTGGCGCAATTCGTTCAAGCATCACGACGCCGAGCTTGCGCATGAAGTGCGTTACGTCGAGCCGGTAAGCGCGGCGGGTGCGCGCGCTTTTCTGCGGTATTACGGCGCAAGCCCTGTAACGGAAAACACGCCGCGATCGAGGCTCCTTTGGCCGATGGCGATCCGCTGTTTCAGCTTCTCGGACTCGAGGCTTGAAGCAAGCGGATACCATGGTTAACCTGAGACGAAGGAGGGGCAAGCATGACCGATGCCGCGGAGCCGGAGCCCATCGTGCGGCTTTATGATCGGCTACAGGATTGCCTTCGCGCACGCGATAAGGAAGGTGCGATAGAAGCATACTGCCAGCTGTTTCTTGCGGGGCGTCCATTAGGCGAGATAATCTCGAAGGGCGCGCTCGATCACGCTGGCGGCAGTGACTCTGAACCGCATAACCCGATCCAAACCGCGGCCGTCGAGCAGGCCGCGTCCGCTTTGGGCGGTCCGGTGGTCTCCGAGGATACCCCGGCCTCCAACCCGGACTTAATCGAATTGGGTTCCGACGTAACCGCCGCGGTTCGATCCGTTGGCGTAGCGAGCGGCTCGGGCTACTACGAGCAATGGTGGTTCGTCTGGCGTAAGCACTGGGTAGTCGGCGCCCTCACCGGGATTGGCGCACTAGTTGCTCTGATTACGCTCGAGTATGACACTAGTCTTGGAAAAGTGGCTGCCGCGATAAAAACAGCAACAGATACGGGCGCCTTTGCTGATACCGCTACAAACACAGCACCGGCAAAGCCCGGATCAACGTTCGCCGGACTGAATGCGAAATCGAATATCACTCCGCCGTCAAAACCTGCGGACGCACCGGGCCGGGTGGCCGGCGCTTCTGGCGGGGCGGCTCCCAACCCGCCAGCCGCAGCGGATGCCTCACCGGATGTTGTGGTGGCTGCAATCCCCACACGCGAAGACTTACCGGATGAGCCGGGTCCGACACCGCCGCCAAAACCTGCAGACGCATCGGGCCAGGCGTCCGGCGCTTCCGGCGAGGACGTTCCCAACCCGCCGGTCGGTACGGATGCCTCACCGAATGTTGTGGTGGTTGCAACCCCCAAACGTCAAGACGGACCGGATCAGCCGGCTACGACACCGCCGTCACAACCTGCGGACGCACCGGGCCAGGTGACCAGCGCTTCTGGCAAGGCGGCTACCACCCCGCCCGTCGGTGCGGATGCCTCACCGAATGTTGTGGTGGCCGCGAAGACGGAGCACGGAAAGCCGGGCCCATCCGAAATCGAAACCAAGGCCCTGGTGTCGCGCGGCGACGTTCTTCTTGGTATGGGTGATTTGACAGCGGCGCGTCTGTTTTACCGGCGGGGGGCCGATTTGAGTGATGGTACGGCGGCGTTGCGGCTCGGCGAGACATTCGATCCGGCTTTTCTACAGCAAGCCGGCTTGGGCCGCGCTGCGGGCGATCTGAAAAGAGCCTTATACTGGTATCATCGGGCTCAGGATCTCGGCAACCGCGACGCCTACCTGCTGACGAAGGGCTTGAGCCCGCCAGGCAGTAACGAGCAATGATTCGTTCGATCGCCCACTCAAGCATCGTTATCTTCGTCATCGCTGCGGCTGGCGGAGCTCCGGCCGCACAGGCGGCCAACACCGCCTCGCAGAATGCGATGGTTGTCAACCGTGGCGTCGTTGAGCTTGAGACCGATCTTGCCGACGATATCTCGGTCCGTTTGGCGCAGGAAATAGCCAGCATCATCGACGATGGCGCGACTCGCCGCGTCATCCCGGTGGTCGGCAAGGGACCCTTGCAGAACTTGGTCGATCTCAAGTACTTGCGAGGTATCGATCTCGCGATCGTGCAATCGGATGCACTCGACTATGCGCGGAGCCAGCAATCTCCGCCGGGTATCGACTCGCTGACCTACGTGGCCAAACTGTGTAACGCAGAATTCCACCTGCTGGCGCGCCCGGACGTAAAGCAGGTTTCCGACCTTGCCGGCCAAACCGTAAATGTCGCCTTAAAGGGCAGCGGTACTGCGGTCACCGCGGCCCGACTGTTCGATCTGCTCAACGTCAAAGCCAAATTGGCGAACGACAACCAAGCGGTGGCGCTGGAGAAATTGCGCAAGGGCGAGATCGCGGCGATCGCGCTCGTGGCCGCCGAGCCGGCGCCGTTTTTTCAGGTCCTGAAGTTGGGCGACGGCTTGCATCTCCTCAACATTCCGGTGACGCAAGCCGTCACCGCCGCCTACGCGCCGACCCGGATCACCTCGGCCGATTATCCGAACCTCATCGCCGCAGATCAGCCGGTCGACACGATCGCCGTCGGCTACGTGCTGATGGCTGCCGATCTCCGTATGATCCCGGAGCGCTACCGCAACGTAAGCAATTTCGTCGACACGTTCTTTACTGGTTTTCAGGGACTGCTCACGCCGGGGTACAGTCCGAAATGGCGGGAAGTCAATATTGCGGCGGATGTCCCGGGATGGTCTCGGAATCCGGCGGCCGCGGCATGGCTGCGCAACAATCCGCAAGTCGCTGCGGTGCCGAGTCCGGATGCTTTGCAGACGCTGTTCTCGCGCTTCATCGACGAGCGCCGGCAAGCTAGCGGCGGCGCACCGATGTCGGCAGCCGACAAGAATGCGCTTTTCCAGCAATTTCAATCCTGGCAGCGCGGCCGGACGCAGTGAGGCGGCGCAGCAGGGGAATGGCGGTCCTGTGAGGAATGGGCGGTTGAGCCGGGCGGGCAACCGACCGAGCGGTGTTGCCGTCTCGCGCCGCGCGGTGGTTGCCGGCGGCCTCGGCGCTGGCGTGACGCTGTGGTGGTCCGCCAGCGGTAAGGCGGACGACGCTCCGAAGCACGGCGGTATGCTCGAATTCGCGGTCCTCGTCGAGCCGAGCAATTACGATTGCGTTTCCAACACCGCTTTCGCCTTCCTCCACCCGATAGCGCCGCATTATTCCACGCTTCTCAAGTTCGATGGGGCCAATTACCCGCAAATCGTCGCCGATCTGGCGCAATCTTGGAGCATGTCGCCGGACCGGCGCACCTACACCTTCAAGTTGACGCCGAACGTGCTTTTTCATGACGGCTCGCCAATGACCTCGAAGGACATCAAGGCGACCTACGAGCGGATCATCCATCCGCCCCCCGGCATTGTCTCGGCGCGGCGGGTCGATTATGGCGCGATCTCAAGCATAGAGACACCCGACCCGCACACTGTGGTCTTTCAGCTCGCCTGGCCGGACGCGGCGATGCTGCAGAATTTTGCCTCACCGTGGAACGGGATCTACAGCGCCACCCGACTTGCGGAGGATCCTCACTTTCCCGATACGCACGTACTCGGCACCGGGCCGTTCGTCTTCGTTGAGCATGTCAAGGGTCAACATTGGCGCGGCCGTCGATGGGAAAAGTATTTCCGGCCGGGGCGGCCTTATCTCGACGGCTACCAAGCTGATTTCATGAAAGTCCCGGAGATCGTGCCGGCCTACAAGAGCGGAAGAATCCAGGCCGAGTTCCGGGGCGTCAGCCCGCCCCAGCGGGATGCGCTGGTCAAGGCGATGGGCGAGCAGATCCAGATCAGCGAAAGCCCGTGGCTGTCCGAACTGCTCGTGGTCTTCAATGTGCAGAAGGCGCCGTTCGACGACGCCCGCGTGCGGCGCGCGCTTTCGCTCGCGATCGACCGATGGGGAGCGGCGGAAAAGCTGAAGGAGACGACGTTCCTGAAAAATGTCGGCGGATTGATGCGGCCGGGTTCGAGCATGGCGACCCCGGAGGGCGACCTGATCAACCTGCCGGGTTTTGGTCACGACATCGCCGCCGCCCGCGCCGAAGCCGCACAGCTGCTCGCCGCGGCCGGGGTCCACGATCTGACGCTGACACTCCTCGTCCGCGACATTCCGATGCCGCATTATGCCGGGGCCGATTTACTGGCCGAAAGCTGGAAAGCGATCGGCATCACGACAACCCAGCAACGACTTAATATCTTTGACTGGCAGAAGCAGGTGGATTCTCGAAATTTCGACGTGGCACAGGATTTTGAAGGCGACTATTACGACGATCCGTCGTTGCAGCTGACGAAATACGTGTCGCCCGATCTGTCGCCTGTAAATTTTTCCGGGGCAACCGACCGGTTTCTCGATGCCCTTTATATTGGTCAGGCGATGACCACAAACCCGGTCAAGCGCGCCAATATCATCCGCGATTTCGAGCGGCACGCCTTGACCCAAGCCTATACGGTTCCCCTGTTATGGTGGAACCGCATCGTCGCAACCTCGGCACGATTACATGGCTGGAGCATTACTCCGAGCCATTTCATCGGCCAGGATCTTGCGGATGCCTGGCTCGATCCCGTCGAGAGCGCCAGTGGACCTTCCGATCGGAGCAAAGTGAAATGACCTACGCCACGAACCAGTTCCCGATCCCGCACACAATGAAGGCCTGGGTGCTCGGCGAACCGGAGCAGCTGAGCTTTGTCGAGAAGCCGGTGCCTGATCCGGGTCCCGCGGAAGTGCTGGTGCGGATCGACGCCATCGCAGTGTGCGCCACCGACATCGAGATCATCAGCCATGGGCTGCCGGCGCTGATCGAGGGGGAACTGCCATTCAACAAGGGCTTCACCCCAGGCCACGAATATATGGGGACGGTCGTGAAACTCGGGCCGGGTGTCGACGAATTCGCGCCCGGAGACCGCGTCGCGGTGGAGATCCATGCCGGCTGCGGGCGCTGCCCGCGCTGCCGCGAGGGCATGTACACCTCGTGCCTGAATTACGGGTTTCACAGCAAGGGGCATCGCGCCAACGGCTTCAGCACCGACGGCGGCTTCGCCGAATACGCGATCAACAACGTCAATACGATGGTTCACATCCCCGACGATGTCTCGGACGCGGAGGCGACGCTGATCGTCACCGCCGGCACCGCGATGTACGGCCTCGACGTGATGGGCGGTCTCATCGCCGGCGAAGGGGTCGTGGTGACGGGCCCGGGACCGATCGGGCTGATGGGGGTCGGCGTCGCCAAGGCGCTTGGCGCCGCGCCGGTGATCCTGACCGGCACCCGCGAGCGCCGCCTGGAGATGGGCCGCCGGCTCGGCGCCGATCACACGGTCAACGTGAGGAATGAGGATCCGGTCGCGGCCGTCGCGCGCATCACCGGCGGCAAGGGCGTGCAATATGTCCTCGAATGCTCGGGCGCACCGCAGGCGCTCGACGAGGCGGCGCGGATGGTCAACCGCGGCGGCCGCATTTGCCTGGCCGCCTTTCCCTCTGAAAAGGTCCCGGTCGATCTCGCCCATCTCGTGCGCAACAACATCTACGTCTTCGGCATTCGGGGCGAGGGCAGGAGCGCGACCCACCGCGCCGCCGCGCTGATCGCGCAGAAGCGCTTCGACGCCAAGCTAATCCACACCCACACCTTCCCGCTCGCCGAAGTCCCGACGGCGATCAGGTATGCCCGCGAGCGCGTCGAGGACGCGATCAAGGTCGTCGTCGCGATGCGCTGACTCCGCGATGCGCTGACTTGGGGGCCCGCCGACCGGCTTTGGGGCCTCAGGCGGCCACAGAGGCGGGCTGGCTATTTGTCGAGCCAGACGTCCTCCATCCGCCAGCCGTTGAACAGGCTGTTGACCATGATCGTCAGCCCCTTCACCTGCGGATGCCAGCAGGTCGCGAAGCGGTTATGGAAGAGGATCGGCCGCGCCTCGTCCTCCTGGAGTTTCCGGTCGATGTCCCAGACGAGCCGCCGGCGCTTTTCCAGGTTTCGTTCCATCGACTGCTGGTCGAACAGCTTATCGATCGCGGGATTGCAGTAGCCGGTGTAATTACGGTCCGAGCCGCAGGCGTAATTCTCATAGAATTGCGCATCGGGATCGTCCACCCCCGCGCCGGTCAGATTGAGCCCGACCTTGTAGTCTTTGCGGTAGACTTTCGGAAACCAGTTGGCGGTGTCGACCGTATCGAGTTCGCCGTCGACGTAAACCTCTCTGAGCTGATCGATCAGGATGACGGCGGGATCGCGGAACGGCGGGGTGTTACGGACGGACACCTTGACGGCGAGGTGCTTGTTTGGTCCATAGCCCGCCTTCTCCATCAGCTTGCGAGCTTCGGCGCGGTTCTTGGCGATGTCGGGACCGTAGCCCGGCAGCGTTCCCAGCATGTCGGCCGGCATACCCCAGACGCCTTGCGGCGCCGGCTGCATCGCGCCGCCGATATCGCCGTGCCCCTCCGCGAGGATGTCGATGAAGCTCTTGCGGTCGAGCGCGAGCGCCATCGCACGGCGGATCTCCGGATTGTTGAACGGCTCCGCGTCGCGGTTGACGATCAGGTTGGTGCTTTGGTCTGCCGGCTCCAGATCGCAGGTTGCATCTGGCGCCCCATTCTTGATTTCCTTGATCAGCGGCACGCTGATCCCGAACGGAAAGGTCAAGTCGAACTTGCCGGCGACGAAGGCGAGAATGGCCGTCGCGCGGTTTGGAATGATCGTCCATTCGATGCCGTCAAGGTAGGGGCGGCCAGGTTTCCAATAATGCTCGTTCCGTACGAGCTTGATGGCCTCGTGCGGCTGGTAGGAGACGAATTTGAACGGGCCGGTGCCGATCGGATGCTGCCGCATCTCCTGCGGCGACACATGGCACGGGTAGACGGGCGAATAGCCGGACGCCAGCAGGGCGATAAAGGAGGGCTGCGGCCGCTTCAGGTGAAACGTCACCGCGTCGGCGGCCGTGCTGACCGAATCCAGGTTGCGGTACCACGTTTTGCGGGGGTTGGCGCGCAGCTTGCCGTTGCCGCGACCAAGGAGGAGGTCCCAGGTGCATTTGACGTCGGCGGCGGTGAACGGCTTGCCATCGTGCCAGTGCACGCCGCGCCGAAGCTGGAAGGTGAGCGCGGACATATCGGCGTTCCACGACCATTTCGTCGCCAGATCGGGCACGATCGTGTCGATCCGGTTCTGCGCCACGTGCTGGTTGAAAACGATCAGGTTGTTGAAGATCGCCATGGCCGGGTTCTGGGCCGAGTTGAGAGCCTCCTCATGGATCGACATGCTGGCGGGGCTGTCGTACTCAAAGATCCGCAGCACGCCGCCGGCTTTCTGCGCCATGACCGGCGATACCAATGCAAGCATCAGAAACCCTGTGGCACTGGCAATCATTGAACCGCGCAATAAGCTAATCACGTTGGGCCCCCCTCTCCGGAAGGATACATAATCTTGGCGATCTCGCGTGGCATTCCGCCCATTCCGCGCTACTTTGTAAAAATCACTGCCGTGAGATGTCGAGCTTGGTGGGTCGAACCGAGCCGACTGATGCCACGATCGGCAACGACCGGTTATGGCGCAACTTCGTCGTCAGGTCGCGTGCCGGCTAAGGACGGCGGACCACCCGACCTCGCCTTTCCTTTGCTTGAGCCGCGGGTCTCTCGATTTTGACGACCCTCATTGACCATGCAGGCTTTTCAGTATGATTTCAGCCTCGGCATTGCCGAGATCACGGGCCCTGCCATACCAGGAGACGGCCTTCTCGAGATCGCTCGGCACACGGCCCAAACGGGCCCGCTCAAGGAAGGCCGCGTCAAAGGTCTCCCCTAGCCGCAGGGCTGCCGTGCCGTCTCCGGCATCGGCGCCACGTTTGTAAAAGAGGCGCGCGGAGGTCACATCCCCGGCGGCCAGAAACGTGTCGCCGCGGGACAGAAGAGCGTGTATTTCAAGGGACGAGAGGCTCGGCCCGCCGGCGTCCGCGGTCGGAGGCTGGGCCGGAGTGGGGGTTGGCAATCGGGCTGGCACCGGCGTTTCTTCAGGTATCAGCGAGCCACCCGCAGGTTCGGCCGGCGCGGGCGGCGCGTCCGCGGTCACGCCGGGCGGCTCTGATTGCGGCGGGTGGGCCGGCACTGGCTCTATCGGAACGAGTGCTGCCGTCGGGTGGGCGTCGACAGAGGTCAATTGCGGCGGCCTCGATTCCACTGGGGTCACATCCGCTACACCCGCCCGGGGTATCGCTGCTTCCGAAGCGGAATCACTGCCGGTGGTTGCGCGGCCTGGTGTCGGCATCTCAATCTGTAGAGGGGCCGGCACCGATATGCTGATGTTGGTCGGTGGCGGCCGACCCGGCAGGGCGGGGATCAGCGAAGCTCCGATGAATATTCCGGTTAGGAACACGATTGACATAAAATAGAAAAGGATAGCCGCGCGGGCTATCGCCCCACGCCGTTCGAGGCTGATTGAAGGCGGTCGGGCGTTCTTCTCTAGCTCAGGCCGATCGGAAGCCCCCGTGCTGCTTCTAAAGCCCGGTACACCATCGGGACCGCTCACCGCTTGCAACAGGGCGCCGCCGGTTTCCTGGATCCCGTTCGCAGGTCGGTGCTGATCCGCTGTGCTCGCCGGCAGGCTACCCGGATCCCTTCCGAGACAGGCGTTGCGTAACAATTGGTAAATGGGGAGTCCCATTATCGCGCTCTGCATGGCTCCATTCCGTAAGAAAACGCCGCTCTCACCTTTTAGGTCTATGCCGACACCATGGATGAAGCTGCTACGAATTAGATCAGCAGGCAATCGCATAATTATCCCAAAACAATCCCCAATCCTGTTCCAAAAATATGCCTGCCATTGGCTTGGAAGTTCACCGCTCAGCGGCTAATCCCCAGCTTGCATCGGGGCCATTCGACATCGCATGTGGGTAAAACTAACATGAGCACATGGTGGGCGCACCGCCGTGGTGCCGAGGTATTATTGACTCGTGATCTCCGGCGCCGGCTCGTCGATTAGCTAGCGGGAGCGCGGTGGAAACCGCCGGAGTCGACCCGAATCGGCCTTCATCACCGGCGCCAGCGGCGAACGTCGCACCATCGAGCGGTTGGGCCAGAGTCTCCTCCGCCGGTCACTCAGCGTCCCCTGGAGAGCGAGCGGATACGACCCGCAGGAGCCTACTCGATTGGTGTCGGTCGGCACACCCACACGAGCGAGGGGTGCCGACCTAGTCCGTTGCTCAACCTGCGCACGCATGGTAGAACATACAGAGAACTCGACACCTTCACACCCGGTAGGTCGCAATGGTGTTCTTCACTTTTCCAGAGGATGCCCGATGGAATCCCGATCGGGAGGCCGTCGAGTTCAGCGTGGTCCTCGACCCCTATGAGGGAACCGTGCGGGTCCCCAGGGGCGTATTCCAAGGGCTGCTCGATCAGTCGCCGACGCCGGAACGGTGCATGGAGGCGTTCCACCTCCAACGGACGCGGTTCGAGCTTATCGTCGAACGAAAACTCCGCCGCCGGCAGCTATCCGATGATGGCAATGTCGACATCACGGGGCGCGACATGTGCGAGAAGAATCCGCCGAGCATCGGTGCTGAGCGTCTGAGCTACGCGGGCGGCTGCGCCTCAAAAATCTGATCGCCCTCGGCGAACGTGAGCCAGGGTTGCTTGCTGCGGGTCCAGATATGCCGGGTCGGTCGCAGCCACGATGTATCGTCAAGCGTGCCCCCACGCACGCGGACCACGCCATCCCTCGGCGGGCTATAGACCCAGGAACCGCATTCCGGGCATACCAGCCGGGTATTAAGCCGCCCGCTATCGGGCATGCGCTGTAGCGGTCGCGGCTCGACTCCGCTCGGTCGAAAGCCGGTCTCCGCTACGACAACCCCCAACGAGAAGGCGCTGCTCGTCAAGCGCTGGCAATCCCGGCAGTGGCACGTGTAGACCAACGTCGGGGCTGCGGTGATCTCATAGCGAATCTTGCCGCATTGGCAGCCGCCGGATTGCGGAAGCTTCATGGCGATTCCTCCTGAGGCGTGGCGTGTAGAATCCGATGCTTTCGACGACAACGTCCCCGGCCAGGCGACGAGGTGAACCAGCCGGTCCACCGACATGGATCAAGCCGCAACTCGCGGTGCCAGTCAAACAGGCATCAGGTGGGCCTGACTGGCTACACGAAATCAAATTCGATGGCTATCACCGGCTCGATGCCGGACGCGCGCAAATCCTCATCCGCTGAGGCTACATCGGACTGACAGATACCCGCCATTGCAACCGACCTTAGGTGAATCGGCCGGCCCGGTATGCGCCTGGCTCTTGAACGCAGGGACCACGCAACGTAGCGTCCCGAACGACACGGTAGGCTCGGCTAATTGCAGCAGGAGGCGGGAAATGCTGACGCTTGACGCTCAGGTGCACGCCTATGAACGCAACCATCCGGGTCGCCCCTGGGTCGGCACTCTTTACGGGCCTGCGGAGGTCACCGGCGACCAGATGGTGGCGGCGATGGACGCGGTCGGCGTCGACGGCGCGATACTGGTGTCGCCGTTCAGCAT
This sequence comes from Allostellaceae bacterium, assembly GCA_049801295.1. GTDB lineage: Bacteria > Pseudomonadota > Alphaproteobacteria > ATCC43930 > CGMCC-115725 > DATARH01. Next base: position 11,458 of record JBARKH010000068.1, on the reverse strand, counting down.
GTACCGCTACGACGCCAGCTACGCCAAAGAGGTCTACGCGGCGCACCCCAATCGGTTCGGCCTGGTAAAGCCGGTCGATCCGACCGACCCCGCAGTCGCCGATACGATCGCCGATTGGAAAGCCGCCACGGGCACCGTCGGCATCCGGGTGTTTCTGCGCGACAATGTTTCGCCGGACCCCGCCGACCCCGGCCTCAACCATGCCCTGGCCGTGGCGGCGCAGCACTCGCTGCCGGTCAACCTGGCATGTACCGGGCGCCTCGACCAGGCGGGCGGGCTCGCCTCCCGCAATCCCAATACGCGGCTCGTGATCGACCATCTTGGCCTGCCGCAGCCGCACGTGCCGCCGGCGCCGGCGCAGCCCTTCGCCGATCTGCCAAAGCTGCTGGCTCTGGCGCTCCACGCCAACATAGCGGTGAAGATCAGCGGCGCCTGCACGCTGTCGCACGAGGCTTTCCCCTACAACGACATATGGGGTCCGCTCGGCCGCATTTTCGAGGCCTTTGGCTTTGACCGCTGTTTGTGGGGCACCGACTGGACCCGGGCGGTCGAGATGTTGACCTACAAAGAGGGGGTCGAGGCGTTTCGCCTCACCGACCGCCTGTCCGACAGCGAGCGGGCCGCTCTGATGGGTGGGACACTGGCGCGGGTGTATAACTGGTCGCCGTCAAAAATCTTACCGGGGGTCTTCAGTTGGACCGGAACTCACTAAACGGTGGGCACGAGAAATGGCGCAAGACAGTCGATCTGATCTGGCACGGCTCGAACGGATCGAGCGGCGGCTCCAGGCCCTGGAGGACGCCGAGGCGATCCGCAACCTGAAAGCGCGCTATGCCGCCTTGTGTGACAACCAGTACGACGCCGACGCGATCGCGATGTTGTTCACCGAGGACGCGCTATGGGAGAGCCCCGGCCTCGGCCGGTTCGAAGGTCGCGACGCGATCCGGGGCTTCTTCCGGGGAGCATCCGGGATCTTCTCCTTTGCGATCCATTACAGCTTGAATGGCCACATCGAGGTGGAAGGCGATCAGGCGCGGGCGCGGTGGTACCTGTTCATGCCTTGCACGGTGGCCGCCGGGAATCAGGCGATGTGGCGCGCCGGCATCGACCACGAGACTTACGCGCGGGTGAATGGCGCCTGGATGTTCCGTCACAAGCGGTCGGAGCCGCTGATGAGTGTCCCGTTCGAGACCGGCTGGGCGAAGACGCGTTTCGCGTGACACGGCGTGCCGGCCGATAAGTCATCGATAGGGCTCGCCTGAGCGTGGTTGCCGCATCAGCACCGTGGTTCGGTCGCTGCGATCTCCTCGCGCAGCATTTCCAGTCGCAGCCACTGCTCCTCGGCGACCGCCAGTTCGTCGCGGGCCGTCGCAAGCGACTCTGTCGTAGCAGCGAACCGTGCCGGATCACGTGCATAGAGATCCGGGTCAGCCAAAACAGCATTCAGCCCGGAGATCTGCGTCTCCAATGCCGCGATCCGGGCCGGCAGCATGCCGAGCGCCCGTTGGTCGTTGAAATTCATTCGGCGCGTATGGCCGGATGATAATCCGCCCCTTTGGGCAGCAGGCTGGGGTTGTTTGACACGACGAGCCTTTTGCGGCGGCGAACTGCGCGGTCCCGCTGCCCGTTGCGCCAGCATATCGGTGTAGCCGCCGGCGTATTCGATCCAGTGGCCGTTGCCTTCGCTGGCGACAACCGACGTTACAACGCGATCGAGGAAGTCGCGGTCGTGGCTGACCAGCAGCACCGTGCCGGCGTAATCGGCCAACTTCTCTTGCAACAGGTCGAGCGTCTCGAGATCGAGATCGTTGGTCGGCTCGTCGAGAACCAATAGGTTGGACGGCCGGGCGAAGGCGCGCGCCAGGGTAAGCCGGGCCCGCTCGCCGCCGGACAATACGCCGACCGGGGTGCGGGCTTGCTCGGGGCGGAACAGGAAGTCCTTCATGTAGCCGATCACGTGACGGCTTTGGCCGCCTACCGTCACCGTGTCGCCACTGCCGCCGGCCAGCGCCTCGGCCAAATTCTGCTGCGGGTCGAGGCTCTCGCGCCGCTGATCGAGCGTGACCTGTGCCAGGTTCGTGCCGAGCCTGATCGCCCCCGCATCAGGGGCGAGGGCGCCGGTCAACAAATTGAGCAACGTGGTCTTGCCGGCACCGTTCGGACCGACAATGCCGAGCCGGTCGCCGCGCATGACCCGCAGCGAAAAATTTCGTACGACCATGCGATCGCCGTAAGCTTTGGAAATGCCTTCCGCCACCGCAACGAGACGGCCGGACAAATCGGCCTGCGTCGCATCGAGCCGGGCGGTTCCGATTGCGGCGCGGTATTCCCGGCGCCTGCGTCGCAGCGTATGCAATTCGGCAAGCCGCCGCTGGTTGCGGGTGCGCCGGGCGGTCACGCCGTAACGCAGCCAGTCCTCCTCCATCGCGATTCTGCGACCGAGCTTGTGCTGCTCCTCGGCTTCCTTTTCGAGTACCGCATCGCGCCAGCCCTCAAATGCCGCGAACCCCTCATCGAGCACCCGGGTAATGCCGCGATCGAGCCATACCGTGCTGCGCGAGAACCGTTCGAGCAGCCGCCGGTCATGGCTGATCAGCACGATGCCGGACCTAATCCCTGCCAACTCCCGCTCCAGCCACTCGATGCCGGGCAAGTCGAGGTGATTAGTCGGCTCGTCGAGCAGCAGGATGTCGGGTAGAGGCGCCAGCGCACGGGCCAGCGCCGCGCGGCGCGCCTCGCCGCCGGACAAGGCCGCGGGGTCCTCGTCGCCCGAAACGCCGAGTTCCTTCAGAAGATAGAGCGCCCGGTGATGACTCTCCGTCGCCGCAGCGTCAAACCCGGCCTCGACATAAGCGAGAGTGCTGCTGAAGCCGGCCAGATCGGGTTCCTGCGACAGGTATTGGATCGTCGTCCCAGGCTGGGCGAAGCGATCTCCGGCATCGGGCTGTACCAGTCCGGCGGCAATGCGCAGCAGGGTCGATTTGCCGGAGCCATTACGGCCCACGAGGCAGATTCGATCGCCCGGCGCGACGGCCAGTCCCGCGCCGGCAAGCAGCGGCGCCGCGCCGAAGGTCAGGCTGATATCTTGCAGCAGCAGCAACGGCGGCGGCATTTCGCGGCCTTTCGCGCTAGGCCTTGCGCCAAACGGTCGCGAGCCAAGGTTGCCTCTCTCGCGGCAAGCCGGACGGGCAGTGGTAATGGTCCAGCTCGGTGAAACCGGCCGCAGTCACATAATCGCGCCAGGTGTCGAGATCGAAGAAGCAGGCGTAGCCCTCGGCGGCGAACAGGTCCTTGATCGAGATCGGCACGCCGTGAAGCCGGTCGCCAAACGCCTCGTGACGGTCGATCGCGGCCTCGACCAGTTCCTCTGCGCTTGTCCGCCGCTGGCGTAGCGTCTGCGCGATCTCCAGGAGCGGGAGAAAGACGAGATCTGCCATGGGTGTCCTCCTCGCTGATGCCGGACCGCTCAGCCCGGCGGTGCCGCATCCGGGGATAATGCGCTAGGCTCTGTAGCGGACAAGGTGGAGAGTTTAGCGATGGTCGATTTGATCCTGCGCGGCGGTACCGTCATCGACGGCACCGGCCGGCCGCGCTACCCGGCGGATGTCGCAATCGCCGGGGACCGGATTGCCGCGATCGGCCCGAAGCTGACCAAGGCGACGGGCGGACGCGAGATCGACATCTCCGGCAAGATCGTCGCACCCGGGTTTGTCGATGTGCACACCCACGACGACCGCGCCCTATTGGCTTCGCCCGACATGGCGGCGAAAGCCAGCCAGGGCGTCACCACGGTAATTACCGGCAATTGCGGAGTGAGCCTCGCACCGCTCGCGCTCGACCGCGCCCCGCCGCCGCCGCTGGATCTGATCGGCGACGCTAACGACTACGCCTATCCACGCTTCGCCGATTACCTGGACGCGCTCGACAGGTCGCCGCCGGCGCTCAACGCCGCCTGTCTGGTCGGGCATTCGACACTGCGGGTCGGGACGATGCCCGAGCTCAGCCGCGCGGCCCGGCCCGAAGAGATCGCGGCGATGGGCGAGCGCTTGCAGGAGGCGCTCGACGCCGGAGCGATCGGCATGTCGACCGGGCTCTACTATGCCCCGGCGTTTCATGCGCCGCCGGCCGAGATCGAGGCGCTCGCCGCCCAGCTGCGCCCGGCCGGCGCGATTTATACGACGCACATGCGCAACGAAGCCGAGCAGGTGCTCGACAGCCTCGACGAAAGCTTCGCCGTGGGCCGCGCCGCCGGAGTGCCGGTGGTGATCTCACACCACAAGACGACCGGCGTCGCCAATTTCGGCCGCACCGCAGCAACCCCGTGCAGGCACGCCAAGCGGGAGGTAGCGAAGGCGAGAACCATGCTGCGAGCACCGCTGGGCCGCCGAACCAGCCGAGCACGGTGTGAAAGGGCGGTTCGGCGCGAGTCGATGAGAGCGCGGCGCCCTGCTGTTGTGCGCGCGAGCACACGGTGACCCCCGCTTGAGCTGGATCAATGCGATCACCGCGGCTTCCGCCCCTACTATAGGCGGTTTCGGCCGGGAGAGAGGGATGGCGGGGCTGAGGCAGCTCGTTTGCGACGTGTGGCTTCTGGCAAGGGGCTATTGGGGAAGTGAGGAGCGCTGGTCGGCGCGGGTACTGTTGACCTCGGTCATCGGCCTCAACCTCGGCCTGGTGGGCGTCAACGTCCTGCAGAACCAAGCAAACGGGAGACTTTACACCGCGCTGCAGCAGCAGGACGCGCCCGGCTTTTACGGCGCCTTCGTCATCGTCGTCTTGTTGATCCTGCTCTACCTCATGGTTGCGGTATTGCGGGTTTATCTGGATCAGACGCTGCAGCTGCGCTGGCGGCGTTGGCTGACCGAGCAATATGTCACGCGCTGGCTTACCGACCGGACCTTCTATCGCATGCGTTTCTCGGGGCGCGTCGACAACCCGGATCAACGAATCTCCGAAGACGTCCGCCTCTTTATCGAACGATCGATGTTCTTGGGAATCGGTCTCCTCAACGCAGTGGCGACGCTCGCCTCTTTTGCGGCGCTGCTGTGGTACCTTTCCGGCAGCATCACGCTCTCGATCGACGGCCTGGCGTTCACGATCCCAGGCTACATGTTGTGGGTGGCGGTGCTTTACTCGGGCGTCGGATCGGCGATCGCGCACCTGATCGGCCGGCCATTAATCCGTCTCAACAATCGACAGCAGGCGGTCGAGGCGGATTTCCGCTTCAGTCTCCTACGCCTCCGCGAGGAGGCCGAGGGCATCGCGCTCTATGGCGGCGAAGCGCAGGAGCGCAGCGCCGCGCTCGGGAGGTTCCGGGCGCTTTACGATAATTTCAAGCGCATCATCCTGCGCAGCAACCAATACCTGATGTTCCAGCTGATGTTCAGCCAGTTCACCGACTTCTTTGCACTGTTGGTCTGCTCACCGCGATTTTTTTCCGGCGCGATCCAGCTCGGCGTGCTGGTCCAGACCGCGAATGCTTTCACGCGGGTCAATGAGGCGCTCGCCTGGTTCATCGCCAGCTATACCTCGTTTGCCGAGTGGCGGGCTTACGCCGTCCGGCTGATCGATTTCGGCGCCGAGATCAGGCGCGAGACGGAAGCGGCAGTTCTTGGCACCCGCACCGAAGCGGCCGCGCAGGACACGATCGATTTGCAGGATGTCGGCGTGTCCCTGCCCGATGGAGCGCCGCTGCTCGCCCCGGTGACGCTGAGCTTCAAACCGCATGAGGCGGTTCTGTTGCAGGGGCCCTCGGGCAGCGGCAAGAGCACACTGTTTCGCGTTGTCGCAGGATTGTGGCCGTTTGCGACCGGGCGCATCCGCGTGCCCGCCGGTGCCACGACGCTATTCCTGCCGCAGCGGCCCTACATGCCGATCGGGAGCTTGCGCGAGGCGCTGTGGTTTCCCGCACGCCCGGCGCCGGGCCGCGACGCCGAGGCGCAGGCGGCATTGCAAGCCGTCGGGTTGCCCGCGTTGCGAAAACGATTGGATGAGGACGGGCATTGGGCGCAGACGCTGTCGCTGGGCGAGCAGCAGCGCCTGGCGATCGCCCGGGCGCTGTTGGTCAAGCCGGATTGGCTGTTCCTTGATGAGGCCACCTCGGCGACCGATGAAGACGAAGAGGCGGCGCTCTATCGCGCGATCGCCGAGGCCCTGCCGGCAACGACTGTGATCAGCATCGGCCATCGCAGCTCGCTCGAAGCCTATCACCCGCGGGTGATCGCGCTCGACCGGGCGGCCGGGCTCCCTGGCCGACTCATCGATCGAGCCGGCGATTTCCTCGCGGAACACGACCTGGCAGAGGGGGCGGTGAGGCGATGAGGACAAGCTACGGCTGGAAGCTGCTGCCCTATCTGCGGCCCTATCGGTGGCGATTCGCCTGGGCGCTCGCCCAGGTCTTCCTGATCGCCGGCTTCGAGCTGCTCAAGCCCTGGCCGTTGCAGGTGGTCATCGACGACGTCCTCGGCGGCAAGGCCGTGGGCTTCGGATTGCTTGAGGGCTGGTCGCCGCTGGCGCTGCTCGGCCTGGCTTGTGTCGGGTTGGTATTGGTCCAATTCATCGCGGGTGCGCTGACCCTCTTGCACAACTATACGGCGATCGATGTCGGCCAGCGCATGGTCAACGACTTGCGTGGGACCCTCTACAGTCACCTGCAGCGATTGTCGCTTGCCTTCCACAGCCGCCAGCAGGTCGGCGACATCATGTTCCGCATCACCGCCGACAGCTTTGCCGTGCAGACGATGCTGATGAACGGGTTGCTGCCGATCATTTCGGCGATCGTGCTACTCGCCGGGATGCTGGTGATCCTGGTCCCGCTCGACCCCGTGCTGACGCTTTTGTCGATGAGCGTCATCCCGGTGTTGTTCCTGTCGATCGGCTTTTTCAATCGCCGGATCGCCGACGTTGCGACCGAGGTGCGCGACGCCGACAGCCGGGTCTACTCGATCGTCCAATGGGCGATCTCGTCGATCAAGGTCGTCCAGGCCTTTACCAAGGAAGACGAGGAATACCGCCGCTTCATGGGGGCCAGCCGCAGCAGCCTCGGCTTCACGCTCAGACTCTACAACTGGCAGACGTTTTATTCGGGCGTCGTCAATACGCTGATCGCGATCGGAACCGCGCTGGTCATCTATGTCGGCGCGCGCTCGGTGCTGTCGGGCAGCCTGACGGTCGGCCAGCTGATCGTCTTCATTTCGTACCTCGCGCAACTCTATGTCCCGGTCAACCAGCTGACGCAGAGCTGGGGCCTCATCGCCAGTGCCCGCATCAGCGCCCGCCGCGTGTTCGAGATCCTCGAGACCGAAACCGTGCTCACGGACGGCCCGCTTACCCTGTCGCCGGAGGGCGCGCTAGGCGCCATCGAATGGCGCGATGTCAGTTTCCGCTATCGCGCCGAGACGCCGGTATTGCGCTCGATCAATCTCAGGGTCGAGCCCGGCATGAAGGTCGCCCTGGTCGGGCAGACGGGCGCCGGGAAATCGACGATGCTGGGGCTCCTGCCGCGCTTCTTCGACCCATCGACCGGCAGCGTCACGATCGGCGGCGTCGATATCCGCGAGTTCAGCCTCAATTCCCTGCGCCGCCAGATCGCGATGGTCCTTCAGCCGCCGCTGATCTTCCCGATCTCGCTGCGCGACAATCTCGCCTACGGCCGGCCCGACGCCACGCCCGAGGAGATCGAGGAGGCGGCCCGTCTTGCCAGCATCCACCGGATGATCATGGGGCTGCCGCAGGGCTATGAGACGGTGATCGGCGAAGCGGGCGCCACTCTTTCGGAGGGCGAGAAGCAGCGGCTGACGATCGCGCGCGCCCTCTTGCGCGACGCGCCGATCCTCATTCTCGACGAGCCGACCTCGGCTCTCGACGTCGAGACCGAGGCGCAGGTGATGGATGGGATCAAACGTCTCACGCGCGGGCGCACAACCTTCATCATCGCACACCGCCTGTCGACGATCCGCAATTGCGACCTGATCCTGGTGTTACGCGACGGCATAATCGCCGAGCGCGGCGGCTTCACCGAGCTAATGCGCCGCAACGGCGTATTCGCCGAGCTCTACAACACGCAATTCCGCGACAGGGAGGAGAACCGGCTCGTGGTCGCGTAGTTTAGTCCGCATTGCGAACGCCAGCTAAAGTCGCCCGAGAATCGAGGACGATGCCGCTCAAATTTACGACCATGTCGATCGGTGTGGCCGTTGGTACGCCTGCGCAATCAGCGGCATTCGATAAGGCCCCGCTCTAACGTTGTCGCCCTGAAATATATTCGCGGCGCGCTTAGGCCCGGATCCCGGCGGATTTTGCTTCCTGGTCGACGGGTGGTCAGAGGGCTGCGATCCTATTGCCCACCAGCCGCTGGACGGCGGCAGACCAAAGGGATCGCCGATGACATCGGATAGCGGGCCGGAGCGGAAATTTTGGCAAATCGCACTCGCCGATCTCCAGAAGGAACTCGCAGCCGGTGGCAACGGCCTTACCTCCACCGAGGTCGCGGCGCGCCGGCTCCGCTACGGCCCTAATAGCCTGGAGGAGCGGCGGCGTCTTTCTCTGCCGCTCAAATTCATCAGCCGGTTTCGCAACCCGCTCGTGATCATTCTGCTGGTGGCGGCGGGGATTTCTGCGGGAACCGGCGATCTGGCCAGCTTCATCATTATTTTGACAATCGTGCTGATGAGCGCGGTGCTCGATACCGTGCAGGAATACCGCGCCGAACAAGCCGCCGAATCGCTCAAGGTCTCGGTTGCGCTCAAGGAGCAGGTCTTGCGCGACGGGCAGGAGACGACGGTGCTGGGGCAGGACCTTGTCCCCGGCGATGTCGTCCTCCTCGCCGCCGGGGATCTGGTTCCGGCGGATGGGCGCCTCCTTGAAGCCCGGGATTTTTTCGTCAACGAGGCATTGCTGACGGGCGAGTCCTACCCGGCGGAGAAGCACGCGCACGACGAAGGCGTCGAAAACTCGGACGTCGCCGAGGCAACCAACGCCGCCTTCATGGGCAGCTCGGTGATGAATGGTTCGGCCCGGCTGATGGTCTGCGCTACCGGCCTGACGACCCAGCTCGGCCAGATCAGCAGCACCTTGCGGCGGGCGCCGCCACCCTCGGCGTTGGATCAGGGTGCCCACCGGTTCGGCATGTTGATCGTGCGCTTTACCGAAGTCCTCGTGCTCTTCGTCCTGCTGATCAATTTGCTGTTCCACCGGCCCTGGCTGGAGAGTTTTCTGTTCGCCGTGGCGCTCGCCGTCGGGCTCACGCCTGAGCTACTACCGATGATCATTTCGGTGACGCTGGCGCGCGGCGCCATCCGCATGGCGAAGGCGCAAGTGATCGTGAAACGGCTCGGCGCGATCCATGATTTGGGCAGCATGGACGTGCTGTGCACGGACAAGACCGGAACTCTCACCGAAGCCAAGATCGAGCTCGCGCGGCAGGTTGCGCTCTCGGGCGCCGACAGCCCGCATGTCCTCGATCTGGCCTGGCTCAACAGCCATTTCCAGGCCGGATTGCGAAACCCGCTCGATACCGCGATCGTCGCATCCGGCCCGCCGCGCGATGCGGGCTGGACCAAGATCGACGAGGTGCCATTCGATTTTCAGCGGCGCCGCGTTTCGGTGCTGGTCGAGCACGAGGGACGCCGCCTGCTGATCACCAAGGGCGCCCCCGAGGATGTCATCAGGCTGGCCACCCGGTACGAAGAGCCCGGTCGGCCTGAGCCTCTGCCGCTCGACGCCGCGGCGCGAGCCCGCGCGGCGACAGTCTTCGAGGGGCTCAGCGCCGAGGGATTTCGCGCCCTCGGCGTCGCCTGGCGCGATCTCGAACCCGACCGTACGCGGGCTGCGGTGGCCGATGAGCAGCAATTGGTTTTTGCCGGCTTCGTCGTCTTCTCCGATCCGCCAAAAACAAGCGCGGGGGCGGCCATCGCCGCGCTCGGGGCCAAGGGTGTCAGCGTCAAGATCGTCAGCGGCGACAACGAGCGCGTGACCCAGCATGTCTGCGCCGAACTTGGCATACCGGTCACCGGGTTGCTGACCGGCACCGAGATCGAGGGACTCAACGACGAAGCGCTCGCTGCGCGGCTGGAAGCGACGAACCTGTTCTGCCGGGTCACGCCCGTTCAAAAGAACCGCATCATCCTCGGGTTGCGGCACCGCGGTCACGTCGTCGGCTATCTCGGCGACGGGATCAACGACGCGCCATCGCTGCACACCGCCGATGTCGGGATCTCGGTCGACAGCGCGGTCGATGTCGCCAAGGACGCGGCCGACATCATTCTGCTGCAGCATGATCTGGGCGTGCTGGAGCGCGGCGTCACCGAAGGGCGCCGCGCCTTCGGCAACATCATGAAATTCATCATGATGGCGATGAGCTCGAATTTCGGGAACATGTTCTCGATGGCGGGGGCGACACTGATCCTGCCATTCCTGCCGATGCTCCCAGTGCAGATCTTGCTCAACAACCTGCTCTATGCCGTCTCGGAGATGCCGATCCCGCTCGACGAGGTGGATGCGGAAATCACCGCAAAGCCCGAGCATTGGGACATGCGCTTCATCCGCAACTTCATGCTGGTGATGGGGCCGGTGAGTTCGATCTTCGACTTTCTGACCTTTGGCCTGTTGCTGCTGGTGTTTCGCGCCAGCGAAGCGCTATTCCAGACCGGCTGGTTCATCGAGTCGCTGGCGACCCAGGTGTTGGTCATCTTCGTGCTGCGCACGCGGCGCAATCCGCTGAAGAGCCGCCCGCATCCCCTCCTTGCCGCAACCTCGGTGGCCGTGGTCGTGCTTGCGGTGGTACTGCCGTTTACCTCGCTCGGAACCTGGTTCGGTTTCGCGCCGCCCTCGGCCCTCTTCCTCTTGGCGATCGGCGGGCTGACCGTGAGCTACCTGCTGCTCGCCCAGGGCGCGAAATGGGCGTTCTTCCGCTTGTCGCGGCCGGTCGGTCCACCCACGCCCTTGATACGAGCGCAACTGCCACTGATCGGACGATCGTGAGCGCGCGGCGGCGCATTATTCGCCGGTGAGATCGGGGTCCGCCGTCGGTGGGTATTAGACGATCAGAACCCGCTGATCGCGCTGTACGTTGGATGGCAAGTGCCCAATATCCTCACGTCCAACGAATGACCCCCTGGCGGTCGAACCTCGCGGTTCAGTTATGGTCGCGCTAACGGCCGGATTCGGCGCAACCTCGGCGTCCGGATCCATCCTGGTGAAGGACCGAAGTCCACCCAGAGCGGGCCAATGGCTTGGGTCTCAAACCGGTGTCGATTGGCAGGAGTGCGATTGTGCCCGCCGGGGCTCGCACGCCACCGCTGGCGGGCCGCGACGGCGCCCGAGACCGTCGGCCTAGAGCATTTTCAGAATGAGTCGCTATAGCCGGCGGCTCGGAGATAGTTGGCGCATTCGTCAGGAGTGAACTGGTCGAGCAAGACGCCGATACGTCGCCAGAGGCCATCGCGGGTTCGTTCCGGCG
>JBARKH010000067.1:0-5425 GCA_049801295.1 Allostellaceae bacterium | reverse complement strand
CCCTGGGCGCGGGGCCGCGGCATCGGGCGCGGCGTGGTCAGCGAGCTCGAGCGGCTCGCCCGCGAGCTTGGCCTGGCCGTCCTCAACCTCGATCTGCGCGACACCCAGCACGCCGCGATCGGGCTCTACGAAAGCCTCGGCTACCAGCGCTGGGGGATCCACCCGTGCTATGCCCAGGTCGAGGGACGCGTCGTCCCGGGCTATTACTATTATAAGCGCATCGACCAGGCACCCCCGTGATTGCCGAATGATCCTTTATCCGGCCATCGACTTGAAAGCCGGCGCCTGCGTCCGTCTCGTCCGCGGCGAGATGGCGAGCGTCACGGTGTTCAACGACGACCCCGCGGCGCAGGCCCGCCAGTTCGCGGAGATGGGCTTTGCCTGGCTGCATGTCGTCGATCTCGATGGCGCCTTTGCCGGACGATCGGTGAATGGCGAGGCGGTGCAGGCGATCTGCCGGGCGGTTGATCTCAGAATCCAACTCGGCGGCGGCATCCGCGACCGCGCGGCGATCGACCGGTGGCTGGATCTCGGCATCGACCGGATCGTCCTCGGCACGGTCGCGCTGCGCGATCCCGCGCTGGTGCGCCGCGCCGCCGCCGACTACCCCGAGCGGATCGTCGTCGGCATCGATTCGCGCGACGGGCGTGTCGCCGTCGAGGGTTGGGCTGAAACGAGCGATATCGGCGCGGTCGACCTGGCGCGGCGGTTCGCCGATGCGGGGGTCGCCGCGATCGTCTACACCGACATCGCGCGCGACGGCGCGCTCTCTGGCGTCGATGCCGCGGGCACGGCCGGATTTGCCCGAGAGGTTGGGGTGCCGGTCATCGCGTCGGGGGGGATTGCCGCGCTTGCCGACATCGCCGCGCTCGCCGCCCATGCCGAGGACGGCATCGAGGGCGCGATCTGCGGCCGCGCCCTTTATGACGGCCGCATCGAGCCGAAAGCGGCGCTGCGGCTGGCAGAGGGCGGGGCGGCGCCATGCTGAAGATGCGCGTCATCCCGTGCCTCGACGTCAAGGACGGGCGGGTCGTCAAGGGCGTCAACTTCGTCGATCTGACGGATGCCGGCGATCCGGTAGAGCAGGCGCGGATCTATGACCGAGAGGGCGCCGACGAATTATGCTTTCTCGATATCACGGCGAGCCACGAGGGACGCGACACCCTCTACGACGTGGTCGGTCGCACCGCCGACCAATGCTTCATGCCGCTGACCGTCGGCGGTGGGGTGCGCACGGTCGATGACATCCGCCGGCTCCTCTTGGCCGGCGCAGATAAAGTATCGATCAACACCGCCGCGGTGGCGCGCCCCGAATTCGTGCGCGAGGCGGCCGAGAAATTCGGCAGCCAGTGCATCGTCGCGGCAATCGACGCCAAGTCGATCGGTGCCGGCAAATGGGGCGTCTTCACCTATGGCGGGCGCCGACCCACGGGGCTCGATGCGGTCGAATGGGCTTGCCGGCTCGCCGATTACGGCGCCGGCGAGATCCTTTTGACCTCGATGGACCGAGACGGCACCAAATCCGGCTTCGACATCGCGCTCACCCGGGCGGTGGCGGACGCGGTGCGGGTACCGGTCATTGCCTCGGGCGGGGTCGGCACGCTCGATCATCTGGTTGAAGGAATCCGCGACGGCCATGCGACAGCCGTCCTCGCCGCCTCGATCTTTCACTTCGGCACATTCCGCATTGGCGAGGCAAAGGCGCGCCTCGCCACCTGCGGCGTGCCGGTGCGGCGCTGAGCCATGGCCGATCCGCTCGGAGAGGCGCTGGAGCGGCTGTGGCGGGTCATCGAATCGCGCCGCGGCGCCGACCCCGAGACCTCCTACACGGCAAAGCTGTTGGCCCGCGGCAACGCCAAGATCGCGCAAAAGCTCGGCGAGGAGGCCATCGAGGCGGTGATCGAGGGGGCCCGGGGCGACCGCAACGCGCTTGTCGGCGAGAGCGCCGATCTCCTCTATCACCTCTTCGTGCTGTGGGCCGCGATCGGCGTCTCCCCGGCCGATGTCGCTGCCGAACTCGCGCGCCGCGAAGGCACTTCCGGAATCGCCGAGAAGCGCAAGCGGAAGGATCCGTAGCCGGCGACGGCAAATGTGGACGGAGCGGTGGATAGCTTGGGAGTAAGTGTTCTTTCCGGGGGGCAACGCTGTGGAATACCGATTCGCGGGTTGTGAGCCGGGCGGATCCGGCTAGCGTCTGCCTTGGTGTGGTCGACAGGGTGACTCTCGCCGCCATAGCCCGGTGATCAACGGGAATTATGCTGGCGGTATGCTGATCCCCCGCACCACTCAGGGGGGACGGGCGGCCTTTAACGGTCGCCCGTTTCCGCTTGCCCCCTACCCCGCCAGCACCGAGAGCGAATAGTTGACTAGCTTTTTCGTCAAGGTCGGCAGCGCGTAATCCTTGAATTCGCCGGGCGTGGCCCAGATCCCCGCGATCGATTCGGCGGTCGTCCCGGCGAGCATCGCCATTTCGAGGCGAAAATGGGTGAAGCCGTGCTGCACCGCGTCGGGCAGGTGCAGCCATTGTATTGCCACGGGCGCTGCTTCGATCGCCTCGCCCGCCGACCATGGCAGCGTGCGCCACGGTGTCGAAGGCAATTCGATCATGCCTCCGAGGAGGCCCTCTTCGGGCCGGCGCCGCAGCAGCACCGCGCCGTCGCCGCGGACGAGCCAGAACGCCACCCCATAACGCAGCGGGCGCTCCGGCTTTTCGGCCCGGGTCGGCAGGCTTTCGGCAATCCCCAATGCCGCCGCCGCGCAATTCTCCCGCCACGGACAGAGGACACAGCGCGGCCGGCGCGGCGTGCAGATGATGGCGCCCAGATCCATCAGTCCTTGCGCGAAATCGCCGGCGCGCGCGCTCGGCACCAGCCCCGCGGCGAGCGCTTTGAGACGCGGCTTCGCGCCGGGGAGGGGCGCGCGCTCGGCAAAGAGCCGTGCCACCACCCGCTCGACATTGCCGTCGACCGCCGCGACCCGGCGGCCGAACGCAATCGCCGCGATCGCGGCCGAGGTATAGTCGCCGATCCCCGGAAGGGCGCGCAGCTGGCGCGGGTCGTCGGGGAAATGCCCGCCATGACGTTCAACGACGGCGCGGGCGCAGGAATGGAGGTTGCGTGCGCGCGCGTAATATCCGAGCCCCTGCCACAGATGCAGCACCTCGTCGAGCGAGGCGGCGGCCAATGCACGAATATTGGGCCAGCGCGCCACGAATCGGTCAAAATAGGGGCCGACCATCGCCACCGTAGTTTGCTGCAGCATGATCTCGCTGAGCCACACAAGGTAGGGATCCGGGCGATTGCCCGGGGCAACACGCCACGGCAGATCGCGGCGCTGGCGGTCGTACCAGGCGAGGAGAGCCGCCGGGTCCGGCGCGCGCGCCACCAGCGATGATGGGGATCGAATCGACGGCATGGGTCGCGAACGCAAGGGTCACCAAGCCGCCAGAGTAACCGGCGCGCCGGCCGAGAGCGAGCGCCGGCCCGAATCGCGCCAGGGGGGCATGCGTGCGGCCGGCATCGCCGCCTCTCGGCTGGCGGCGCCGATTGTCGCGCGCCATGGTGGCGGGCTCCTCTTCCGGCTCAAGGCGGAATGGGCCGCAGTGGTCGGGACCGAGCTTGCCGCCACGACCTGGCCCGAGGCGCTCAGCCGCGACGGTGCGCTCAAACTGCGCGTCGCCTCGACCGTCGCGCTCGACCTGCAGCACCGCGCGCCCCTGGTGATCGAGCGCATCAACCTCTTTCTCGGACGCGAGGCGGTGGCGCGGCTGGTCCTTGTCCAGGGGCCGCTGCCGCTCCCGGCCCCGCCCGCGACATCGCCACCAGAACCACTTGCGCCAGAGGAGGCAAAAGCCCTCGACATCCGGCTCGGCGACATCGCCGACCCCGGGCTGCGCGCCGCTCTCGCCCGACTCGGCCGTCTGGTGCTGGCCGGCGAGCGGCGCGGCGATTAAGTCGGTCGGCGGCCGTTGCGCCGGTCAATCGAAGCGATTAACATCAACATCTGGTAGCGGGAAGGTCCTTATGCGGGAGATCTGGTTTGCCGTTCTGGTTGCGCTGACGTTCGCGGGGGCTTCCCCGGCGTCCGCGCAGGCGCCACAACCCGGCGATGCGGCGAGCGCGGCGAGCCTCTTGGCGCCGACCGGCGAGGATCGGGTGCTCGGCAAACCCGACGCGCCGATCACGATCATCGAATACGCCTCGCTCAGCTGCCCGCATTGCGCACATTTCGCGACCGAGGTGCTGCCCAAGCTCCGGGGAGAATGGATCGACAGCGGCAAAGCCAAGCTGATCATGCGCGATTACCCGCTCGACGAGCCGGCGATGCGGGCCGAGATGGTGGCGCGGTGCGCCCCGCCCGAGCACTATTACCCGCTGGTCGAGACGCTGTTCGAGACGCAGGACAAGTGGGTGGTGGCGAAGGACTGGCGCGCCGCGCTGGAGCGAATCGTCCGTCTCGCCGGGATCGGCAAGAAGGAGTTTGATGCCTGCCTCGGCGACAAGGCGCTCGAGGACAAGATCGCGCAAAGCCGCCTCACCGCGGCACAGCAGCTTGGCGTCCAGGCCACGCCGACCTTCTTCGTCAACGGCACTAAATTCGACGGGGCGCCGACCTTTGAGGCGTTCGACCAGCTGCTGTCGGGATTGGCAAAAAAATCATGATGGCCGCACAATCATGAAAATTTGCCGATGCAGGTAGACCGCCTCCGTCTCGCCGGGTTCAAATCCTTTGTCGAGCCGGCCGAGCTGGCGATCGAGCCGGGCCTCACCGGGATTGTCGGGCCCAACGGCTGCGGCAAATCCAATCTCGTCGAGGCGCTGCGCTGGGTGATGGGCGAAGCCTCGCCGAAGCGGCTGCGCGGCGGCGAGATGGACGATGTGATCTTTGCCGGGTCCGGCGGCCGTCCGGCGCGCAATCTCGCCGAGGTCGCGCTGACGATCGACAACAGCGCGCGTGCTGCCCCCTTTGCCTATAACGAGAGCCCGACGATCGAGGTGGTGCGCCGAATCGCTCGTGGCGGCGGCTCCGCCTATCGGATCAATGGCCGCGAGGCCCGCGCCCGCGATGTCCAGCTGTTGTTCGCCGACGCCGCAACCGGGGCGCATTCGGGGGCGCTCGTCGGTCAGGGGCGGATCGGCGCGCTGATTGCGGCAAAGCCGAGCGAGCGCCGGCTGCTGCTCGACGAGGCGGCCGGCACCGCGGGGCTCTATGCGCGGCGCCACGAGGCCGAACTCAAACTGGCAGCCGCCGAAGATAATCTCGGGCGGCTCGACGATGTGACCCTGACCCTGGCGGCGCAGGTCGAGACCCTCAAGAAACAGGCGCGGCAGGCCCAGCGCTATCGGCGGCTCGGCGACGAGATCCGGTGCACTGAGGCACAGCTGCTGCATGCGAGCTGGCGCGCCGCGGCGAGGCAGTCCGAGGA
>JBARKH010000066.1:0-12830 GCA_049801295.1 Allostellaceae bacterium | reverse complement strand
GTGCTGGCGGGCTGGCGCCGGCAGGGGGCCGAGCTGGTGTTTTTCTCGCCGCTCGCCGACGAAATCCCCGACCCGGCGACCGATGCGGTCTTCCTCCCGGGTGGCTATCCCGAACTGCATGGCGGCCGGCTCGCCGCTGCGGAGTGCTTTATCGCGGCGCTGCGGCGAAAAGTGGCGTCCGGAACGGCGGTCTATGGCGAGTGCGGCGGCTATATGGCGTTGGGCGAGAGCCTGACCGACGGCGCCGGCCGCATCCACCGGATGGCGGGTCTACTCCCGCTCGCGACCAGTTTCGCCGAGCGACGGCTGCATCTCGGCTACCGCGCCGCGACGCTCCTCGGCGCCGGCCCGCTCGGAGCCAAGGGCGCGCGCTTTCGCGGCCACGAGTTCCACTATGCGACGACAATCACCGCCGGCGCCGCCGCGCCGCTTTTTGCGCTCGCCGATGCGAGCGGCAGTGATCTCGGCGCGAGCGGCCTTCAACGCGGCTCGGTGATGGGCTCGTTCATCCACCTCGTTGACCGCGCCGAGGATTAAAGCCGCCGGACTGTCGTCCGTCGCCACCGATCATCAGCCCGCACCCGGCTCCCAGCGATAGGCGTGCTCGCCGCCGGACGATCCGGTTTGGCGGAAGCCGAATTTTTCGAGGCGGGCTGCTGTGTCGAACCGATTGTGCGGCGGCACGATGATGGTTATCGGCACCAGGCGCGCCTGCACCTTCGCGATCAGCGCGCCGAAGATACCGCGGCCGCGATGTTCGGGAGCGACACCGGCATAGCGCAGATCGAAAATTTCGTGCTCGGCGTAATGTCGTTCCAGCACTTCCGGATCGACCAGAACGAACCCGATGATGCGTTCCTCGTCGTCGAGCGCGACCCAGGACTCGCCAACCCGCCCGCAATTGCGGATTAGGGCGTAGAGCGCCTCCTCGCGCTCGAGCGTATCGGCGAGGAGCGGGATCTCGGGCGCGAGGCGCAGCAACAGAGCGTGAATTTCGGCGGCGTCCTCGACCCTCGTCAGGCGGTAGGCAATCGCGGTCATGCGGAGGCCCGCGCTATTTCTCGGGGTCGATGAGGCCGCGCACGAACCAGCGCTGCATCAGGAGCACGACCGCGACCGGCGGCATGATCGCCAGAAGCGCGGTCGCCATCACGATATGCCATTCGGTCTGGGTGTCGCCGTTGCCGATCATCTGGCGGATGCCGATCACGATCGTCGACATACCGGGGCTGTTGGTAATGAGGAGCGGCCACAAATACTGGTTCCAGCCATAGATGAACAGGATCACGAAGAGCGCGGCGATATTGGTGCGCGACAGGGGGACGACGATCTCGGCGAGAAACCGCCATGGCCCGGCGCCGTCGATCTTGGCGGCCTCGACCAGCTCGTCCGGAATTGTCAGAAAGAACTGCCGGAACAACAGCGTCGCGGTTGCCGAGGCGATCAGCGGGAGAGTCAGTCCGCCGTAGGTGTCGATCAGCAACAAGTCGCTGGCGATCTTGTAGGTCGGGATGATGCGTACTTCGACCGGCAGCATCAGCGTGACGAAGATCGCCCAGAAGCACAGGCGGCGCAGCGGGAACCGGAAAAATACGACGGCATAGGCCGAAGGCAGCGAGATCGCGATCTTGCCGGCGGCGATGATAAACGCCATCACCAGGCTGTTCCACAGCATCGCCGTGACCGGCACGCCGCTCGTCTTGGCGGTGCCGGCGCTGAGCGCCTCGGTGAAATTGGCGGCGAGCCGGGTACCCGGCACCAGGGTCATCGGCGCCTCGAGGATTTCGGGCAATTCGCGGCTCGACGCCACAAACGCGACGTAGATCGGAAACAACACCAGCAAAAGTCCTGCGATCAACACCGCATGCGGGATCCAGGCGCTGCGCCGCGCGGTTACCATGAGGGTCGGCTCATGCGTAGTGCACCCGGCGCTCGATAAAGCGGAACTGGATCGCGGTGAGCCCGATGACGATCGCCATCAAGACGACCGACTGCGCCGCCGAGCTGCCGAGATCGAGGCCGACGATGCCGTCGTACCAGACCTTGTAGACGAGGATCTCAGTCGCCTTCGAGGGACCCCCCTGGGTCACGTTGTGGATGACCCCGAAGGTGTCGAAGAACGCATAGACGATGTTGACGACAAGGAGGAAGAAGCTGATCGGCGCCAGGAGCGGAAAGACGATTGCCCAGAACCGCCGCTGCGGGCTCGCGCCGTCGATCGCGGCGGCCTCGATCAAGGACGGCGGGATCGCCTGGAGCCCGGCGAGAAAGAACAGAAAATTATAACTGATCTGCTTCCAGGCGGCAGCGAGGATGACAAGCCCCATCGCCTGACGGCCGTCGAGCAGGTAATTCCAGTCGACGCCGCAACCGCGCAACGCCCAGGCGACAACGCCGATCGTCGGGTTGAACAGAAACATCCACAGGACGCCGGCGATCGCCGGGGCGATCGCGTAAGGCGAGAGCAGCACGGTCTTATAAAAGGCCGCTCCCCGCACCACCCGGTCGGCCATCACCGCAAGGAGGAGCCCCGGCGCCAGCGCCAACAGCGCCACGGCGGCGCTGAAAAACGCGGTGATCGCGAAGGCAGCGAGGTAGTCGGGGTCGGCGAACAGGGCGTCGAAATTGTCCCATCCGACAAAGCGGGTCGACAAGCCGAACGCGTCGCCGCCCCTCAGCGATTGCAGAACCGCCTGTCCGGCCGGCCAGTAGAAGAACACGATCGTTACCGCGAGCTGCGGGGTGAGCAGCACCACCGGACACACCCAGCCGGAGAAGATGACCCGGCGTTCCATCGGTCGCCGTAATTATCAGTCGGTGTCAGAGATGGGCGGCACGCTAGCTACTGGGTATTTTTCTGAAACTGCCGCAACAGCGCGTTGCCGCGGGCGACCGCATCGTCGAGCGCGGCTTTCGCCTCCATCTTGCCGGCGAAGGCGGCCTCCAGGTCCTCGGCGATGACGTCGCGGATCTGCACCAGATTGCCGAGCCGCAGGCCCCGTGAATTCGCGGTCGGCGGCTTCGCGGTCATTTGGATGATGGCGACCTCGGTTCCCGGGTTCTTCTCGTAGTAGCCCGATTCCTTCGTCGCCTGGTAGGCGGCCTTTGTGATCGGCAGGTAGCCGGTAGCCTCGTGCCAATTTTGCTGCACGGCGGTGCCGGACAGATAGGTGAAGAACCGGGCGATACCCTTGTATTGCTCGGGCTTTTTGCCGCCCATGACCCATAGGCTGGCACCGCCAATGATCGAGTTTTGCGGGGCTCCGGTAACATCGGGGTAGTAGGGCAGCTCGGTGACGCCGAAGTCGAATTTGGCGGCGCTTTTGAGGGCGCCGTAGAAACCCGCCGAATTCTGGATCATGCCGCATTCACCCGAGATGAACTTGCCCTCGGGCTCAGTGGTGCGCCCGCCGTAGTCAAAGCTCTTGTCCTTCTGCGCCGCCGCAAGATTGGCGATGTGGCGGACCACGGTCGGGTTATTGAATTCGAGCACCGCATCGGGACCTTCCAGCCCGTTCGATCGGGTTGCCAGCGGGAGGTTGTGCCAGGCGCTGAAATTCTCGATCTCGGTCCAGCTGACCCAGGCCGCCGTGAAGCCGCACGGCACCCCGCCGGCGCGCAGCTTTTTCGCCGTCTCGAAGGTTTCGGGCCATGTCTTGGGCGGTTTGTCGGGATCGAGCCCGGCCTTTTTGAACGCATCCTTGTTCCAATAGACGACTGGGGTCGAGCTGTTGAACGGAAAGGACAGCATCTTGCCGTCGGCGGTGCTGTAATACCCGGTGACCGCGGGCAGATAAGCGCTGGAATCGAATTTCTCGCCTGCATCGGCCATCAGCTGATAGACCGGCTTCACCGCGCCCTTTGCCGCCATCATCGTTGCCGTGCCGACCTCGAACACCTGCACGATGTCCGGCGGATTGCCGGCGCGATAGGCGGCGATCGCCGCGGTCATCGTCTCGGCGTAGGAGCCCTTGAATACCGGCACGACCTTGTATTCGCTCTGCGAGGCATTGAAATCTGCCGCGATCTTGGTGACCCGCTCGCCGTTGATCGCCGTCATCGCGTGCCACCACTGCAATTCGATCGGCTCTGCCGCGGCGGGGGCCAGCATTGCGGCGATGGCCCCGATCAAGGCGGTGCCCAGGATCATCGGCCTCATGCGGGATTCCTCCATGGCGCGGCCGTCGGGACGGAGCTGCCCAACTTCGGGCGGTCACCTTGCCAAATAGCAACCAAAGCGGGAAGCTTTTGTGACAGACGCGCAATGCGGCCGGAGGATCTCGACGTGAAGCTGCCTCGCTTCGGCACTGCATTTGCCGCTTCCGTCGCGCAGGTCGAGCGGCAAGCAGGCCTTCTCGATCTCGGGGCGCCGGTATCGATTCGGGTCAACCCGCGGGCGCGGCGCCTGCTGCTGCGCATCGACGCATCGTCGCGACAGGTGGAGCTGGTGTTGCCATCGGGCGTCGCGGCCGAGCATGGCCTCAAATTTCTTGCCGCACAGCGCGGCTGGATCGCCGCGCGGCTCGAGGCGCTGCCCGCCCCGGTGCCGTTCGCCGAAGGGGCAATCGTGCCGGTCTTAGGGGTGCCGCATCGCATCGCCCGGGAAACCGACCCGGCCGCCCCGCCGGTTGCGATCCGCGCTGGCGAAATCCGCGTCCGCGGCGACCCGGCCCATCTCGCGCGCCGGGTAAAGGACCATCTGGTGCGGCTTGCGCGTGCCGAACTGACCCGGCGCGCCCGGTGCTGCGCCGAGCGGATCGGCCGGCCGATCACAAGGGTCGGGGTGCGCGATACGAAGAGCCGCTGGGGCAGCTGTTCTGCGAAGGGCGCGATCTCGTTCAGCTGGCGCCTCGTGCTGATGCCGGAGGCGGTGATGGATTATGTCGTCGCGCACGAGGTGGCGCATCTTGCCGAGATGAACCACGGGCCGCGCTTTTGGCGGTTGGTGCGCACCCTCGTTCCCGATTGCGCGCCGGCGCGCGCCTGGCTCAAACAGCACCGCAGCCGGCTGTTCGCCTACGGCTGAACTGCCGCCGGCGCTCGGCGCATGAGCCAGATAAGGAGCGCGAGGCTCGGGACGCAGAAAAGGGTGGCGACCACAAAAAACGGGATCCAGCCGAGCGCCTCGGCGAGCGCTCCGCCCGAGGCGGCGAGGACGTTGAGCCCGACGGTCGCGAGCGACGACAGAAGCGCGTACTGGGTCGCGGTGAACTCGCGGCTGCACAGGAGCGAGAGGTAGGCGACAAAGGCGGCCGAGGCCATGCCTCCGGTCACGTTCTCGGCGGCGATCGTCAGTGTCAGCATCAGGACATCGTGGCCGGCCAAGACCTGCACGGCATACATCAGGTTCGACAGCGCCTGCATCGCGCCGCAGATGAGCAGTGCCCGGAAGATCCCGATCCGCGCCACGAAAACCCCGCCGAGCGCCACGCCGACGAGGGTTGCAATCACCCCGTAGACCTTCGAGATCGTGGCGACCTCGACCTTGGTAAAGCCGAGCGCGACGTAGAGCGGGTTCGACATCGAGCCAGCGAGCGCGTCGCCGAATTTATAAAGGACGATGAAGACGCCGATCGCCACGAACTGAGCAGCCCCGTTGCGAGCGAAGAGGTCGAGGAATGGCGCGACGACCGCCCGCTTCAGCCATACCCGGGCGCGCTCGATCGCGGTGGGGCCGGGCAGCGCCTCGGGAGGGGGCGCGGCGTCGGGTTCCGGGGTCAGCCACACGGTGACCATGCCGACCCCCATCAGCGCGGCCATCAAGGCGTACGCGAAATGCCAGCCGCCGTAGCTCGCCGCATAAAGCGCGCCGGCGCCCGAGGCGAGCATGCCGAAGCGGTAGCCCCATTGGGTGGCGGCCGCCCCGGCGCCCTGCTCTTCGGGGAGCAAGAGTTCGATGCGGTAGGCGTCGATGACGATGTCCTGGCTGGCTGAGAGGAAGGCGACAACGACCGCGGCGAGCGCGGTGAGGGCCGGGTCGACGCGCGGGTCGGTCATGCCGAGGGCCAAGATTGCGACCGCGAGGAGCAGCTGGATCGTCAACGCCCAGCTGCGCCGCCGCCCGAGCCGTGCCGTCAATAGCGGGATCGGCAGCCGGTCGATCAGCGGCGACCACAGGAATTTGAGGCTGTAGGAGGTGCGCACCAGGCCAAAAAGCCCGATCGTCGTCAGCGACACCCCGATTTCGGCGAGCCAGTAGGACAGCGTTCCAAAGGTTAAGACGAGCGGCAGCCCGCTTGAAAACCCCATCAGGAGGACCGCGATCAGCCGCGGCTGGCGGTAGACCGCGAGCGAGGCCAGCCAATCCCCGGCGAAACGAGGGTGCGGGCGTTGCCGGGTTGTGGCGTGCGTAGCCTTCATCGATTCACGGTCTCTCGCCATGGCATCGCCGCGGGCTATGATATGCCGGCGCCAGGGAGGCAATGACATGGCAATAGAACAGCCGACGATCGAATCAGATTTCATCGTGATCGGCGCGGGCTCGGCCGGCTGCGCGGTGGCGGCGCGGCTGAGCGAAGATCCGGTGACCCGGGTCGTCCTCCTCGAAGCCGGCGGCGCCGACACGAATCGCTGGATCCACATTCCCCTGGGGTTCGGCAAGACCTTCGCCGATCCCAGCGTCAACTGGTGCTATGAGACCGAGCCCGACCCCGGCGCCGCGGACCGTCGGGTGTTCTGGCCGCGCGGCAAGGTGCTTGGCGGCTCATCCTCGATCAACGGCATGGTCTATATCCGCGGGCAGGCCGAGGATTTCGACCATTGGCGCCAGCTCGGCAACACTGGCTGGTCGGCGGCCGACGTCCTCCCCTATTTCCGGCGCTCCGAAGACCAGACCCGCGGCGCCGACGAGTTCCACGGCGCCGGCGGCCCGCTCGCCGTTTCCGATGTCGAGCGCCACCCGATCGCCGAAGCCTTCATCGCCGGCGCGCTCGAAATGGGCTTTCCGCGCAACGACGATTTCAACGGGGCGAGCCAGGATGGCGTCGGCTATCACCAGACGACGACGCGT
This sequence comes from Allostellaceae bacterium, assembly GCA_049801295.1. Classification (GTDB taxonomy): domain Bacteria; phylum Pseudomonadota; class Alphaproteobacteria; order ATCC43930; family CGMCC-115725; genus DATARH01. Next base: position 5,821 of record JBARKH010000066.1, on the reverse strand, counting down.
GGCGGCCGGCGCTGCTCGACTGCGGTCGGCTATCTGCGTCCGGCGATGCAGCGCCCCAATTTGCAAGTCGTCACCGAGGCCTTGACCGAGAAAATCCTGTTCGAGGGCCGTCGCGCCGTCGGTGTCGCCTTCCGCCGCGGCGGGACAAGCTGGACCGCCCGCGCCGCGCGCGAGATCATCGTGTGCGGTGGCGCGATCAACTCGCCGCAGCTCCTGATGCTGTCGGGCATCGGGCCCGAGGCGCATCTGGCGGGGCTGGGGATCCCGGTGGTGCAGGGGTTGCCTGGGGTCGGACAGAGCCTGCAGGACCATTATTCGGCAGCGATCAAATTGAAATGTCGGCTCCCCGTCACCGTCAACGACGTCATGCTGAGCAACGCGAGGAAGCTCAAGGCCGGCCTCGAATACTACATGTTTCGCCGCGGGCCGCTGGCGATGATCAGCTCGCCGGCCGCGCTTTTCGCACGCACCCGTCCGGAGCTTGCCTCGCCCGACATCAAATGCTCGATCTCGCCGTTCAGCGCCGAGCGCCCGCAGGATGGCCTCCATCCGTGGTCGGGATTTACCATGATCGCCTATCAGCTGCGCCCGGACAGCCGCGGTCAGATCACCTTGAAGAGCGCGAACCCGGCCGATCCGCCGGCGATGTCCCCCAACTACCTGACCGCCGAAACCGACCAGCAAACGATCGTCGCGGGGCTGAAGCTCTGCCGCCGCATTCTCGCCAACCCGCATCTGGAGCGCTTTGTCGCCTCGGAATTCCTCCCCGGGCCCGAGGTGTGGAGCGACGCGGAGCTGTTGGATTACGCGCGCCGGCGCGGCGGCACCGTCTACCACCCGACCAGCACCTGCAAGATGGGGGTCGATCAGATGGCGGTGGTCGATCCCGAACTCCGGGTACGCGGGATCGAGGGGCTGCGCGTCGCCGACGCCTCGGTCATGCCGACGGTCGTCTCGGGCAACACCAACGCCGCCACGATCATGATCGGCGAGAAGGTCGCCGACTTGCTGCGCGCCCGCGTGGCGAACGCTCGCGCCGCCTGACCCGGCTAAGACGGTAGGCAGATCCTCCCTGTCTATGCAAAAATGCGGCCTCCAATCGCCCCGTCAGGGAGGCCGCCCGATGACCGAGAAAACCGCACAATCCGTCGGAAACCTGGGCTACCACGCGCACATCTACTACGACCCGCACAAGACGCGCGGCGTCGCCGAGCGGGTCTGCGCGGCGGTCGAGAAGCAATTCACCGTCGAAAACGACGGCTTTCGCGACGAGCCGCGCGGGCCGCACCCAATCAGCAATGTTCTCCTCGTCTTCAAGCCCGACCAGTTCGAGGACGTCGTGCCGTTCCTCATGCTGAACCGCGACGGGCTCGACGTCCTTGTGCATCCCCTCACGCTCGACGCGGTCGAGGACCACAGCGCCTTCGCGATCTGGCTCGGCAACCCGGTCCCCTTGAAGCTCCACACGCTACCCCATGGCCGCGGCGGGCGGCTGCCGAGCGCCTGACCGAGTTTCAAAATCTCTCCCATTCACGCCGAGATAGGCTATTCTTGCCGTAACGCCAGCGCGAGGAGTCGCCCCATGCTGCCACCGAAAGAAAACGAACTGATCACCCGCGTCGGAGCGGGTACCCCGATGGGCAATGCGATGCGGCGCTATTGGATCCCGGCCTGCATGTCGAGCGAGATCGCCGAGCCGGATTGTGCGCCGGTGCGGGTGCGTCTCATGGGCGAGGACCTCGTTGCCTTTCGCGACAGCGACGGCCGGATCGGCCTTCTCGACGAATTCTGCCCGCATCGCCGCGTTTCGCTCTATTTCGGGCGCAACGAGGAATGTGGCCTGCGGTGCGTCTATCACGGCTGGAAATTCGACGTCGAGGGCAACTGCCTCGATCAACTGAACGAGCCGCCGGAGCACCAGTTCAAGCAGCATATCCACATCACCGCCTATCCGACGGTGGAGTTGGGCGGGATCGTCTGGGCCTATCTGGGCCCTCCCGAACATATGCCGGCGCCGCCCAAATTCGCCTGGACCCAGGTCCCCGCGGAACGCCGCCACGTCTCGAAGGTCATCGAGGAGTGCAACTGGCTGCAGGCGTTGGAGGGTGGCATCGACACCTCGCACGCGCCGATCCTCCACCGTCTCCTCACCGACAATTCGACGCGCGGCGGGATCAAGCCGTCCTCGCCCTTTGTCCGCGGCAAGGCGCCCAACCTCGTCGTTGACGTCACCGATTACGGCTATCTCTATGCCGGCATTCGGCCATTGGGCGATTCGGACGTGCACATCCGCACCTATCATTTCGTCATGCCGTTCCACCAGATCCGCCCGTCTCGCTCGGACTCGGGGCTGCCGTGCGACGCCGGCCACATCTGGGTCCCGATGGATGACGAGAACTGCATGGTCTACAACTGGATGTATTCGACGACCGATGCGCCCCTGACAGACGAGGACCGGCGCGAGCGCGGCATCGGCAACGGCCCCGACTTCGTCGACCAAAAGACCTTCCGGTCAAAGCAGAACCGCTCGAACAATTACGGGCTCAATCGCGAAGTTCAGCGCACCGAGAGCTATACCGGGATCGACGGTATCAACCAGCAGGACCGCGCACTGCAGGAGACGATGGGGCGTATCGTCGATCGCTCGAAGGAGCATCTGGGTCCGGCCGACAAGGCGATCGGCCAGGCGCGCCGGATGCTGCGAGCGGCGGTGAAGACGGTCGAAGCCGGCGGCACGCCTTACGGCACCGGCACGAGCTACTATGCAATCCGCGCCGGCGAGGAGGTGCTCGCGCGCGATGCCGACTGGCACCAGATCCTGGCGCCCGAAATCACCAAGGAAAAAATCCTGCAAACAGTGTGAGCGCAGGCAGTGGGAACGGGCGGGAACCCGGTGTGAAGCAGAAGCGTGCGATCACCGAGATTGAGCTGGCCTATATCTGTCACTTCGAGCCTGAGCCGGAAGGCGGATACACGGTCACCTGTCCCGCGCTGCCGCCGGTCGTGACTTATGGCCGGACATTGAGTGAGGCGCGCCTCAACGCGTGCGAGGCGATCGAGTTGTGTCTCGAGGTAATGAGGGAAGAAGGCCAACCTATCCCGCCGACCGACCGCGATCCTCGCAGGCCCTTTGACGCATTGGTTCCGGTAACCATTCAGCGGGGATGACCCGGCTTCCGGCTCTCCCCGTTCGAGGGGTAATTTCAGCGTTGGAGCGTGCCGGATTTCGCGTGGTGCGAACCAAAGGTTCACACTGCTTTCTACGACATCAAACTGACCATGACCGGCAGACGATCGTGCCGTTGCATCGGAGAGATCTTCCGGTAGGCACGCTCCATGCCATTCTTCGACAGGCTGGTCTGACCGCCGAAGAATTTGCAGATCTCCTCTGATTGGGGTGACCGAGGATGCGAAACCTTGAGCATATTGACGCCTCGGAGCGGACAGCGCTTATTGGCGTCAATCGCGCCGTGCCCGTATCACGATAGGAGCTTCTCGATGGCGTCTTCGCCGTTTGCCGGGGTGCTGGTCCCGGTCTTGACCCCGTTTACCCGGTCGGGCGAGCCCGACGCCGGGCGGTTTATCGCATTCTGCCGCTGGCTTCTCGATGAGGGCGCCGACGGCCTGGCGATCTTCGGCACGACCAGCGAAGCCAATTCGATGTCGGGGGCCGAGCGGATGGAATTGCTCGACCGCCTCATTGCCGCCGGGATCCCGCCGGCCAAGCTGATGCCGGGGGCCGGGGCCTGCTCGATGACCGAGGCGGCGACCCTCATCCGCCATGCCGTCGGGCATGGGGTCGGCGGCGTCCTCCTCTTACCGCCGTTTTATTACAAGGGCATGGATGACGACGGTCTCTTCGCCTTTTTCGCTGGCGTCGTCGAGCGCGTCGGCTCGGCGGCGTTGCGCATCTTCCTCTATCACATCCCGCCGCAGACCGTGCTCGGCCTCTCGCTCGACCTCGTCGGCCGGCTGATCAAGGCCTATCCCGAGACCGTCGTCGGGCTCAAGGACAGCTCGGGCGACTGGAACAATACCGCGGCCCTCATTGAGCGCTTCCCCGGGTTTGCCGTGTTCCCCGGTTCGGAAGTCTTTCTGCTCGACGGGTTGCGCAAGGGCGCGGTCGGCTGCATTACCGCCACCGGCAACGTCAACGTGATCGGGATCCGCAAGGTCTATGAGAACTGGCGGACGCCTGATGCTGATCGGTTGCAGGCCGAGATCACCCTCGCGCGAAAGACGATCCAGGCCTACCCGATGGTCCCGGCGCTGAAGCGGATCGTCGCGCATTTCCACCACGACCCCGATTGGGCCGCGGTGCGCCCGCCGATGGTCGCGCTGAGCGAGGCGCAGTCGGCCGCACTCCTTGGCGACCTCGGACGCATCGGCTTCACCCTCGGTGAGCGCCGGAGGGAAGCCGCCGAATAGGAGGTCTCGTCATGGCAACCGACACAGCTCCGGCCCGCACCGCCGAGCGGCAGGCGTTCTACGAACGGATCGTGCCCGCCAATCTCGCGCCGCTGTGGGAAAATCTTCACCGGATGGTGACGGCCGAGCCGGTGCCGTCGTGCGTTCCGGCGATCTGGCATTACCGCGATGTGCGGCCCCATCTGATGGAATCGGGCGGGCTCATCACTGCGCAGGAGGCGACGCGCCGGGTCTTGATGCTGATGAACCCGGGGCTCCAGGGCGAGGCCTCGATCACCGGCTCCCTCTTCGCGGGCCTGCAATTGATCATGCCCGGCGAGATCGCCCCGGCGCACCGCCACAGCCAGTCGGCGTTGCGCTTCATCATCGAGGGGCATGGCGCCTATACCGCGGTCGATGGCGAACGCACTGCGATGGAGCCCGGCGATTTCGTGATCACCCCATCCTGGACCTGGCACGACCACGGCAACGAAACGAATGAGCCGATGGTCTGGCTCGACGGGCTCGACATCCAGATCGTCAAGCTTTTGGGGGCGAGCTTTGCCGAGGGTTATCCGGACGATGTCCAGCCCGAAAGCCGCCCGCAAGGCGACAGCTTCGCCCGCTTTGGCCACAACCTTCTGCCGGTCGACTGGAAGCCCGAGGTCAAAACTTCGCCGGTTTTCAACTATCCCTACGCGCGGACTCGCGAGGCGCTCGATGCGTTGCAGCGCAACGGCGCGGCGGACCCCTATCACGGCCATAAATTGCGCTATGTGAACCCCGCGAGCGGCGAGTTCGCGATGCCGACGATCGCCACCTTTGTTCAGCTGTTGCCAAAGGGCTTCGCCAGCCAGCCCTACCGCTCGACCGACGGGACGGTGTTTGTCGCGGTCGAGGGGAGCGGCGAAACCCGGATCGGCGACACGGTCTTTGCCTGGGAGCCGCATGACATCTTCGTCGTGCCGAGCTGGATGACGCATACCCACCACGCGGAGAGCGAAGCGGTGCTGTTCAGCTTCTCCGACCGGGTCGTCCAGGAAAAGCTCGGCCTCTGGCGCGAGGCCCGTGGCAACGCTTAACGATCGACAAGGGAAATTGGTTTATAAGCGTCGTCACCCCTGCGAAATCGGGGGTCCAGGGTAGGTGACGGTATCTCGCGGCCCTGGATTCCCGCTTGCGCGGGAATGACAGACGAGAGGGCGGCATGATTCATCCGGTGATCCTGTCGGGCGGGAGCGGCACGCGGCTGTGGCCGATGTCGCGCGCGCTCTATCCGAAGCAGCTGTTGGCGCTGACGGGCGAGCGTAGCCTGTTGCAGGAGACCGTGCTTCGCGTTGCAAACGACGCCGAGTTTGCCGCGCCCTTGATCATCGCCAATGAGGAGCACCGCTTCATCATCGCCGAGCAGCTG
>JBARKH010000065.1:0-11285 GCA_049801295.1 Allostellaceae bacterium | reverse complement strand
GCACAATGCCGAGCCGGGCCTGGGCGCGGGCAAGCGCCGCCTCCACTTCGGCGCAGCGGGCGAGGAAGGCCGGTTCGCCAAACGCCGCGCGCATCGCCGCGGTGCCGAACATGTCGCCGAACACGGTCGAGGAAAGCATACCGATCGTCATGGATCAAGCATGCGGCCTGATCGGGTCGGGATGCAAGCGAGGCGGGCCCGGAAACAGGAGCGGCGCCCGAAGGCGCCGCCGAATGTTCGCGAAGTTGCTGTTTTATGCGGCCTTGCGTCGCCGCCGGATGACACCAAACCCGGCCAGCGCGGCGCCAAGGAGCGCGAGGGAACCGGGCTCCGGTACTGCTTTGCAAGTCGGGCAGGTGACGGTGGCGCTGCCGGTGACGTCGTACACCTCGAGGAAGATGTTGTCATCGCCGCTCGGGTTGTTGGTATCGACCGTGATGGCGGTCGAGCCCAAGGGGACCTCTGGCGTGATGTCGTAGTGCTCGTGATCGGCGGCGTAGGACGGCAGGAGCGGTGAGGCCGGGTCGGTAAAGCTGCCGACGGTGATCAGGCTACCATTGACGTCACCAGAAAGGCCGTCATCGTCGTTGCCGGCATTGTTGGTGATCGTGGTACCATTGACCTTGATGGTCGACGCCTGGCCGCAGCAACTGAACCCGTCGCCGATGATCATGCCGGCCGCAAAGCCGGCGGTCGTGGGACTGGATAAATTGAGTGTGGCCGTGTCGCCGCCCGACTTCGAGAAGCCGTCGAGTATGGCGACGGTCTCGGTCGCCGTATTCGCCGGGTCGGTATAAACCACCACAAGACCTTCGCCGTCCTGACTGGCGGTCGTCTCGGTCACCGTGAAGCTGTAGGTCCCGCCCGGTCCGGGATCGATCACCGGCTTGACGATGCTGGTGACATCGGACCGCCAGGCCTGCAATGTGCAGCAGGTAGTGGCATCAAATCCGAGCGCCGTCGTGTAGTTGACGGCGGTGCCGTTGAGGGTGCCACCGGCCGGTGGGGGCGAAGCGTCAAAATAGAGTGAGGTGTAAAGATACGCCCCGAGCACCGTCGAGCCAACGGGGACGGTGGCGGTAATCGTGCAGGTTTGGCTGGTCGAGCCGCACCCGTCGGTCGAGACGCCATCACCGGCGCCGGTGAAGGTCTGGAAGGTCGAGAGAGACGCCTCCGCTGGCGTGCCGCCGATGCCCAGGAGGGCGGCAAACACGCCGACCGCCAATATTTTACCCGCGCTTTTCATAGCAACCCTCCCAGACTGCACCCGTATGGATTACCCTGCAAAGTCCGTACCAATCTCCCTATCCGATTGATTCAATTTGTCTCGAACTCGAATAAAGCCGGCTGGCCGAGCGGAATCTGTAAAACTTACCGACGCTTTGGACCGCTTATCCGGGGCGACTTTTACAATCCAAATGAGGGCCGCCGGATCGTGCATTGGCCCGGAGGAAGTGTGTGGGTTGCAGAAGTTTGCTTGCGGCGTCAGATTGCACCGACAGCGTAAGAATGGGTGGACCGATGGCTAAACTGCTTGGCTGCGGCCTGGTCGTCGGCCTTCTCCTGGCGGCCGCGCCTGCCCGGGCCGCCGTGATCTACCAGGACCGCCCCGGCGTGCCTTCGTTGCTGCCGGCTCCGCCCGCCGCCGCCCCCGCCGATTACATCGCCGGCGTTTCCGCATTGCAGCGGCGCGACCTGGAAGCGGCGCAGGCAGCCTTCGCCCGGGCGGCGCACGCCAATCCGAAGATGCCGGAGCCGCTGGTCGGCCTCGCCGAGGTGGCGCTGCGGCAGCATAAGGTGGCGGAGGCGGAGGCGCAATTGCGGCGCGCGCTCGCGCTCGGACCGCAGCGCAGCGACCTCCAGGTCGCGTGGGCCAAGTTTGTGCTCGGGCAAGGCCGCGTCGCCGACGCCAAGGCAGCGCTCGAGAAGGCGGTCGAGCTCGACCAGAAGGCCGTTCGCCCGCGCGTCGATCTGGGTGATCTCTACCTGATGGTCCTCAAGGATCCTACGAAAGCGCTCGAGATCTATCGCTCCGCGCAGGCCCTCGAGCCAAAGAACGTCGCGGTCCTGCTTGCGCTCGCCAAGGCGCAGCAACAGACGAACAAGCTCGATGACGCCCACGCCACGATCAAGCAGGCGATCGCGCTTGCCCCCGGCAATCCGCTCCCGATTATTGCCGATGGCGACGTACTGATGCAGGCCGGCAGGAACGCCGACGCGCTGGCCGCCTATGACCGGGCGATCGCGGCGGCGCCCGATCTGGTGCCGGCGCACCTTGCCAAGGCTAATCTCCTGTTGCGCATGGGCAAGGTGCCGGAGGCGGTCGCCGAGCATCGGCAGGTTCTGCGGATCGATCCGAAGAATGTTCCGGCGCTGGTCGCGAACGGCATTATCGAGGCGCAGGCGAAGCGTCCGGATGAGGCCAAGAAATCTTTCGCTGCAGCGTTTGCCGCGGATCCGCATGTGCCAGATGTCATGAATGACGTTGCTTGGCAGGGGGCCGACCAGCATCGCGACCTTGACCGCGCCCTGATCATGGCGCAGGAGGCGGTGGCACTCGCACCTGACATCGCGGCTTATCGCGACACGCTCGGCTGGGTGCATCGCGCGCGGGGTGAATTGCCGCAAGCGGTAGCGGAATTGGAAAAGGCCGCCGCCCCGGGCGACAAACCCGAGATCCTCACCCATCTCGGCGTGGTCTATGCCGAAATGGGCATCCGCGACAAAGCGGCCGTCAATTTGCGGCGCGCGCTCGCGATAGATCCCAAATACGAGCCCGCGCTCGCCGCCAAAGTACAGCTCGATAAGCAGAACTAAGCGGCTCCGGGCGGGATTTACTGCGGTTTCCCAGGTGTCGGTTTTCTTTACGCGGACTTGAGGCGGCGCCGACGGACGAGCCGACTGTCGCACAGCGGCGGCGGTCAGCCCTCGGGGCGGTGAACGGTGGCGGGTTTCGTGTGATCGTGCTTGCCGCGCGCCGATACAACCCTATCGTTGGGACTGCGGCTGTTCGCGGCAGCATGAAGCGGGCGGGACGCCCGCATTCCGCCAATCCTCTTCGTGTCGTTCGTCCCTTCGTGGTTACGTTTCGTTTTTCGTAAACGGGATCCAGCTGCCATCCGCCAGGCGTTCGAGCGCCGGGAAGCGGGCCTTGTAGGCCATCTTAGGGCTCTCGGCGATCCAATAGCCGAGATAGACGTAATCGAGCCCGGCGCGCCGGCATTCCTCAACGAGCCACAGGATGGACCAGGTGCCGAGGCTGCGGCGATGCTGCGTCGGATCGTAAAAGCTGTAGACGGCCGACAAGCCGTCATCGAGCCGGTCGATCAGCGACACCGCGACGAGCGCGCCCTCCCTCGCGCGCAGTTCAACGATCGCGGTGCGCACCGCGCTGTCTTCGACCATGCCGCGGTAATCGGTGTAGCTCATCGCCGCCATCTCGCTGTCGCGGTGGCGCGAGCGCTGGTAGGCGACAAACAGCTCGAACTGCTCGGCGGTCGCGCGCGGCGCCAGCAGCCGCCCGGCGAGGGCGCCGCAATCGCCGGCATTGACGTTGCGCACGCGCCGGGTCGAGCGGGTATCGGCGAAGCGCGCGACCGCGATTCGTACCGGGACGCAGGCTCGGCACGACTGGCAGGCCGGGCGGTAGGAAAAACGGTGGCTGCGGCGGAACCCGGCGCGCGACAACTCGTCATAAAATTCGGGGGCGGCGGGGCCGGTGAGTTCGACGATCAGCTTGCGTTCGGCGCGGCCCGGGACGTAGGGGCAGGGAGACGCGGCGGTCGCGAAAAACTGCTGGAACGGGAGAATGAGAGCATCGGCGGTTCCCTCGCGCTTGCCGCGCCTGTCCGCCCCGATGTCCATCACCCGCCCCCGCCGATAGCCGGCCAGAGCATGCCAGCCGGAGCGGCCGCAAGCAACGCGGTCGATGCGTTGTGATGCTCCGGCCGCGCCGCACGGCGGCACGGCGGCGCTTGGACATCGGATTTGTGGCTTCTTAAACATTGCGCGAAATTATATTCGTTCGGTTTCCTTTTCTGCCGAGGAGGCCCCGATCATGCGGCGCGACATCGAGACCGAACGGCGCCGGTCGAAGCGCCTGCTCGCGCCCGCCTTGCCGAAGCACCGCCCAGCTTCAGCTGTGCCGTGAGGCTGGACGTGTCGCCGCTAAGGATTATCGTCGCAGGCATGGTCGCCCAATATCCGGTGGGCGGGATCGCTTGGGATTACCTGCAATACGTCATCGGTTTGGCGCGCCTCGGCCACGATGTATTCTATCATGAAGACACTTGGTGCTGGCCCTACCACCCACGCGACAACAGGATGACGGATGATGCCGGCTATTCGGCCGGGTTCCTGCGAAACTTTTTTCAGCGCTACGCTCCAGAGCTGACCGAGCACTGGCATTATCTGCATTTGCACGATTCCAGCTACGGGATGTCGCGCCGCGCCTTCGACGCGGTGGCTCGCACCGCCGATCTGTTCATCAATGTAAGCGGCGCAAGCTTTCTTCCCGACGCTATAGCGCCCCATTGTCTCAAGGTTTTTGTCGATACCGATCCCGGATACACCCAGATCGTGCTCAGTGAGCGTCCGGCCTGGTCCGAAAATGTCGAGCGTTGGCGCGCCGAGGTCTTGACGCATGATCGTCATTTCACTTATGGCGAGAACGTTGGGGCGCCCGATTGCGGGGTGCCCACGGCCGGTCTGCGCTGGCGGAAGACCCGGATGCCGATTGTCCTGGATCTTTGGGACGGGATTCCCGTCCCGACTTCGCCGAGCGGCGCGTGGAGCACGGTGATGACCTGGAACGTGTTTCGCGGAAAGCTCGAATATGGCGGTGCCGAATATCACGGCAAGGCGGCCGAAATCGATAAGATCATCGGCCTGCCGCGGCAGGTCGGGTTACCCTTTCGTCTCGCCCTGGGGGGCACCGAGGCCCCGACGGCGCAGCTCGCGAGGGAGGGCTGGGAAGTTCAGGACGGGCCTGCCGTGACGCTGACGCCGCGAGACTACCGGGACTACATCGCCGCATCGCGCGGCGAGGTCTCGGTCGCCAAGAACGTGTATGTCGCGCTGCGCACCGCCTGGTTCAGCTGCCGGTCGGCTTGCTATCTCGCCGCTGCGCGTCCGGTCGTGGTTCAGGACACCGGTTTCAGCCGGGTCTTCCCAACCGGACGCGGCCTGCACACGTTCAATACTGCCGAGCAAGCGGCCGAGGCGATCCGTGCGATCGAGCGCGACTACGCGCATGAGGCGCGCCTCGCGCGCGGGTTGGCGCACGCCTATTTCGACTCGCGGCGGGTTCTGACCAGGCTTATCGACGACGCGCTGGTTGGGCCGAGGGATTGCGGCGGCGCGGCCTAGCGGCACCGGTATCGCGAAAATGCATTGCATGCGGGCCGTTGGCCAAAGCATGAGGGGGGCGGCGGCGCGGAACGACCTTCGGCCCCGGTCTCTCGCAACTTTCGTCCCGGCATGTCTCAATTTTTGCTTTAATTTTCTGAAATCGGGCTTTAACTTTTCGCGAACGGATAGGATGATAGCTTTGTTGGCAGAATGATAGATTTGTTAACAGATAGTCGGCGGAACCATTCGCGACATATCTGGTCGTCGCGGGCTTCGAGGGACGGCTGATGAGACGTGGGTGGCAATATTTACGAAGGCTTGGAGAGGGCGGCGCCACGGCCGTTGAATTCGCCATTGTTGGCTCGGTCTTCCTGATGCTGTTGTTGGCCATATTCGAGCTCGGATTCATGGTATTCGTGCAATCGGTGCTTGACGGTTCGGCGCGGTCGGCCGCCCGGATGATCCGCACCGGCCAGGCGCAGACTAGCGGCAACGCCGAGACCTTTTTTCAGACATCGTTGTGCAGCGCGGCCAGCTCGGTCATCGGTTGCGGCAACCTGATCTACCAAGTACGGCAGTTCCCCAATTGGTCGGGGGCGCAGACCGCGGTCAACACGCCGCCCGCGCGCGACCCAATTACCGGCAAACTAATCTCCGCCGGATTCAACGCCGGCAACTGCGGGCAGATCGAGGCCGTGCAAGTCACCTACGACTACAAGTTCTTCACCCTGTGGGTCGGGCAATATCTCGGCGATAGCACGCAATCGACGTTTCTCATGTCGACAGTGGTTTTCCAAAACGAGCCGTTCTGCAGCGGTGCGCTGCCATCACCGCCACTGGCATGATCCAGCTCTTCCACGACCTTTGGCGGAAGCGCGGCGGTAGCGCGGCGATCGAATTCGCCTTCGTGCTGCCGGTCATGATTGTGATGTTTATGGGTGTCTTCGAAGTGTCGCAAGGGTTGGTCGTATATATGAAGGTGATCGATGTCGCCGACACGGTCGCTGACCTCATTGCACAGCAGAAAACAATCGCCACCAGCGACATCAACAATTATTACGTCGCCGGACAGCTGGTGATGACGCCGAGCCCGGCCGCCGGTTTGGGTCTTGCCGTCGCCAGCGTCACCTTTGATCCGGTTACCGCCGGCAGGACCGTCGCCTGGCAGGTGACTCGCGGCGGGGCCGCAACGATGACCAATCTCACCGCCGGCGCGACCGGGCTCGGTGGCGCGTGCGTCACGCAGCTTGCTTCGGGCGGCTCCTGTGACAGCGTGATCGCTGCCGAAGCGAGCTATACTTACAATTCGGCGCTCTCATACCTGATCCAGACGCCGATCACGATAAAGGCCCGGGTCTATTCGCGACCACGAGCAGTCTTCACCATCCCGTGCAGCCCTTGCAGCTAATCGGCATAGTGCGGAGTGAGCTAGCATGCATATCGCCATCGTTCGGTTTTTGATCGAGATGCGGTCGACGCTTGGCTGCCGGCGCGGCCAGGTTGTGCTCATTTTCGCTTTTGCGGCGATGATGCTGGTCATTGCGATCGGGACAGGCATCGATATGTGGCAGGGATACATCGTCAGGTCGCGCCTCCAATCTGCGGTCGATGCCGCCGCACTCGCCATTGCCTCAACCAATCGGACGGAATACACGACGGCCCAATTAAATCAGCGCACGATTAACTACATCAATTCCAATTATCCCGCTGGGGCGTTGGGCGATCTCTGCTCTGCCCCAGCATCGAATATCGCATGCCCGGCGACGCCGCTCACCTACGGCGCCACCCCCAATATCATCAACGTGACCTACGCCGCTTCGGTGCCGACCTCTTTCATGAGGATCGTCGGCTACAATTATATGGACGTCACCGCCACCGGGCAGGCTAAGGCAGCCTGGCCATTCATCAATTTCTACCTGCTGCTCGACTCCTCGCCCTCGATGGCAATCGCCGCAACGTCGGCCGGCGTCAGTACAATGGTTTCCCACACCTCGGCGCAGGGGGGCTGCGGCTTCGCTTGCCACCAATACAATCCTAGCGCCGACAGCCTGGGCAACCCCGCTCAGGCCAGTTCGGCCACATGCAACCCGCCAACAGGCTACCCCAGCGGCGGCGAGGATAACTATGCCCTGGCGCGGTGTCTCGGGGTGCAGCTGCGGATCGATTTGCTGCAGCAAGCGGCGGCAAATCTGATGACCACGGCGCAAACTACCGAAGATGCCAACGCCATCGCCAACGAGTATCAGATGGCGATCTATACCTTCGATACCGGCTTCCACACGATCCAAGCCCTGACCCCGAATCTCGCCACGGCCGCGGCGGCGGCGAGCAATATCCAAATGCTGGAAGTATGGTCAAATAACGTGATTTGGAATCCGGTCCTCTCCACAACGGGCAAAACGACGAACGGCAGCAAGTCGCTCAGCAGCCTGGCCTCGACCACGGGAATCGCGGCGGGGCAATTTGTACTCGGCGCCGGGATCCCCGCGGGCACGACGGTATCCTCCAGAAGCGGCTCGACCGTTACGCTCAGCGCCAATGCAACGGCGACGGCAACCGGGGTTGCCGTCACCTTTGGCACAACCACAAACAACAGCGACGCCGACACCCACTACCAGAACGCCATGACCCAGATCAACACCACCATGCCCGACCCCGGCCAGGGCACGGAATCTCCCGGAGATACGCCCAAGGAAATCCTGTTTTTCGTCACCGACGGCGTTGACGATGAAACCGTCGCCGGTTGTACGACTTCCGGGGCTTCAGGAGCAAATTCGCCGTACGTTGTTTGCAGCGGCAGTCGCCAGCAGTCGGCTATGAACCCGTCGTATTGTACAACGATCAAGAATCGGGGGATCCTGATCGCGGTCTTGTATACCGAGTACGACGCATTGCCGACGAACTCGTGGTATATGACCTATGTTTCACCGTATAACCAACCAGCGCCCCCGCAAAGCCCGGATCTCTCCACGGACTATTCCACCGGCATCGCAACGCAGCTGCACAATTGCGCTTCGCCGGGACTGTACACCAAGGTGGCGACCGGCGGGGATATCTCGGCCGCGCTGAGCCAATTGTTCATCACGGCGGTCAACTCGGTATTTCTGTCGCAGTAACCCCCGGCGTGGGAGACGGCCGGCGCGCTCGCATGTGGTACGCTGCGAACCCCGCAACCCGCGGCCGCAGGAGAAGGACATGCCGGCCTACTTTATTGCCGAGGTCGAGGTTACCAATGCGGCCGGATACGAGCCCTATCGGGCGCTCGCCGGCGCCAGCATCGCGCAGTATGGCGGACGCTTCATCGCGCGCGGCGGCAAGGCCGAGTTGGTCGAGGGTGCGCCTGCGCCGCAGCGCGTCGTGATCATCGAGTTTGCCGACGCCGACGCCGCGCGGCGCTGGTACAATTCGCCCGAATACCAGGCCGCCCTGCCGATCCGGCTGGCCAACTCGCGCGCCCGGGCGTTGATCGTCGAGGGTGGCGGCTAGCGCCTCGGCATCGCGCCGCGCCGGGCTTGACGGCAGAACCACGCTTCGCGGTAGTATCATCCGCCGATGTTTCATATGCTCGCGTTACTCAACCCCCGGAGGAACCCGATGAAGCGTGCGATCATCCTGTTTTCGCTGCTGGCCCTGACGGCCTGCGTGCCCCCCGTCTTGATGCCGCCACCGCCGCCGCCGGGCCCGCCAGCGGCAATACCCGCCCCCGGCGCCCGCGTCTTCACCGTGTATTTCGGCTGGAACCGGTCCCAGATCGGGGCGTCGGGCATGGCGGTCCTGCAGCAGGTCGCAGCCGTCTACAGCGCCGGCGGCGTGGCGAGTGTGCGGGTAACCGGCCACACCGACACCTCGGGTTCGGTCCGCTATAATCAGAGATTGTCCGACCGGCGGGCGAGAAACGTCGCCGAGGCCCTGATCCGCATGGGCGTATCCCCGCAGGCGATAGCGGTCGGAGGCGTTGGCGAGAACGATCTCGCCGTGCCAACGGCGGACGGTGTTCGCGAGCCGCACAATCGGCGCGTCACAGTCGTCGAGTAGTCCGGCACCAGAGACCGCGCCGCGACCACATGGCCGCGGCGTCGTCACCGCGAAAGTAGCGAGGGCGTCCCTGGAGGGGCGCCCTCGTCGGTCTGCGGCACGCAGTGGCGCCGGTTACGCTTGTTCGTAGGGGAAGCGCCGGATCTTTTCGACGTTGCGGCCCTCGATGCGGATCAGCTTGGTCGAGGCGTCGCGGCGCGGCGAATGGAGGTCGCCCTCGTTGTAGACATAGGCGGCGCCCGGGGTGAGCGTGTAGTCGCGGACGAACTTCACCTTGCCAGTCACCCCCTCGCTCGCCGGCGACACCTTCGCCCAGTCGGTCATCACTGTTTCGCCCATCGCCTGGCCGTAGATCGCCCAGGTCGGGCCATGATCGTGCGGCGCGCTCTGCTTGGCCCCGTGATGCACATGGCCGAGGATGCAGAAACCGAGTTCGGGATCCTCGTAGAGGATGTGCCGCTCGGCCCCGTTATCGGGCAGGTGCTTGGCAACGAAATCCTGGTCGGTGCAGGCTTTTTCAACCAGCGCACAAACCTTCTTGCGGCCTTCCGGACCGGGATCGGCGGCCAGGACGCGGTGGCAATCGGCCGAGAACTGTTCGAGAGTGTACCCCATCAGCTGAGCCCCTTATGTCTAACCGGCAGTCGGACTGCCGAGGCAAGCTAGAATATGCCCAGGGTCAACGGCAGGCAAGGCCGCACCCGGCGCTTGACGCGGGACGGACCCGGCTGGGACCGGATGTGCGAGCCGGCGGATCGACCGCTCGTCTCGTGCCAGAGGGGCGCACTTCAGCTAGACTTCGCCGCGACCGATTGAAAGAGCCGAACACGATGGAGCCGGATCGCGCCACGCCAGACGGCGCAGGATCATTTTCCTTGCAGCAGCTCGCCCGCATCGCGCTGGCGACCGCGGTGATCGCCGTCGGACTGTGGATCCTGGCCGACTTCCTTCCCGCGCTCGCCTGGGCCGCAGTGCTCGCGATCGCGCTGTGGCCGCTCTATGGCTGGCTGCTGCACGTGCTCCCGGAGCGCAGCGACCGGGTCGTCGGACCGTTGCTGGCAACAATCGGCATCGGGATCGTCTTCATCGCCCCGCTGATCCTGCTTGGCATCGCGCTCGCTCGCGAAAGTCATTTCGTGATCGAATTCGTCGCCGACGCGCGGCACCACGGCATTGCGGTGCCCGAATGGATCGGGCAGCTCCCGGTGGCCGGCCCGACGATCGCGGAATGGTGGCAGGGCAATCTCAGCGATCCGGCGATGGCCGAGGAGCTGATCGGCCGCGTCACGCTCCACACGCTGACCGATTCGGCGCGCGAATATGGCGGCGAGGTGCTTCACCGACTCGCGATCTTTCTGTTCACGCTGCTCACGCTGTTTTTCATGTTCCGCGACGGCGGCACGCTGACCGAGCGGCTGCGCCATCTCAGCGACCGCCTGATCGGGCTGCGCGGCGAGCGCATCGCGCGCCATATGATCGCGGCGGTACACGGCACGGTGAACGGTCTGGTGCTGGTCGGGCTCGCCGAGGGCATTCTCCTTGGCGTCATCTATTTCGCAGTCGGCCTCCCGTACCCGGCCTCCGCCGGCGCGGTGACCGGCGTGGCCGCCGTCATCCCGTTTGCCGCCCCGGTCGTTTATAGCCTCGCCGGGCTCTACCTCCTGGCCATTGGCAACAGGATCGGCGCCATCGTCATCTTCGTTTTCGGCAGCGTCCTGGTTTTCGCCGCCGATCACTTCGTCCGCCCGTTCCTGATCGGAGGTGCGGCGCGGCTGCCGTTTCTCCTGGTACTTCTGGGTCTCCTCGGCGGGCTGCAGACGATGGGGTTTCTCGGGCTGTTTCTCGGCCCGGCGGTGATGGCGGCGCTGGTCGCGCTGTGGCGCGAGTGGACCGAGCCGGAG
>JBARKH010000064.1:0-1955 GCA_049801295.1 Allostellaceae bacterium | reverse complement strand
CGTGAAAACATGAGCAACCGACTGGAAGGCAAGGTCGCGCTGGTAACCGCTGCGGGCCAGGGCATCGGCCGCGCCATCGCCGAGAAGTTTGCCGATGAGGGCGCCAAGGTCATCGCCACCGATCTCGCCCCGAACAAGCTGCAGGGCTCGCGCGCCAAGCTGCGCAAGCTCGACGTTCGCTCCCAGGACGACATCGATGCGTTCGGCCGGGACATCGCCCGCGAGTTCGGGCCGCTCGACGTGCTGGTCAATTGCGCCGGTTATGTGCACCAGGGCACAGTGTTCGATTGCACCGACAAGGACTGGGATTTTTCGTTCGACCTCAACGTCAAATCGATGCACCGCACGATCAAGACCTTCCTGCCTGGCATGCTGGAGAAGCTATCGGGCTCGATCGTCAATGTCGCCTCGGTGGTGTCGTCGATCCGCGGCGTTGCCAATCGTTACGTCTACGGCGCCACCAAGGCCGCGGTGATCGGGCTCACCAAGGCGGTTGCCGCCGATTTCATCAAGCGAGGCATCCGCTGCAACGCCATTTGTCCGGGCACGATCGAGTCGCCGTCGCTCGGCGAGCGCATCACGGCGGTGTCGCAGGAGACCGGGCGTTCGCTCGATGCCGTGCGGCAGGATTTCGTCGCGCGCCAGCCGATGGGCCGGCTCGGCACGCCCGAGGAAGTAGCGTGGCTCGCGCTCTTTCTCGCCAGCGACGAAGCGAGCTACATTACCGGCCAAGCGCATCTCGTCGACGGCGGCATGGCGCTATAACGTCGGTTACCACAATGCACATCCTTATCACCGGCGCTGCGGGAATGATCGGGCGCAAGCTGACGGCGCGCCTGGTCGCTGATGGCGCGCTCCACGGCCGATCGATCGACCGCCTCACTTTGCTCGACGTCGGCGTTCCGCCACGCCCGGAGAATTTCGCCGCGCCGGTCGAGGCGGTCGTTGCCGACCTGTCCGCCGCAGCTGCGGCGATTGCCGGCCGCCCCGACGTGATCTTCCATCTTGCGGCGATCGTTTCTGGAGAGGCCGAGCTTGATTTCGAGAAGGGGATGCGGGTCAATTTCGACGGTTCGCGTGCGCTGCTTGACGCCATTCGCACCACCGGCGGCGGTTACCGTCCGCGGTTGGTCTTCTCTTCATCGGTTGCGGTGTTCGGCGCCCCCTTTCCAGAGGCGATTCCCGACGATTTTGCCTTAACGCCGCTCACCTCCTCCGGCACGCAGAAAGCGATGGTTGAGCTGATGCTCGCCGATTATTCCCGCCGCGGCTTCATCGACGGTGTCGGCATCAGGCTGCCGAACATCGTGGTACGGCCCGGACGGCCGAACAAGGCCGCCTCCGGCTTCTTTTCCTCGATCATCCGCGAGCCGCTCAACGGCGAGGAGGCGGTGCTGCCCGTCGAGGACAGCGTCCGCAGTTGGAATGCCAGCCCGCGCGCCGCCGTCGGCTTTCTCGTCCACGCCGCCGGGCTTGAACGCGATGCGCTCGGGCCGCGCGTCAACCTCACCATGCCCGGCGTATGCTGCACCGTCGCCGAGCAGATCACCGCGTTACGCCGGATTGCCGGCGACAAGATCGCCTCGCGCATTCGCCGCGAAACGGACCCGCTGGTCGCGCGCATCGTCGCCGGCTGGCCGAGCCGCTTCGATCCGCGCCGCGCGCTCGCGCTCGGCTTCGAGGCGGAGGCGTCCTTCGACGAGATCATTCGCGCCCACATCGAAGACGAGCTGGGCGGCAAGATCGCCACTTGATGCCGGACGCAAGGCTCCTCCCCAGCGTAAAAATCGGTTTTCCGAACAGATCATGCCCCGCTAAACATGCTAAATGCGGCCATGCAGTTTACCTCTACTCTGATCCCGGCGACGCTCGCCCGCCGCTATAAGCGCTTCCTCGCCGATGTGGTGCTCGACACCGGCGAGGCAGCGACCGTCCATGTCGCCAATCCGGGCGCC
>JBARKH010000063.1:0-2884 GCA_049801295.1 Allostellaceae bacterium | reverse complement strand
GATCCTCGGCGGCAGCCAGGGGGCGCGGATTTTCGCTGACATTGTGCCGCCGGCGCTGGCGGCACTGCCGCTGGAGTTGCGTGCGGCGCTGCGCGTCAGCCAGCAGGCGCGGCGCGAGGATTGCGCTCGGGTCACTGCGCAACTCGAGGCCGCCGGGATCGCCGCCGAGGTCAGCAGCTTTTTCACTGACGTGCCGGAGCGCCTCGCGCGGGCCCAGCTGGTGATCTGCCGGTCTGGGGCGTCGACCGTTGCCGAGCTCGCCGCCGCCGGCCGCCCGGCGATCCTGGTGCCCTACCCGCATGCGACCGACGACCACCAGGCGGCCAATGCCCGTGCCTTCGCCGATGCCAGCGCCGGCTGGGTCATCCCGCAAGCGGAGCTGAGCGCGCCGATGCTGAGTGAAATCCTCACCGAGCGGCTCGCCGACGCTTCCGGATTAGCCGATGCCGCCGCGCAGGCGCGCCGCTTTGCCCGTGATGACGCGACCGGGCGGCTCGCCGCGATCGTTCTTGGCCTAGTGCCGGGGGCGCAGGACAAGCCCGATGGCGCACCCCGGGAGTGCGCGGCATGAGATCGCTGCCCGAATCAACGGGGCCCCTGCATTTCGTCGGGATCGGCGGCATCGGGATGAGCGGGATTGCCGAGGTGCTGCACAATCTCGGCTACCGGGTGCAAGGGAGCGACATTGCCGAGAGCGCCAATACGCGCCGGCTGAGGGCGCTCGGCATCGCGGTGATGATCGGCCACAAGGCCGAAAATCTCGACAGCGCCGAGGTCATCGTCATCTCGTCCGCCGTGAAGCCCGACAACCCGGAAGTCGTGGCGGCGCGGGCGCGGCGCCTGCCGGTGGTGCGGCGCGCCGAGATGCTGGGCGAATTGATGCGGCTCAAATGGTCGATCGCGATCGCCGGCACCCACGGCAAGACGACAACAACCTCGATGATCGGCGCGCTCCTGGAAACCGCCGGGCTCGACCCGACCGTGATCAATGGCGGGATCATCAACGCCTACGGCACCAATACCAGGCTCGGCGCCGGCGATTGGATGGCGGTCGAGGCGGATGAGAGCGACGGCACCTTCACGCGGCTGCCGGCGACCATCGCCATCGTCACCAACATCGATGCCGAACACCTCGATTTTTACGGCGACTTCGCCGCGCTCGCCCAGGCCTTCGAGACCTTTGTCGGCAATATCCCGTTCTACGGGTTCGCGGTTCTGTGCATCGACCATCCGGTGGTTCAGAGCATGATCGCCCGTCTGCCGGAGCGGCGGGTCGTCACCTACGGGCTCAGCCCGCAAGCCGATATTCGCGCGACCAACATCCGGCTTGGACCAGATGGTAGCCATTACGACGCCATGATCACCGACCGGCTCACCGGGCGGGAGCGGTTGCTCGCGGGTTTGTTTTTGCCGATGTTCGGCGAGCACAACGTCCAGAACTCGCTGACGGTCCTGGCCGTGGCCGAGGAAATGGGTCTGGGTGATGAGGTGGTGCGCGCCACCTTGCGCAATTTCAAGGGCGTGCGTCGGCGCTTCACCAAGACCGGCGAATGGAACGGCGTCACGATCTTCGACGACTATGGCCATCACCCGGTCGAGATCGCGGCCGTCTTGAAGGCGGCCCGGGCGATCGCCGCCCTGGGCGACGGCGGCGGCCGGGTGATCGCGGTCGTGCAGCCGCATCGCTATTCGCGCCTCGCGCATTTGTTCGACGAATTCTGTTCCTGCTTCAATGACGCCGACCTCGTGATCGTCGCCGATGTTTACGCCGCCGGCGAGGCGCCGATCGAGGGGGCGTCGCGTGATGCGCTTGTCGCCGGCCTTGGCGCGCATGGCCATCGCAACGCCCGGGCTCTCCCGGGACCCGACCACCTCGCGCCGATGCTGCGGGAATTGGCCCGGCCCGACGACATCGTCGTGTGCCTCGGTGCCGGTTCGATCACCGGCTGGGCGAACAGCCTGCCGGACAACCTGGCCGCGCTCGACAGGCGGAGCGAGGTAGCGTGAAGGCGCGTGCCGGAATTCTCGATAGCGATTGGCGTCGGCGCCTCCCGCCGGTGCGCGGCCGGCTGGTGGCCGATGCCGCGATCGGACATCTGACCTGGTTCCGCGTCGGCGGTCCGGCCGATGTGCTGTTCCGCCCGGCGGACGAAGCTGACCTCGCGGATTTCCTCGCGGCGCTGCCCGCCGACATTCCGGTGAGCGTGCTCGGGGTCGGCTCGAACATCTTGGTCCGTGACGGCGGCATCGCGGGCGTCGTCATCCGGCTGGGCCGCGGCTTTGTCAATGTCGAGACCGGGGTCGACGAGGTGACCGCGGGCGCCGGTGCGCTCGATGCAAACGTCGCGCTCGGAGCTGCCGAAGCCGGGATCGCCGGGCTCGAATTCCTCTCCGGGGTGCCGGGCACGATCGGCGGCGGATTTCCGACGAATGCCGGCGCCTATGGCAGCGAGTTCAAGGATGTACTGGTGTCTGCGGAAGCCGTCGGCCGCGACGGGCGAATCCATCGGGTGAAGGGCGCCGAACTCGGGTTTTCCTACCGCCATTGCGACGCACCGCGCGACTGGATTTTTACCAGCGCGGTATTCCGCGGGAAACCGGGCGATCGCGCGGCGATCACGCAACGCATGGCCGAGATCCATGCGGCGCGCGAAGCCGCCCAGCCGATCCGCGCGCGCACCGGCGGCTCGACCTTCGCCAACCCGCCCGGCCACCAGGCGTGGCAGCTGATCGACCGCGCCGGCTGTCGCGGCCTTGTCCGCGGCGGCGCGATGGTCTCCGAAAAGCACGCCAATTTCCTGATCAACACCGGCAACGCGAGCGCCGCCGACATCGAAGCGCTGGGCGAAGAAGTGCGGCTCCGGGTCGGCGACCGCTTCGGCAT
>JBARKH010000062.1:0-4526 GCA_049801295.1 Allostellaceae bacterium | reverse complement strand
ATGCCGCCCACAGCGCCGGCAACAGGTCGGCAGCGGCAATGCCGCCGCCGACAAAGATCGCATCGGGCCGGGCGAGTTCCGGCGGGATTTTGGCGAGCGCCTGTGGCGCGGCGCCGGCGATGATCTGCAATCCGGGCACGCCCAGCGTGGCGGCGTTGTGCGCGATCACAGCCGCACGCCCGGGGTTTTTTTCGATCGCAAGCGCGGCGCTGTCCGGGATTGCGCGCAGCCATTCGATCGCGATCGAGCCGCTTCCGGCCCCGATGTCCCACAAGGTCTCGCCGGGCAGCGGCCCGAGCCGCGCCAGGGTGATCGCGCGCATTTCCCGCTTGGTCAATTGCCCGTCATGCTCGAAGGCGTCGTCGGGCAACCCCGCGAGCCGCGAATGGACGCGGGCGCCGGGCGCCACCCGGCATTCGAGGGCGATCGTGTTGAGGTCGGCGCTGGTCCGCTCGCCCCAATCTTGCGCCGTGCCGTCAACTACAGCCTCGCGCGCGCCGCCCAGATGCTCGAAGACGCTGATCCGGCTCGGGCCCCAGCCGGAAGCGGCGAGGAGGCCCGCCACAAGGCGCGGCGTCGTCCCGTCTTCCGACAGTATGAGACAGCGCCGGCCCGGTGCGAGATGAAGGCGCAGAATGTCGAGCGGGCGGGCGTGGAGGCTCAATAGGCTGCACTCGGCGAGGGCCCAGCCGAGCCGGGCGGCGGCGAGGCTGAAGGCGCCCGGCTGCGGCACGATCGTCATCTCCTCGCGAGGGAAATGGCGCGCCAGAACGACCCCGACGCCGTACCATAAGGGGTCGCCGCTCGCCAGCACCGCGACCCTTGTACCGCGGCGCGCTTCGATCTCGGGAATTGTATCGGCGAGCGGTTGGCGCCATATGAGCCGCTCCGCTTCGCCCGGTGGCACCATCGCCAGGTGGCGGGCGCCGCCCACCAGAGTCTGCGCGGTCTCGACGAGGGTGCGCGCGGCCGGGTTCAAGCCGGGAAGCCCGTCGTCGCCCATGCCGATGACGCTGAGCCACGCCGTCATGCGGGGGCCTCGCCGCCCAGCGCGTTGACCGCGGCGGCGGCGAGCGCGCTCCCGCCGCGCCGACCTTTGATCGTGACATACGCGAGCCCGCTTCCAAACCCGAGGAGAGCCTCCTTGGCTTCGGCGGCACCGACAAAACCGACCGGAAAGCCGAGGATCAGCGCCGGCCGCTCCGCGCCCTCGATCAGCATTTCCAGGAGGTGAAAGAGCGCTGTCGGGGCATTGCCGATCGCCACTACCGAGCCTTTGAGACGGGCTCGCCACAGTTCGACCGCTCCGGCGCTGCGGGTGGTCTTATGCCTCGCCGCGAATGCCGCGACGGCGGGATCGCGCAGGGTGCAGATCACCGAGTTTTTGGCTGGCAGCCGGTCGCGCGTGATGCCGGCGGCGACCATCTCGCTGTCGACCAGGATCGCCGCGCCTTGCGCCAGCGCCCGCTGACCGGCGGCAACCGCACCGCGCGACCAGGCGAGATCCTCGAGGATCGCAACATCGCCCGCCGCGTGGGCGAGCCGCACCGCAAGCGGACGCAGCGCTTGCGGAAACCGTCCAAGGCCGGCCTCGGCCCGGATTAACGCAAACGATCGGCGATAGATCGCCGCCGGATCGCGCAGGTAGGTGTAGTGGGTCGAGGCCTTGCCCGACTCTATTTGTTCACTCGTCACCCCCGCGCAAGCGGGGGTCCAGGAGCCACTGGATTCCCGCTTTCGCGGGAATGAAGACAATTTTTGAGAGGCAGGAGAGTGCGATCGGCGCCTCGGCGCGGTTACACCCAGGGTCCAGGCCTCTTCGTTTTCGATGATGCACCGCTCGGCGCTTTTAAGGCTGGGGGCGCCGGCAAACCACGAACGCAACTCGCCGGCCCGGTCGCGCGCGGCGAATATCTCGGCGACGGTACGAACCTGGGCTTTGTCGGTGGGCGGGCCATGGTCGGGCCTGATTTCGTCCCGCCACCATGACGGCCAAACCTCGGCAAAGACAATCTGCGCGTCGGCGGGGAGGCGGAGCCCGGTCTCGAACGGCCAGATGCGTGCGCGATCGGCCCAGCGCGGATCGTTGCGCAACGCGCGCACGACCGGGATCCCGGTCAGGCTTTGGCTCCCCACCGAGCCGGTATAGGCCAATTTCCAGCACGGTTGCGCGCCGACCATCCACTCATCGATCAGCCGGCGCTCCTTCAAGGGTTCATCGTTCGTATGACCGCGGTGATGGCGCGGACCGAGAAAACCGTCGGTGAATCCGGCCGGGCAGCCCCAGAACGGAAAGCGCCCGTTTGAGACGCGGCGGTTGAGCGTCGCGCCGACTTGGAAGCGGTCGTTTTGGTTGTTTTCGTTGTCGTGCAAGAGGCCGGCCAGCTCATCCCAGAGGGCGCGCCACGGGGTGCCTTGAAGCCCGAGCCGGGCGGCAAACCCGGCCGGGTAGCCGAACGGAAAGTCGAAGCCCAAAATGACCCGCTCGCCGCGCTCGCCCGCGCGCGCCAGGATGTCGACAAGCAGCCCCTTGGCCGCATGGCGGGTCGGGGGATTGGAGACGCTCTCGCCATCCGCGCCAAGGCGGCAAATCCAGATGCTGTCACGTCCGGTCTTGGGCTGCCCCGCCGCGCTCCAGTCGACGATCACATAGTGGTCGAACAGTGCCAACATCGTGTCTCAGTTGTGCTCGCGAGGATGATCGTGCGGATGCGGATGCTCGTGGTCATGATCATGGTGAGGGTCGATCCCGGCGCCGCGCACGTGATGATGATGGCCCTGTTGCGGCGTCCCGGCGGCCTCTTCGTAGCCGACGATTTGCGTGCGGTATTTGCATAATTGGCAGTTCATCTTGGGTTCGCCCGCGGCGAATTCGCCGATGCGGTCGAGAAAGCTGTCGATCACCCGGGGATGGTCGCGCAGGTAGCCCGCCTTGACGAATTCTATGTCGGGAAACCGCGCCGCGACCTCACCCGTTTGGGCGTAGATGCGTTTGACCAGGATGCCGGTGAAGAGGAAATACGGGAAGACGACGATGCGGCGAAACCCGAGCCGGGCCGCGCGTTCGAGCGCCGCATTGACGCGCGGATGGGCGACCCCGCTGAACGCCGCCTCGGCCCAGCCAAACCCCATGCCCTCCCACAGCATCCGTGCGATCTTGGCGATGTTGGAATTGGCGTCGGGGTCGTTGGTGCCGCGGCCGACGACGAGGAGGATCGTGTCCGCCCGCCCATCCGGCACCGCCACGGCTAGGCGCTCCGAGGCGGCCTCGAGCAGTTTGGGTTCGATCCCGAGGTCGCGGCCGAGGCGAACGTCGATCCCCGGGTTGGTGGCGATAAAGCTGTTCATCTCCCAGGGGAGATCGTTCTTGACGTGGCTCGCGGCGAACAGCATCCCCGGGATCGCAAGGATTTGCCGGGCGCCGCGCGCCTTGAGCGCGGTCAGACCCTCGCCGATCGTCGGCCGGGCGAATTCGAGGTAGCCGGTCGCGAAATCGTTTCCCGGCGCGAGGGTTGCCAGGCGCGCGCGCACTGCCGCCGCGGCCTCCTCGAACTCGCCGACCGCCTCGGGATCGCGGCTGCCATGCCCGCACAGCAGCACCGCGGTCTCGCTCATTCCATGTTCTCCTCTCGGTTGATTGCGGCCGCGCGGCGGCCGACAGTGCTGTCGCAATGACGCTCTCGATAATCCCGCCCGACCTCCACGACCCCTTCTTGCTGCTGCTCGTGGGCTTGGCGATAGATGTCGTGTTCGGCGACATGCCGGCGGTCTTCGCCCGAATCCCGCACCCGATCGTCCTTGCGGGGCGCGCCATCACGTTCTTCGAAAAAAAGCTCAACCGGCCGAGCCGCAGCGAGCGGAGCCGGCGCGAACGGGGCATCGTCACTGTGATCGTACTGGTCGGAGCGGCCACCCTCGTCGGCTGGGCGCTGCATCTCCTCGGCCGCAGCAGCCTTGTCGGCGCCATTGTCGAGGCGCTGGCGATTGCCATCCTCATCGCGCAGCGCAGCCTCTTCGAGCATGTCGCCGCGGTCGGCGCGGCGCTTCGCTCGGGCGGTCTGCCGGCCGGCCGCGACGCGGTCCGCCATATCGTGGGGCGCGACCCGATGCGGCTCGATTTTCATGGCGTCGCGCGCGCGGCAATCGAAAGCCTCGCCGAGAATTTCAGCGACGGCGTCGTCGCGCCGGTGTTCTGGTACCTGCTGCTCGGCCTGCCCGGCCTCTTCGCCTACAAGATGGCCAACACGCTCGACAGCATGATCGGGCACCGCTCGGCGCGCTACCGCAGCTTCGGGTGGGCGGCGGCGCGCTTCGACGATCTGGTGAACCTGATTCCGGCGCCGCTCGCCGGCCTCCTCTTCGCCGGCGCGGCGCTGTTCGCCGGCGAGGCGATGCCGCGCCACGCCCTCCTCATCATGCTTCGCGACGGACGCAAGCACCATTCGCCGAATGCCGGCTGGCCCGAAGCGGCGATGGCCGGGGCGCTCGGTCTCGCCCTTGCCGGGCCCCGCGCCTATGCCGAGGGC
>JBARKH010000061.1:0-1857 GCA_049801295.1 Allostellaceae bacterium | reverse complement strand
GCGTAGGCGCGAGCCGCTTCCGCGTCGCTCTCGTGCTGTTGGGTGTAGGCGTCTAAAAGACGCTTGCGGCCGAGTAGTACTCTGTCGGTGGCGTCGCTCATGCCGATGGCTCCTCGACTAAGAGGGTGAGCCATCTTGCGCGGGTGCTTCCAACGGGAGGTTAAGGCTCCCTAGCTTTCACGACCGTGGCGTTGATCAGTGACCCGTTCAGGCCGCCTTTGGCGGCCCCTCGCCAGTCCGGGAGTTCAACCCGAAGCACCGACCTACCAAAGGGCAGGCCAGCCGAGAGAACCCCTACCACAACCGGAGGAATATAGCAAGACGCGGCACTACTCGACAGTGTCCTAACAACACTTCATCCATGGCCGCACATGCGTTTTGCCGTTACACATCCAATGTGGGAGCCGCTTAGCTAAATTCGGTTGGGGCGCACGCTGGCGCTCGGGCGTTCGCGGCGGCCGCTGATGCTGCTGCGGCCGCCCGGCCACGCGATTCAGCCACGGGGTCATCGCCAACAGGCGCGCCATAAAGACTAACGCCGATGGTAACCGCTGATCGTTCAATGCCGAAAACATGCGGGCGATGTGGGCCGCTGACCCGGCCTATGCGGCGCGAAATCCGCTGACCTGTAGTGAATAGAACGTCGTGGCGGCCCGCTAGTCCGCCGGCTTCATCAGCACCAAATTTGTGAGCGCGCACCCGACGCATCACCCGAGCACTACACCGTCGAGCCGATCAGCGCCAAGGAAGCCGCCGCGTTCATTCTCCGCTAAGAGCGAGGGGGCAGCGTGAATGTCCCCTGAATGTCGGGGATGTTCACGCCACGAGAGGAGAGCCTAGCCCCCGGCCGTTTTCGCGTTTAGACTCCCCGCCATGCCCGACGAGGATCACGAGCGCGTGGTCGAGGTAGCCGGCGACAAGCTCCCGGTCGAGGTTGACGTAACAGTCAAGGGCGTGCGCATTCGCGTCCTAGTCACCCTGCAAAAGCGCAACGATCCGCCGGGAGACACCCGACGCTGAGCGGCTCTAAGGGAGCGGGCGGCCGTTGTCGGGCCGCCGGTTACGTTTTATGGTGCGGATCGAGGAGCAAAACCGCCGCTAATTGCCGCCGCTAACGCCGCTAAGTCGCCAAATAAGTGATTGACTTTGCTCATTGAGGACCCCTCGACCAAGGGCACGCTCGGCAATTGACCCGCTGTCGCCGCGAGGCTTGGTGACAGCATTGGAATAACGCCATGGCCGTTTACACCGTGCATCAGCCGCCGCTGCGCGCCACCGAAACCACACCCGATCCGCAGCGGTTCGTATTCGTGCGCGACGGGTTCTATTTCTGGGCTTTCATAGCCGCGTGGCTTTGGATGGCATGGCACCGGATGTGGTTGGTGCTGCTGATTTACGTTGTGGGTGCCACGGCGGTCGAAGGTGCGGTGTATTACGGGGGAGCAGGCAGGGGCGGGGCCGTTGTGGTCGGGCTGCTCATTGCGCTCTTGATTGGCGTCGAGGGGGGCACGCTGCGGCGCTTCACGCTGGCGCGCCGCGGCTGGACGAACGTCGGTGTTGTCAGCGCCTATGATCTCGAAGACGCCGAGCGGCGCTTTTTCGCCGACTGGGTTCGGGCGGCGCCGACCGTGCGCAGCGCACCCGCTGCGCCGCCACAGTCGCCGGCGCCACTGCCGCGTATGCCGCAGTCGCCTGACGTCATCGGCTTGTTTCCCGAACCGGGAGCCAGCCGGTGAGCGTCGCCATCGTCGATTACGGCTCCGGCAATCTGCATTCGGCAGCCAAGGCGTTCGAGCGCGCGGCCCAGGAGCTGGGCCGCGGCCAGGAGATTGTCGTGACCCGCGATCCGGCCGTGGT
>JBARKH010000060.1:0-7769 GCA_049801295.1 Allostellaceae bacterium | reverse complement strand
GGCTCATGTCGCACCGCCGCGTCCCGCTGCGCCGGCTCATGTCGCGCCGCCGCGTCGCGCTCCGCCGGCTAGAGAGAAAGAGCCGAAGTAGCGCGCAGGCGCTTGCAGGCAAAAAAACGCCCCCGGGAAAACCCGGGGGCGTTTCGCTTGTGGTGCGGTCGGCAGCGCGGCGCGATCAGGCCGCTTTCTGCGCAGTCACCTGCGGGTGAGCCGGAGCGCCGCCAACGATCTTGATCTGGCGCGGCTTCATCGCCTCGGGAACTTCGCGCACCAGATCGACATGCAAGAGGCCGTTATCCATGCTGGCGCCGGTGACCTTGAGGTGGTCGGCGAGGCTGAAGCGCCGCTCGAAAGCGCGCCGGGCAATGCCCTGGTGCAGGTAGCGGCCGGCTTCGTCCTCCTTCTGCGCCTTGGCCGTGACGATCAGCGTGTTCTCGTGCACGGTGATGTCGATCTCGTCCTGCGAGAACCCGGCGACCGCCATCGTCAGGCGGTAGGCATCCTCGCCCGTCTTCTCGATGTTGTACGGTGGGTAGGACTGAGCGGTGCTGTCGACGCGGGCCGCCGTATCAACCAGGCGAGCCAGCCGATCGAAGCCGATCGTCGAACGGAACAGCGGGGAGAAATCAAAGCGATCCATAACCATATCCTCCAGTGAGCAACATGGGGTGAGGCCCTGCCGCAATGGCCCGGGCCAGTCGTCCAAGCGCAGCCCCAACAGTGGCGACCGCGCATATGTTAGGTAGTTACTCGGGAACCCCGTTCAAGAGGGGCTCACTACTCGACCCACTCCGGGGACGCCTTGGGCGGCCGGCTTGAGACGCCCGCTTACTGCTTGCGTTCAAAGCCCTGGAAACGCCGATTGAAGCGGGCGAGCTGGCCGCCAGTGTCAAGCAAGCGCTGCTGCCCGCCGGTCCAGGCCGGGTGCGATTTCGGATCGATTTCGAGGCGCAGCGTGTCGCCCGCCTTGCCGTAGGTCGAGCGCGTCTGGTAGCTGGTGCCATCGGTCATCACGACGGTGATGTCGTGATAATCCGGGTGAATGCCTTCCTTCATCGCGCGACCCTTCGGGTAAGTCAGCGGGCGAGGCCGGTATATAGCGGCCGCGTCCCGTTGCTGCAACCGGGCTACACTTCGCCGGCGAGGTAATCCATGGCGGCTTGCACCCCGCCCTTGCCGTGCGGCACGCCGACGAGATCGAGCGCCATCTCGACCGCGGCGATCGTGCCGAGCACCATCGGCTCGTTGAGGTCGCCCAGGTGGCCGATGCGAAATATCCGCCCCTTGAGGCGATCGAGCCCGCCGCCCAATGACACGTTGAACTTGTCGAGGCAGGTCTGCCGCACCTGGTCGGCATCGTACCCGTCCGGCAACAGGATGGCGGTGATCGTGTTCGATTGGGCGCCGGGATCGACCGCGTAGATTTCCGGCCCGTCATTCTGCCGCCAGGCGCGCACCGCCCGTCGCGTCGCCTCGGCCAGGCGATGATGGCGCTCGAAGACGTTGTCGAGCCCCTCCTCCTCCAGCATGCGCAGCGCCTCCTGCAAGCCATAAAAGAAGTGCACCGGCGCGGTGCCGTTCCAATAGGCTTGGCTAGCCTCGCCCATGAGACGCTTCCAGTCCCAGTAGACCCGCGGCAATTTGGCGGTGGCGGCGGCGGCGACCGCCTTCGCGCTGATCGCGGTGAAGGCCATGCCGGTCGGCAGCATCAACCCTTTCTGCGAGCCGGCGACGACGACATCGACGCCCCACTCGTCGGTGCGGAAATCGATCGAGGCGAGGGAAGAGATCGCGTCGACGAGAAAGAGCGCGGGATGCTTCGCCGCATCGATCGCACGGCGCAGCGCGGCAACCGGGTTGGCGACCCCGGTTGAGGTTTCGCTGTGCACCAGGAGCACTGCCTTGATCTTGTGCTCCTTATCCTCGCGCAGCCGGGTTTCGAGGCGGGCCGGGTCGGCCGGGCGGCGCCAATCATTGGGCAGGGTCTCGACCTCGAGCCCAAAGACTTCGCCCCGCATCCCCCAGTTCAATGAGAAAAAGCCGCTTTCGACGACCAAGACCTTGTCGCCCGGCGAGAACAGATTGACGAGCGCCGCCTCCCACGCCCCATGCCCGGTCGCGGCATAGGCCAGGATCGTCTCCTTGGTCTTGAAGACCCGCTTCAGCCCGGCGAAGCATTCCTCGGAAATCGCCCGGAATTGCGCCTGGGTGAAGTCGATCGTGCCGCGGTCCATCGCCCGCAGGATGCGGTCCGGGATGTTGGTCGGTCCCGGGTTCATGAAGAAATGATAGCCGTGCGCCATGGTTCACCTGTCGGGGCGGGAGGGCCGCAGCATAATCGCCCGCGCCGGTAAAACAATCGTTGCGACCGTGCGACGCGTCAGCGCCCGGCGACGAGCCGATCGATTAGCGCATCGAGCCGGGGCGCGAGCCGGGCATAGCCGGCCCCGGTGAAATGCAGATGGTCGGGCGAGATCGCCGGGTCGAGCCGGCCGGCGGGATCGAGCAGCACGCCGCCCAAATCGGCATAGACGATCGCGCGATCATCGCCGCATTTCCGGATCAGCTGGTTGACCGCGACGGTGGCGCGGCGCAGGCGGGCTTCCGGCCACTCGTCGCGCGGCCACAAGCCCAGGAGCCCGATGCGAGCGTCGGGCAGATGCCGGCGCAGATACAGGAGATCGGCGCGGATCCCCTCGGCGGTATCCTCGGGCGTACGGCCGGCGCCGACATCGTTGGTGCCGATCAACACCATTACGGCGGCCGGCGACGGACCGCCGAGGTTGCCGTGCTGGAGGCGCCAGAGAAGATGCTCGGTGCGGTCGCCGCTGACCCCGGCATTGAGGACGCGGCGGGGCATCATGTGCCGGCGCCATATCTCTGCGTCGAACCGCTCGGTCAGCGAGTCGCCGAGGAAGAGGACGCGATGCGGCTGGGTTTTTACCGCTTCGTTGATCTTCAAATACTCGCCGACCGGCCAGCGGGCTTCGCGCGGCTCGGGACCGGCGATAACGTCCGCGGTGAACCGGCCGCATGGCACCGCGCTCTGCGCCTGCGCCGCGGCATTCGCCCACAGGGCGGCCGCCACGAATATGCCCACGAACGCGGCGGTGCAGCGCCCAATCATCCACTGATGCTCCCGATGTCTACCGGCGGGAGATTGCGTCGCTCCGCTCGCAATGACAACCTGCCGGCATCATGAGGAGGAGCGCTTCGCGCGACGAAGCAATCCGCGTCCACGAGGGAGGCTTGCCGATGCCGACGAACAACCCCGCCGCCTGGCCGAACTACCGTGAAGCCGATTTCATCATCAAGGATTACGTGTTCGCCAGCGGCGAAACGCTGCCGGAGCTGCGGCTGCATTACCGCACGATGGGGGTGGCGCGGCGCGATGCTGCGGGCAAGATCGTCAACGGCGTCCTCTTGTTGCAGGGCAATACCGGGACCGGGGCGAACTGGCTGCGCCCGACGCTTGCCCCTGAGCTGTTCGCGCCGGGGCAGCCGCTCGACGCGCGCAACTACTTCATCATCATGCAGGAT
The DNA here is from genome assembly GCA_049801295.1 of Allostellaceae bacterium. Classification (GTDB taxonomy): domain Bacteria; phylum Pseudomonadota; class Alphaproteobacteria; order ATCC43930; family CGMCC-115725; genus DATARH01. Next base: position 4,229 of record JBARKH010000060.1, on the reverse strand, counting down.
GCGATCGGCCGCGGCGGGTCATCGAAGCCGTCGGACGGGCTGCGCGGCAAGTTCCCGCACTACCGCTATCGCGACATGGTCCAATCGGGATACCGGCTGATTACCGAGGGCCTCGGCGTCGGCCATCTGCGCCTCGTCATCGGGAGTTCCATGGGCGGGATGCACGCCTGGATGTGGGCCGAGATGTATCCCGACCTGATGGATGGCGTCATTCCGCTTTCCTGCCAGCCCGTAGAGATCAGCGGCCGCAACTGGCTGGGCCGGCGCGCCGCCGCCGAGGCGATCCGCCACGACCCGGACTGGAAGGGCGGCTTCTACGACAAGAACCCGACCCACTACATCTATAGCGCGGCCGGGAATTTCGGCACCGAGAGCCCGACCCGCATCCAGGAGATGGCGCCGACCCTGGCCGCCGCCGACGCCCTCTACGAGAAGCGCCTCGCCGATGCGGCGAAGGGCGACGCCAACGATTCCTTATGGGCGATCGAGGCGATCCGCGACTACAACCCGGAACCAGACCTCGACAAGATCACCGCCCGGGTCATGCTGATCAACGACGCCGAGGACCACGCCAACCCGCCCGAACTCGGCACCGTCGAGCGGGCGATGAAGCGGGTGAAGAACGGCTGCTATGTGCTGATCCCGGCCGGCCCCGACACGCACGGCCATTTCAGCCATTATTACGCCAAGCTGTGGAAGCCCTATCTGATCGAGTTCATGGCGATGCTCGGCCCGGCGCGAGCCGAAGCGGCGGAGTGACGAGGCAGACCCGCCGCAACAAACTGTCGTCATCCCCGCGAAAGCGGGGATCCAGGGCAGGCGATGTGATCTGAGGCTCTGGATTCCCGCTTCCGCGGGAATGACGCCAAAAGGAAGAGCGCATGGAAAAGTTCACGACCAGCGACGGCCTCTCGCTCGCCTATGAGATCGACGATTTCACCGACCCATGGAAGCCGGCACCGACGCTCTTGATGCTGCATGCGGCGATGGGCAGCGCCCGGCGCTATTTCGCCTGGGTCCCGCATCTCGCGCGGGATTACCGGGTGGTCCGGCTCGATCTGCGCGGCCACGGAAATTCGCATGTGCCGCCGGCCGAAGCGCCCCTCGCCCTCGACCGGCTGGTCACCGATGTAGCCGAACTCATGGACCATCTCGGCCTCGAGACCGCGCACATCGTCGGCAATTCGGCAGGCGGCTATCTCGGCCAGCAGCTGGCGATGACCCGGCCCGATCGGGTCCGTAGCCTGGCGCTGTTCGGCTCGACCCCCGGGCTGAAGCAAAGCCAGGCGCCAAGCTGGATCCCGCAGATCGAGGCGAAGGGGCTGCGCGGCTTTCTCGCCGAGACCATTCGCGACCGTCTCCCGGCCGACGCCGATCCGGGCCTGGTGACGTGGTTTCTCGACGAAGCCGGGAAGAACGATCCCTCCTATATCGCCAAGTTTGTGTTGCTGATGGCGAGCTACGACTGGAGCGAGGAGGTCACCCGCATAAGCTGTCCGACGCTTGTCGTCATTCCGGGCGGCGAGACGGTCGGCTCGGTCGCCAATTATGAGCCGTTCCAGCGGCTCGGTGATGTCGAGTTCCGGGTCTATGACGACCTTCCGCACAACATCTGCGACGCGGTCCCCAACCGCTGCGCCGTGGAGGTGCACGACTTCCTGCAAAGACGGTTTGGCGATTGAGTGCGCCGGCTCTGCCCTAGGGCGCCGCGACCGGTTCACTCGAGGCCGGGCGGGTGGCGCTCGTGCCAGTTGGTGGCTGCCTGATAGGCCCAGCCGATGCGCAGCGCCGTCGCCTCGTCATAGGGCCGGCAGATGATCTGCAAGGACAAAGGGAGCCCGGTTTGGGTGAAGCCGTCGGGCACCGAGAGGGCGCACAGCTCCAGTAGATTGACGAACCGGGTGAAATAGGCCGGGGTCGTCGTCTGATCGACCGATTGGACGGGAATCGCTGCGGTTTGGGTCGTCGGGGTCAGGAGGGCATCGATCCCGTCGAGGGCACCGAGAAAGCGGCGCTTCAGCGCGTCGCGCTCGGCGAGCGCGGCGAGGTAGTCGCGGGCGCTGATGCCGCGGCCGATCTGGATGCGCGGGCGCACCGCATCGTCGATCGGAAGCGAGGGGTTGTCCACGAGGTCGCCGACGAGCGCGTAGGCCTCCGAGCCGATGATCCGCCCGACCATCTGGGTCGCATCGGCGAAGCGGCAGGGCAGGGCGACATCGACGATCTCGGCGTCGAGCTTGGCCAGCGCCTCCAACGCCGCATCGTAGGCGGCGAGCATTTCGGCGGTGCAGCCTTGGCGCTCGGAGGCCGGCATCCGCGCGAGCCTCAGGCCGCGCACGCCGCGCCGGAGCCCGGCGAGCGGATCATCCGGCGGCGGCGCTGAGAGGGTGCGCCGGTCGAGCGGGTCCTTCCCCACCATGACGCTATAGAGAAGCGCGGCATCCTCGACCGAGCGGGCGAGCGGCCCGGGGGTGTCGAGCGAGGGGGCAAGCGGCAGGATGCCGAAGGTGCTGACCCGGCCGATCGTCGTCTTAAGACCGCTGAGCCCGCACCACGAGGCCGGCAGCCGGACCGAACCGCCGGTATCGGTCCCGATTGCCCAGGGCGCCAAGCCCGCCGCAACCGAGACGCCCGACCCGCTGCTTGACCCGCCCGGGGTGCGCGGGACGTCCATATCCCACGGGTTCCACGGGGTGCCGAGATGCTGGTTGGTGCCCCAGCCGCCCATCGCGAACTCGACCGTATGGGTCTTGCCGAGGACGATCATCCCTTGGGCAATGAGCCGCCGCGCGAGGGTCGCCGTTACCGCCGAGCGGCGGTCGCGCCAGGCCATCGAGCCGCCGGTCGTGACCCGCCCTTCGAGGTCGATCAGGTCTTTTAGGGCGATCGGCACACCGTGCAAGGGCCCAACCGCGTGCCCCGAACGTATCGCCTTGTCGGCCGCCTCGGCGGCGAGCCGCGCATCATCGGCGTAGACATCGATGAAGGCGTGCAGTTTCGCATCGTGCGCCGCGATGCGCGCGAGCAGCGCCTCGACGATTGTCACCGGTGACAGCCGTCGCGCCGCGATCTCGGCCGCGAGGACATGGACCGGCAGGTAGCTCGGATCGGTGTTGGTGGCGGGCATGGCGAATCAACCTTGAAGCTGGAGGACTAGCGTGCGTCCTTCGAGACGCCCGCTTCGCGGGCTCCTCAGGATGAGGCGTTTTCTCAATGCCATCAACAGCGTGCCTCATGCTGAGGAGCGCTCCCGGAGGTCACCCGGGGGCGCGTCTCGAAGCACGCGTGATGCCGATGCAGTCTCGACCGATCATTTCGGATAAAGCCGGCGGTAAACTCCGGGCGAGCCGACATCGTGCCGCATGAAGGCGCGGATGCGGTTGCTCCACGGGTTGCTGTCGCGCGCCTCGGCCCAGGGCTCGCTCTCCGACACGGTCGGGTTTTCGAATTCGTAGAGCGTCAGGTATTTCGGCTGCCCGTCGATCGCGACAAAGCGGCGCGCGCCCAGACACCCGGGGACCCTCAGATAGGGCGGGATGTAGGCGGTGTTATACCAGTCGTTGAACTCTTCTTCGACCATCGCCGGGATGTCGATCCGGCCCATCTGGAGAAAGGGCGCCGGCCCCTGGGTCTGCTCGACCGGGTTCGAGTGCACCGGCAAAATCTGCCGGTAGCCGTTCAACAGAAAGTTGCGGCCGATCGTGCCGCCGGAATACTGCACGCGGCGCGCCGAGGGCCGGAACCGGACGCCATCGAGAAAGGCGGGGCTGCGCAGCACGTCCGGGGATTCGAGCTCGTAGAGCGCGAGGTATTTGGGGCCGCCCTTCAGCGCGACGTAGCGCCCGGCGCTCAAAAACCCCGGCACCGCGAGGAGGTGGGCGATGTGCTCCTCGTCATACCAGCGGTGATATTCCGCTTCGAACTCGGGGTCGATATCGGCCCACACCATCAAGAGCCCGGTGCCGCGCGTCTTGGCCATGGTTCATCCCTCCGGTTGCGCCCCGCTTGTCGCCCGAGCCATTTAACACCGCCGCCGCAATCCTGGCGAGACGGCGGTGCGCTGGCCTAATAGCCGCGTGGCGGCGGAAGCCGCGAACCCGAAGGCGGACCGCCCTGGGCCCCGATGCAGTTGGCGTAATACATGTCGTATTGCTGCTGCAGACCCATTGCGGCGTTCTGCGCGTTGGCGGCGCCGACCCCGGTTCCGAGGACGGCCCCCGAGGCTGCGC
>JBARKH010000059.1:0-14297 GCA_049801295.1 Allostellaceae bacterium | reverse complement strand
ACGCTCCGTCGTCGAGGGGATCGCGACGGCCGCCGCGGTGGCGCGTCTGGCCGCGCGGCTCGGGATCGAGCTGCCGATCACCGCGGCGGTCAATGGCGTGCTGCATCGCGGCATGGCAATTGATATGATGATCGAGGCGCTCCTCGCCCGGCCCTATCGCAGCGAATGAGCGCATGCGCCCGTTACCATGCAAGGGGGACATGTCGGGCAGCAGCGCAAAGCGCCAGAAAGGATTTCGCGCAGACCGGTAATACCAATATCATGAGGGGCGAGCACCGCCATCGGCTCGGATCGATATGAGCGACAACGGAAAACGCGGCGAGGAAGGACCCGGCACCGGCGTTATCGTCAAGGCCAAGCCGAAGACGAAAAAGCCGTCGATGTACAAGGTATTGATGCTGAACGACGACTACACGCCGATGGAGTTCGTCGTGCACATTCTCGAACGGTTTTTTGCCAAGAGCCGCCAGGAAGCGACCCGTATCATGCTGCACGTGCATCGCCGCGGCGTCGGCATCTGCGGCGTCTTTACCTACGAGGTCGCGGAGACCAAAGTGACGCAGGTGATGGATTTTGCCCGGCAGCACCAACATCCGCTGCAATGTACGTTGGAAAAAGACTAGGCTCTCGTCGCCAGGAAGGTAGAGGTAGCGGTCGTGCTGTCACGCAATCTCGAGAAATCTCTGCATCGGGCGCTCGCCCACGCGAACGAGCGGCGGCACGAATATGCCACCCTCGAGCATCTGCTGCTTGCCCTCACCGAGGATCAGGATGCCGTCGCCGTGCTGCGCGCGTGCAGCGTCGACCTCGACCGGCTTCGCCGCGAGGTCCTCACCTATGTCGATAACGAGTTGACCAATCTCGTCTCGAACCACAGCGAGGATGCGAAGCCCACCGCGAGCTTCCAACGCGTGCTGCAGCGCGCCGCGATCCACGTCCAATCCTCGGGGCGCGAGGAGGTGACCGGCGCCAATGTGGTGGTCGCGATGTTCGCCGAGCGCGAGAGCCACGCGGTCTACTTCCTGCAGGAGCAGGACATGACCCGCTTTGACGCGGTCAACTACATCTCGCACGGCATCGCCAAGGCGCCGGGCCGCTCGGAGACCCGCCGCGTCCAGGGCGCCGAAGAGGAGGAGCGCGGCGAAAAGGGGCAGAAGCGCAGCCACGATGCGCTCGACGCCTATTGCGTCAACCTCAACAAGAAGGCGAAAGGCGGCAAGATCGATCCCTTGATCGGGCGCGAGGCCGAGGTCGACCGGACGATCCAGATCCTCTGCCGGCGCGCTAAGAACAACCCGCTCTATGTCGGCGACCCTGGGGTCGGCAAGACCGCGATCGCCGAAGGGCTCGCCCGGCGGATCGTCCAGCGCGAAGTCCCCGAGGTCTTGATCAACGCGACGATCTACGCGCTCGACATGGGAGCGCTCCTCGCCGGCACGCGCTATCGCGGCGACTTCGAGGAGCGCCTGAAGGCGGTGCTGGCTGAGCTCGAAGCGCAACCCGGCACGATCCTTTTCATCGACGAGATCCATACCGTGATCGGCGCCGGCGCGACTAGCGGCGGCGCGATGGACGCCTCCAACCTCTTGAAGCCGGCGCTGGCCGGTGGCGTCATCCGCTGCATCGGCTCGACGACCTACAAGGAATATCGCAATTATTTCGAGAAGGACCGGGCCCTCGTCCGTCGCTTCCAGAAGATCGACGTCAACGAGCCCTCGATCGCCGATTCGATCAAGATCCTGCGCGGCCTCAAGCCCTATTACGAGCGCCACCACAAGGTCCGCTACACGGCGGATGCGATTAAGGCCGCGGTCGAACTGTCGCAGCGCTACATCGGCGACCGCAAATTGCCGGATAAGGCGATCGACGTCATCGACGAAACGGGCGCCGCGCAGATGCTGGTGCCGGAAAACCGCCGCCGCAAGACGATCACCGCGAAGGAAGTGGAAGCGTGCATCGCGACGATGGCGCGCATCCCACCGAAGAGCGTCTCGCGCGATGATCGCGAGGTGCTGAAGAACCTGGATCGCGACTTGAAGACCATGGTGTTCGGCCAGAACCCCGCGATCGAGGCGCTGGTCTCGGCGATCAAGCTGTCCCGCGCCGGGCTGCGCGACCAGGAAAAGCCGATCGGCTCCTATCTGTTCTCAGGCCCCACTGGGGTCGGCAAGACTGAGGTCGCGCGCCAGCTCGCCCGCACGATGGGGATCGAGATCACCCGCTTCGACATGTCGGAATACATGGAGCGGCACACCGTCTCGCGCCTCATAGGCGCGCCGCCGGGCTATGTCGGCTTCGACCAGGGCGGCCTCCTCACCGACGCGATCGACCAGCACCCGCACAGCGTCCTCTTGCTCGATGAGATCGAGAAGGCCCATCCCGATCTGTTCAACATCCTCCTCCAGATCATGGATTACGGGAAGCTGACCGACCATAACGGGAAGTCCGTCGATTTCCGCAACGTCATCCTGATCATGACGACGAACGCCGGCGCCGCCGAGTTGGCCAAGCAGGCGATCGGGTTCGGCAGCGGCATTCGTACCGGGCACGACGAGGAAGCGATCACCCGGATGTTTACCCCGGAATTCCGCAACCGGCTCGACGCGATCATCTCGTTCGCCGCTCTGGCGCCGGAGACGATCGGCCGGGTCGTCGGCAAGTTCGTGCTGCAGCTCGAGGAGCAGCTCGCCGACCGCAACGTCACGATCGAGCTCGACGCCAGCGCCCGCGACTGGCTGGCGGCAAAGGGCTACGACCCGCTGTTCGGCGCCCGCCCGCTCGCCCGCCTCATCCAGGAGCACATCAAGAAGCCGCTCGCCGAGGAGCTCCTGTTCGGGAGCCTCGCCAAAGGCGGAATCGTCAGGGTGTCGGTCGACAAGGAGGCCGACAAGCTCACTTTCTCGTACGTCGAGCGCCCGCCCGCAGCACCGGCACCGCCGCTCGACCCGAAAGAGGCCGAGCTGGTCGAATAGGCGCGTCCGCGCCCCGCGCTTTCATTGCAAGGCGCGATGTGTTGCCCCACCGGGTAACAGCGCTTTACGCGGCCCTGGTTGCCGCGAATTTGCTCGCCTGGGGGTGGGCTCTCGCGGCGTTTCATGCCCACCCGGCGCTGCTCGGGACGGCGTTGCTGGCCTACGGCTTCGGGTTGCGCCACGCCGTCGATGCCGACCACGTCGCGGCGATCGACAACGTCACCCGCAAGCTGATGCACGAAGGCAAGCGCCCGGTCGCGGTCGGCTTTTTCTTTGCGTTGGGGCATTCATCGATCGTGCTCGTCGCCGCGACCGCGATTGCGGCGAGCGCGACCCCCTTGCAGCACCGCTACCCAGGCCTCGTTGACGCCGGCGGCACCATCGGTGCGGCGGTTTCGGCGACATTTCTGTTGGCGATCGCGGCCGTCAACGCCGCTTTGCTGGTCGCAATCTCCCGGCGGCTCGGAGCGGCAAGACGCGGTGGCGCCTATCGCGCTGAGGAGATCGAAACACTTCTCGAGCGCCGTGGGCTGCTTGCGTGGGTGCTGCGCCGGCTGTTTCGGCTGATCTCGCGGAGCTGGCATATGTACCCGCTTGGCCTGCTGTTCGGGCTCGGGTTTGATACCGCGAGCGAGATCGGGCTGTTGGGGATCGCCGCCGCCGAGGCCGTGAAGGGGCTGCCCATCTCATCGATCCTGGTGTTCCCGGCATTGTTCACTGCCGGCATGTCGCTCGCCGACACCACCGACGGGGTGCTGATGATCGGCGCCTATGGCTGGGCCGTTATCAACCCGATCCGCAAGCTCTGCTCCAACCTCGCTATCACCGGCTTGTCGGTGGTCGTTGCCGCGCTGGTCGGCGGCGTTGAAGCGCTGGGCCTCGTCGCAGGCAAGCTCGGCCTTGCCGGCGGGGTGTGGGACATGGTCAGCGCTGCGAACGACAATTCCGGCGCTCTGGGTTACGTCATCATCGCCCTCTTCGTCGCGAGTTGGGCCTTATCCATGCTGGTCTATCGCCTGATGGGATACGACAAGATCAGTTCCGTCTGAGTGTCGTGGATCCTCCAGATGGCCCAGCTGCGGGAAATTATCCGCGACCGGCTCCAGGACCAGCTTGGCGCCGCGCTCTGCACCCTTGCCACGGCGGCCGGGCTGATCGCGATTCTCGGCGCCGCGGCGCCGGTCCTGAATGACGACCGCGCGCTTTATACTCTCGACGAACTCGCGAGGATCTACCGCCGCTCACCACTGGGAGAGCTGCCGCCCGCGCCGACCAACCGCGTGGCTGACAGCGCGCCTGGCGCCGCGCTCGGCCAATTCCTGTTCTTCGACAGAAGGCTCTCCGCAAACGGCGAGGTCTCGTGTGCGACCTGCCATCAACCGGCACGCGGCTTCACCGATGGGCAGGCGCTGGCGAAGGAGCTCGCCTTCGACACGCGGAACACGCCGAGCCTCCTCAACGCCGCGTTCAATCACTGGTTTTTCTGGGACGGCCGCGCCGATTCTCTGTGGTCGCAGGCGTTGCAGCCGCTTGAAAACCCGCATGAAATCGGCGGCGACCGGCTGCACATCGCCCATCTCGTCGCCACCGACGCGGCGCTCGGCGCGGCCTACGAGCGAGTCTTCGGGAAGCTGCCGGTGCTCGCTGACACTGGGCGCTTTCCGCCGCATGCTCGCCCTGATCCCGATCCGAGATCCGCGATGGCACGGGCCTGGCAGGCGATGGCCCCGGCCGACCGCACCGCGGTCAACCGAGTGTTCAGCAATCTCGGCAAGGCGATCGAAGCCTACGAGCGCAGGCTGATCAGCGGCGGGTCGCCGTTCGACACTTATGTAGAGGGGCTCCGCACCGGGGACCTCGCCAAGGAGGCCGCTCTGTCACCGGCGGCCACGCGTGGGCTGAAGCTGTTCGCTGGGGCCGCCCATTGCGCGGCCTGCCATACGGGCCCCTCCCTCAGTGACGGCGAGTTCCACAATCTCGGCCTGCCGCTTTTGCCAGGCGAGGCGCCGGACCACGGCCGCGCGGCCGGAATCCCGCTGCTGCGCGCTGACATTTTCAACGGGGCGGGCCCGTTCAGCGACGATCCCTCCGGCACCGCCGCGAGGCGGCTCCAATTTCTGCCGCCGCCGCGCTCGCAGCTCGGCGCGTTCAAGACCCCGAGCCTGCGCAATATCGCGTTGACGGCGCCCTACATGCATGACGGGCGGTTTGCCACCTTGGCGCAGGTCTTGGAGTTTTACGCGCAAGGCAAGCCGGCGAGCCATGGCCGACTTGTCGGCACGCGCGAAGTCACCCTTACCCTCGTGCCGCACTTGACCACGGCGCAGAGTGCCGACCTCGTCGCTTTCCTCCTGGCGTTGACCGGCGCACCGCCGCCGCCGGCGCTGACCGAGCCTCCCCCCGAACCCTGAGCTACCGTTGCGCCTCGGCCGCGAGCGCCGCCGTCACCGCCAGCGCATCACGTAACGCGCCCGGGTCGTGGGTGCGGATGTAATCGGCGCCGTGCGCGGCGGCATAGAGCTCAGCCACCAGGGTCGCGGGCCCGCGTTCGCCCGGGCTCGCGCGGCCGGTGATCGCTCCGAGAAATGATTTGCGCGAGACCGAGACCATCACCGGCAGGCCAAACGCCTCTTTCAAGCGATCGAGGCTGGTCAAGACGCGTAACGACGCCTCCGCCCGGCTGCTCAAGAAGAGCCCCATGCCGGGATCGAGTATGAGCCGCTGGCGGGCGATGCCGGCGCCTTCGAGGGCCGCGATCCGCTCGGTGAAAAACCGCTCGATCCGCCGCCACACTTCTCCCGGACTGAGATCGACGCGCTGGGCCCGGCCTTCGCCCGCGACGGCGTGCATCACGACCAGCCGGCACTCCCCGGCGGCGAGATCTCGGTATACGCTCGGGTCGGGGAAACCGCTGATGTCGTTCAGATAGGCGACGCCGCGGGCGAGCGCGAACCGCTGCGCCTCGGGCTGTGAGGTGTCGATCGCGAGCGGCGTGCCGCTGCCTTCGAGCGCGGCGATCACCGGGTCGAGCCGGCGAATCTCCTCGGCCGGGGCGACTGCGCCCGCCGCGACATTGCTGGCGGCAGCGCCAAGTTCGACGATGTCGGCGCCGTCCGCGGCGAGACGGCGGGCCTGCGCGATCGCCGCCGCCGGATCGAGGAAACGGCCACCATCGGAAAACGAATCCGCGGTGATATTGACGATCCCGACGAGGAGCGGGCGCGGCATCGCATCAAGCGGGGCGAGCGCGTTCGAGAACCGCGCCGACCGCCTCGGCATCGGCAAAGATGTCGAGCTTCTCGACCTCGACCCGAATATGCCCGACCCGAGAATCGGCAAAGCAAGCATCGCAGATCCGCGCGGCAAAGCCCTCGCACAAATCGATATGGCCGGAGGCGGCAATCTGGCGGATCGCCGCCACTACTTTCTCGTAATTGATGACGCGCCTGCGGTCTTCGCCGGGCACCGCGGCGTCGGCTGACGCGCTCAGCTCGACCGAAACGCGCACCCGCTGCGGCCGGTCGCGCTCGGCGCGGCGGATGCCGATGCTGCACATCAGAACGAGACCGCGCACGATGACGGTGTAGCGCTGTGGGCCGTACCCTTGAACCTCAGGTTTCATGCTAACCTTGGCCGGCGAAAGGGGAGGCAAGCATGTGGCGCGAATTCCGTGAATTTGCAATGCGCGGCAACGTCATCGACCTCGCCGTCGGGATCATCCTCGGCGCCGCGTTCACGACGATCGTCAACTCGCTCGTCAACGACCTCATCATGCCGCCGATCGGCCTGTTGATCGGCGGCATCGATTTCTCGAGCTTCTTCGTGACCCTCAAGGGCGGCTCCTACCCGACTCTCGAAGCTGCCAAGGCCGCCGGTGCGGTGACGATGAATTACGGGCTCTTCATCAATGCCGTGATCCGCTTCATCATCGTCGCCTTTGCGATCTTCATCCTCATCAAGCAGATCAACCGCCTCACGGCGGAAAAGCCCGCCCCGGAACCGGCGCCGCCCCCCGAGCCGCCGCGGCAGGAGGTGCTATTGGCCGAAATCCGCGATCTCCTGAAGGCGCGACCCTAGGGCTTGCGCGGCGCAGCTTCGTGCAGCGTGGTGTCCTGACCGCGCACCGGATCGGCGATCGCCGCCTCTAGGCCCCGCACTCCCTTCCATTCGTCCCGCGGCCGCGCCCGGCCGTCGCTGCCGATCTGGTCGATGCCCCAGTAGATTTCGAGGCGGTGGTTGTCGGGATCGCGGAATTCGACCGCCAGCTGGCAGCCGGCGCGCCGCCTTCCCTCGAAATCGATCGCGACCCCATGCTCGCGCAGATGATCGCGGGCCCGGATCACCTCCTCCAGGGTGCCCACCTCGAAGGCGATATGGTTGAGCTCGACATTCTCCGCCGCGGCCGACATCGAGCCCACGAGCGCGATCCCGTGGTGGTCGGGGTTGCAGCGCAGAAAGGCCATGCCGCCGGGCACCATCGCGTCGGGATAGATGTCGGAGACCTCGAACCCGAGAATTTCGGTATAGAAACGCACCGAGCGGGCGACATCGCGCACATTGATGACGACATGCCCCAATTTGCCGATGCGGAACGGCATGCCCCTGGGGCGCGCCAGCCCTTTCAACTCGTCAACATCGATCATGATGTGCTCCCTGGGCGCGGCGGCGATGCCAGCCGGCGTCAGCTAGATGACTGGCGGGTATCAGCGAGTCAAGCACCCGACCACAGAGACTTTGTCATTGCCTAGGGTGCGCGCTACGATCGGCCGACCAGCGGAAATTTTCTCGGGAGCGGCCGACATGCCCACCAGCTTCACCGTCAACGACATGACGATCCACCGCATCGTCGAGCAGGAATACGGCTTCACGCCGCTCTTCGAGTTCCTGCCGACCCTGACCAAGGAACAGTTCGAAGAGAACCGCTCGTGGATGGAGCAGGGCGCCTATGACGCCAAGACCGGCAATTGCGTCCTCTGCTTCCAGTCCTACGTCGTCAAGACGCCGCACCACAACATCCTCGTCGATGCCTGCATCGGCAACGACAAGACGTTCCCGCTGCGGCCGTCGTGGAACGCCAAGAAGGACGGCAACTGGATGGCCGCGCTGAAGGCCGCCGGCCTCGGGGTCGACGACATCGACTTCGTCATGTGCACGCATCTGCACGGCGACCATGTCGGGTGGAATACGAGGCTCGAAAACGGAAGGTGGGTCCCGACCTTCCCGAAGGCGCGCTATCTCTTCTCGAAAAAGGAATACACGTACTGGAGCGAAGTCCACCAGAAGACCCCGCTCGACAACATCTCGGAAAGCGTGTTGCCGGTGATCGAAGCGAACCGGGCCGAGCTCGTCACCAGCGACCACGAGCTCAACGACCACATCCGGCTGACCCCGACCCCCGGCCACACACCCGATCATTTCGCGGTCTGCGCCGGGCGCAAGGGCGACCAGGCGGTGTTCACCGGCGATCTCATCCACTCGCCGATCCAGGCGCGCTATCCCGAACTCGTCATGCGGGTCGATACCGACCGCGACCAGGCCGTCGCCACCCGCCGGCGCTTTTTCGAGCGCTACTGCGACACCGACACCTTGTGCTGTACGATGCACTTCCCCTCGCCCTCGGTCGGCCACGTCAAGCGCTGGGACAACGGCTTCCGCCTCGATTATGTGAAGGATTGAATCTGCTGGCCCAGTAGTCCAGACGGTGGGTTAGCGAAGCCCGACCCACCGTGGCGCCGGCTCGACTCGAGGGCGTGCGCGGTCTGTTGCGGCGGGCCTCGCTCACCCCGCCGTGAGGATCGCCGCGGCGGCGTCGGCGAAGACCTGCGCGCCGAGCACGATATCCGCTTCGGCGGTGTCCTCCGACCAGTGGTGGCTGATCCCCTTGATGCTGGGGACGAACATCATCGCCGAGGGAATCCGCCGCGACAGGATCTGTGCGTCGTGGCCGGCACCGCTCGGCATGCGCAGATGCCGGCCCGGCGCGTGGCGCTCGGCCGCCGCCTCGATCAGCGATTGAAAGCCGGGATCCATCGCCGCAGGCAGGCTTTTCGACATCGGCTCGATCGCGACACCGCACGGGCCGGCGCGGTCGGCTGCTATGACAAGCTCGTGCAAATTCTCCTCGAACCGCGCGAGGATCGAAGTGTCGGTGTCGCGGAACTGGACCTGCATCTCGGCGCGTCCGGGGACGATGCTCGGCGCGTTGGGGTCGAGCAGCATGCGCCCGATCGTCCACACCGTGCGGGGACCCGAGATCTCGGCGAAGCGATCTTGGATACGGCTGGCGAGGCGCACCATTGCGGCGCCGGCATCTCTGCGGCGGCTCATCTGCGTCGTCCCGGCGTGGTTCTGCTCGCCGGTAATGGTGACCCAGTAGTTCCAGCTGCCGATGATCGCCTCGACGATGCCGATCCGCTTGCCTGTTGATTCGAGTGTGTTGCCCTGCTCGATATGGGCTTCGAGGTAGCCGATATAGCGGGAGGGCTGGAGACGCTCGCGCCCCCGGCCTTCATACCCGGCCTCGGCGAGCGCCTGGCGCAGCGCCTTGCCCTCGCGGCTGGTCGCCGCCGTGATCTCGGATTCGCTCAGCCCATCGGTAAACGACCGGCTGCCGAGCATGTTGCCGTAATGCCCTTCCTCGTCCGCCCAGGCGACCGCCTCGATGCCGAGCCCGGCGAGCGCCGGATCCGCGGCGAAGGCGCGCGCCAGCTCGAGCCCATAGATGACGCCAAGCGCGCCGTCGAGCCAGCCGCCATGCGGTTGCGTCTCGCTGTGCGAGCCGACGAGCAAGCGTCGCGATGCGCGCGGATTGCGGCCGATTACATTGCCGATGCCGTCGATTACGGGATCGAGCCCGGAAGCGGCGAACTGGTCGGCGAGCCAGACCCTCGAGGCGACATCGTCGGCCGAATAGGTCGGCCGGTGGACGCCGGTCTTGTAACGCCCGAATTCGGCGAGGCGCTTCAAATCGGCGACGACCCGCTCGCCATCGGTTCTCGGCATCGGCGCTCTCCCTCCTCGGCAAACCTGTCAGCGAATTAACCCGATTCGGCCCGTTCCCGCGGGGAGCCTAGGCCGGCTGCCCGCCTATTCTATTGCAGGATCGTCAATGGAGAGTCCCAGATGAACAGATCATTGGTCGCCGGTGCCGCGCTCGTCGCCGGGATCGCTATCGCCGCGCCGATGTTTGCCTGGTCGGCCGACAGCCCGACGCAAACCATACCGGCGCAACCGGGCATGCCTGGAATGGGCGGAATGCGCGACCATGACGGCGCGATCGGCCATCATGGCTGGATGCACGAGATGATGATGCACCGAATGATGCGGCTGGAGCCGCGGCAGCGCTGCGAGGAGCGCCTTGCCCGGCGCGCCGGGATGGTTGCCTACACGGTCGCCAAGCTCAACCTCACGGCCGAGCAGCGCCCGTCATGGGACAAGCTGCAAGGCCTGATGCAGACCGCGAGCGACAAGCAGCGCCAACTCTGCGCGTCGCTGAAGCCGGCTGCCGAACGCGGCCAGGAGACGATCCTCGACCGGGCCGACCGGCGCGAGCAGTTCCTCACCGCTCGCCTCCAAGGGCTGCAGCAGATCCGCCCGGCGCTCGAGCAATTCTATCAGTCGCTGACCCCCGAGCAGAAGGCGATCGTCAACCATCCGTTCCGGCACGGCTGAGCGGAGGCATTCGCCGGAGGGCGGAAAAGCCGTAACTCACGCGAGGGCGGGGGACGGCGCATAGGGTCGCTAGGTCTCGCGCAATTTATAGCGCTGGGTCTTGCCGGTGGCGGTCTTCGGCAGGCTGTCGCGGAATTCGATCCAGCGCGGGTATTTCCATACCCCGATCCGCTCCTTGACGTGGGTTTGCAGGGCTTCGGTGAGCCCCGCCGGGTCGTCGCGCGGCGCATTCTGCTGCAGCACCACAAACGCCCGGGGCTTGATCAGCCCGTCGGCATCGGGATGCCCGACGACGGCCGCTTCCAGGACGGCCGGATGGCCGATCAGCGCCTCCTCGACCTCGAATGGCGACACCCAGATGCCGCCGACCTTCAGCATGTCGTCGCTGCGCCCGCAATAGCGGTAATAGCCGTCGCTGTCGCGCGTGTAGGTGTCGCCGGTATGGGTCCACTCGCCGCGAAAGGTGTGGCGCGACTTGTCGCGCTGGTTCCAGTAGCCCTCGGCGGCGGAGGGGCCGCGCACCACCAGTTCGCCCGGCTCGCCGTCCGCGACCTCCCCGCCGGCATCGAGGATGCGGACATCGTAGCCCGGCACCGGCTTCCCCGTCGTGCCATAGCGGATGTCGTCCGGGCGGTTCGACAGGAAGATGTGCAGCATCTCGGTCGAGCCGAGCCCATCGAGGATGTCGCTGCCGACAACCTCGCGCCAGCGCTTGCCGATATGCTCAGGAAGCGGCTCGCCGGCCGAGATCGAGCGGCGCAGACGGTCGGAGCCAGCGCCCGGCCCGAGCTCGGGGTCGGCGAGGAGCCCGGCAAAGAGCGTCGGTACCCCGGCAAAGATCGTCGGGCGGAAGCGCCGCATCGTCGCGAGCACGGCATCGGTGGTCGGGCGGTCGGGGTACAGCACCGCGGCGGCGCCGACCGCCATCGGAAACGTCATCGAATTGCCGAGCCCATAGGCAAAGAAGAGCTTCGCCACCGAGAACATCAGATCGTCGGGCTGGATGCCAAGGACCGGTCTTCCATAGGTGTCGGCGGTCGCCTTGAGGTTCGAATGGACGTGGCGCACGCCTTTGGGCGCCCCGGTCGAGCCCGAGGAATAGAGCCAGAACGCGACCTCGTCCCGCGAGCATTCGACCGGCGGCGCGTTCGAGGCGGTGGCCAGAAAGGAGTCGAAGGCGAGGGTAGGGGCGCCGCCTGAGGGATTGCTGCCATCCGGCGCGCTGACGATGATCGGCCCGAGCCCGTTGAGCCGGTCGAGCTCCGGGCGCAGCGCGGCGAGCAGTGGGGCGGAGGCGACGAGCGCCGCGGCGCGGCTGTCCTCGAGGATGTAGCCGGTGATCTCGGCCGGCAGCAGCGTGTTGATCGGCACCGGCACGACCCCGGCGCGCAACGCCCCCCAGAAGGCGATCGGAAAATCGACCGTGTCGAGCATGACGAGCGCAATCCGCCGCTCGCGCTCGATCCCGGCGGCCCGCAACCCGGCGGCGAAGCGCGCTGAGCCTGCCGCCAGCTCGGCGTAGGTGAGGCTGCGTGACGGATCGGCGAAGGCGAGCCGCTCGCCCCGCCCCTCGTGGAGATGCCGGTCGATGAAATAATCGTAGGCGTTGCCGTGGCTACCGGTCATTTGGTCCTCCGGCTACATCGCATGGGTTCGCCGGGGACAATCTAAACGAGATTGCTTCGCTGCGCTCGCAATGACAGCGGTCGGTTAAGGCCGTCTGGCATCGCGGGCCGCGAGGCCTTATCTTAACCCTCATGCTCACCCCGCTGCTCGTCGCCGAACGCCCTGAGGGCGATATCGAGAGGCCGTTCCGGCTCAGTTCGGAGTTTCAGCCGGCCGGCGACCAGCCGGAGGCGATCGACGAGTTGTGCGAGGGGCTGGCGCGGGGCGAGCGCGACCAGGTGCTGCTCGGGGTCACCGGGTCGGGCAAAACCTTTACGATGGCGCATGTCATCGCCCGCACCGGGCGCCCGGCGATCATCCTGGCGCCGAACAAGACGCTGGCCGCGCAGCTTTACGGCGAGATGAAGAGTTTCTTCCCGGAGAACGCGGTCGAATATTTCGTCTCCTACTACGATTATTACCAGCCGGAAGCCTATGTCCCGCGCACCGACACCTATGTCGAGAAGGAATCCTCACTGAACGAGCAGATCGACCGGATGCGCCACTCGGCGACGCGGGCGATCCTCGAACGCCGCGATGTCGTCGTTGTCGCCAGCGTTTCGTGCATCTACGGCATCGGCTCGGTCGAGACCTATTCGCAGATGACCGAATCGATCGCCAAGGGCGACCGCATCAACCGCAACAAGCTCTTGTCGCACTTGGTCGAATTGCAATACCGGCGCAACGACCACAATTTCTTTCGCGGCAGCTTCCGGGTGCGCGGCGACACGATCGAACTGTTCCCGGCGCATTACGAGGACCGCGCCTGGCGGATCTCGCTGTTCGGCGACGAAGTCGAGGCGATCCATGAGATCGATCCCTTGACCGGCGAGAAGACCGCCACGCTAAATTCGATCAAGGTCTATGCGAACAGCCATTACGTGACGCCGCGCCCGACGCTCCTGCAGGCGATCGAGCAGATCAAGCGCGACCTCAAGATCCGCCTCGAGGAATTGCACCGCGGCGGCCGGCTCCTCGAAGCGCAGCGGCTCGAACAGCGCACCAATTACGATGTCGAGATGATCGAGGCGACCGGTTCCTGCGCCGGGATCGAGAACTATTCGCGCTATCTGACCGGGCGGGCCCCTGGCGAGCCGCCGCCGACGTTTTTCGAATATATGCCACGCGACGCCCTCGTCATCGTCGACGAGAGCCACGTCACGGTGCCGCAATTGGGCGGCATGTTCGGCGGCGACTGGACGCGCAAGACGTGCCTGGCCGAATACGGCTTCCGGCTGCCGTCCTGCACCGACAACCGACCCTTGAAATTCGCCGAATGGGATTCGATGCGCGGCCAGACGATGTTCGTCTCGGCGACCCCGGGACCGTGGGAGATGGAGCGCGCCGGCGGCGTCTTCGTCGAGCAGATCGTCCGGCCGACCGGGCTCGTCGACCCGCCCTGCATCATCCGCGGGATCGAGAACCAGGTCGACGATCTGATGGCCGAGTGCCGCGACGCCGCCGCCAAGGGCCACCGCGTTCTGGTGACGACGCTGACCAAAAAGATGGCCGAAGCGCTGACCGAATACCTGCACGAAGCGGGGTTGCGGGTGCGCTACCTGCACTCCGATGTCGACACGATCGAGCGCATCGAGATCATCCGCGATCTGCGGCTCGGCGTCTTCGACGTACTGATCGGGATCAATTTGTTGCGCGAGGGGCTCGACATCCCGGAATGCGCGCTTGTTGCGGTGCTCGACGCGGACAAGGAAGGGTTTCTGCGCTCGCGCACTTCGCTCATTCAGACGATCGGGCGCGCGGCGCGCCATATCGACGGCCGCGCCCTCCTCTATGCCGACCACATGACCGACAGCCTCAAGGCGGCGATCGAGGAGACCGACCGCCGGCGCGACAAGCAGCGGGTCTACAACACCGCGCACGGCATCACCCCGGAGAGCGTGCGGCACGGCATCGCCGATATCCTCGACAGCGTCTATGAGGGTGACCACGTCACCGTCGGGCTGGGCGAGAGCGAGGCCGCGCATTACC
>JBARKH010000058.1:0-5012 GCA_049801295.1 Allostellaceae bacterium | reverse complement strand
AGGCCGAGAGGGCGGCATCGCTCGCGCTCGTCGAGCTGCGCATCCCGACGTCCTCCAGCGCGTGGCGCAGCCCGCCGACGACGAGGCCGCGAATGAGCGCGGCGTCGCGGAACCGGATCTCGGCCTTCGCCGGGTGGACATTGACATCGATCTCGGCAGGCGGCCCGTCGAGGAAGAGGGCGACGACCGGATGGCGCTCGCGCGCCAGCACATCCTGGTAGGCGCCGCGCACCGCGCCGACGAGGAGGCGGTCGCGCACCGGCCGGCCGTTGACGACGAGGTATTGGTCGCGCGGCAACCCGCGGCTGATGGTCGGCAGGCCGATGAGGCCGGTCAGGCGAAACCCCTCGCGCTCCGCCATGACCGGGATCGAGTTGTCGGTGAAGTCGCGGCCGAGAAGCGCACCCAGCCGGGCTTCGCGGGATTCGGCCCGGGGCAGCCGTAAAAGCACGCGATCGTCGTCGCCGAAGATCGTGAACGCGATCCCCGGACAGGCCATCGCCAAGCGCTTTACCGCGTCGACCGCCTGGTCGCGCTCGGCTCGCGCGGTCTTCAAAAATTTGAGCCGCGCCGGGGTCGCGAAGAAGAGGTCGCGGACCTCGACCCGGGTGCCCGGCGGGTGGGCGGCCGGGACGGGGGCGCGCTTCTCGCCGCCCTCGACGAGGAGCTCCCAGGCGCTGTCGGCCCCGGCGGGACGCGAGGTAATGCGCATCCGGCTGACCGCGCCGATCGAGGGCAGCGCCTCGCCGCGAAACCCGAGCGCCTTTATTTCCAGGATATCGTCATCAGGGAGTTTCGAGGTGCAATGACGCTCGACGGCGAGTTCGAGTTCGCCCGGCTCCATGCCGGCGCCATCGTCGGCGACCGCGATCAGCGCTTGCCCGCCATCGCGCAAGGTGATCTCGATCCGGGTCGCGCCGGCGTCGATGGCGTTTTCGACTAGTTCCTTCACTGCCGCGGCCGGGCGCTCGATGACTTCGCCCGCGGCGATGCGGTTGACGACGACGGGGGGGAGCTGGCGGATCTTCATCAACAGAGTTTACGCCAACGCGAAATCGCCGTCGAAGAAGATCACGCGGGCGGGCGGCGCCGTCAAAACCCTAGGGGTGAGCCACCGGCGGAGCGGAACCGGGCGGGGGCTGGCCGGGCGCGTCAGGCGCGCGGTTTCGCTGATAGATGTCAACCGATTGACCATCCTCGCCCAGCGTCGTCATCAGCGTGTAGTCGCGCGCCAGATAGGCATCGACAATCGCCACCCGATCGGCCCGCTCGCAGACCATCCAGCGCCGCGCGTGCGAGATGACGACAAAGCGGGGCCCGGTTGCCATGATCCGGCGAATCTCTGCATCCGGCGCGGTGTCGGGAAGCACGAAATCGCAAACCAGGTGGTCGGACTGGATGTAGCGGGTCGGCAGACTCGCGCCGGCGAAGAGGTAGATCGTGGTTTCCTGGTCGACGACATAGATGGTGTCGGCGGGGCGCAGCCCGGCATCATCGATCGCGCGCGCCACCTCGGCCGGCAGAGGGGAGGCGCCGACCTCGTGTACCTCGTAATTCAGAAACCACAGCAGCGGATAGGCGCCGAGGATCGTCACAACGGCGAGGGTCAGGGCGAATTTCGCAATCGGGCGCACCAGCTGTGCAAGCCAGGTGCGCAGGACGAGGAGCGAGGCGATGAGCAGCGGCGCAACCAGCGGCATGAAATAGGGAAAATACATCGAGCGCATCGCCACCGCCCCGGCGGCGCTCGCCAGGGTCCACAGGTAAATCGTGCGCACGCCGGCGGCATCCGGCGCGCGGCCCAAGGCGCGTCGCTCCGCCGCTAGAAGGAGGCCGCCGGCCAGGAGCGGCAGGATCGGCTTGCACATCGGCAGGAAGCGCCAGAGCCCGACGCCGAAACTGATGCCGTCGCCATGGAGGCGGCTGGCGGCGCCGATAAAGGGCGTCAGATACAAGGCGGGTTCGGCGCCGCTGAGGGCGAAGAAGGCGAGGAAAGCGGCCGACGGCAGGGCACCCGCGATGGCGAAGGCGGCGAGCGGCTTCCAGGATACCGGCCGCCCGGAACCCGGTACCCGGACGGCGATCAGCCCCGCCACGAGCAGGGATTCGAACCCGGCGGTCTGCTTGACCATTACCGCGAAGCCTAGGAGGAGCCCGCTGAGGACGACGCGCGGCACGCGCCCGCCGGACTGGCTGTTGCGCGCGGTCAAGGCCAGATCGAGCGCCAGGATGACCAGCGGCGCCAGAAGGACCTCGGGGCGGCTGCGCAGGCCGTAGAGGATGATCGTGTAGGCGGGGTAGAGGAAGGCCGCCGCCGGCGCCATCCATGGCCCTGCGAAATGGCGCCGGGCGAAGCGGAAGAGTGCGAGCGACCCAGCAAGGACGGCGAGTGCGGTCAGCAGGCGGGCCGCCAGAATTCCCGGCCCTATGACCCATTGGGCGAGCGCGAAGAGGAGGAACAGCCCGGGCGGCTTTACATCCCAGATCGCGACATAGGGCAGGTGTCCGGTCAGCCAGGCCTGGCCGATGAGGATAAAGAGCGATTCATCGGCATCGCTGACACCGAGGTCAAACGACCGGTAGCGGACCGCGATCACCCAGAGCGCCAGCAGCACGAATCCGAGCGATTTCCACAGAACCGGAGTCAGAACCGCGCGCCAGCCGGCGATCGCCGGCGCATCGGCAACGGTGTCCGGCGGCGAAGGTACTCTCAAATGCGCGGACAGCATGCCGGCGATCACATGCCGCCACCGCCGCCGCCGCCCGAACCGGAAGCGGGGAGACAGTAATTCACCGGGCACTTGGCACGGTCGATCGTCGCGACGCTGCGCACCTGAATCCGCCCGCCGCTGCCACAATAGGACACGTCGGCAGCGACGAAGTCGCCAAAATCGGGGCTGCTGATGAAAACAAAGCCAATTGCGCCGATCAAATTTTGGAGGTCGGCGCAGGTGTAGGTATGGGAGGCTATCGGGGCAGCAACCGCCGGGGAACCGGGAACGGTCGCGCCGAGGATCAGGAGAAGACCGATCAGCCACATTTCTCGTCGCCGGGGCGCATCTCTCACCGAGGCCTCCCGGTGTCGGCGCGCTGGACCGCGGCGATCACCAACAGAAGGACGGCGGGAAACCCGAGCTGCACGCTGGTCACCGCCCACACCGGCGGCATCAGCAGCGGCGCCAGCCAGGCGAACAGCATGATCTCGCACTCGCCGCGGCGGAACCCGTCCCTCAGCCCGAGCTGCGCCAGCCAGGCGATCGCCAGCGCCGCCCATGTCAAATCGTAATAAAAGAGGTAGGGCGAAACGAGGAGGGAGGCGGCAACCAGGGTCGCGGCCTTCGCTTCGAACGGGGCATCGCGGTTGCGCCAGGTCCGCCAGACGCAGCCCGCGGCAAAGAGCGCAACGATGCCCTGGAGGATTCCGGCCGCCCGCACCGGCACGCCAAATGAGAGCGCGAAGACAAACGGGCTCGGCATCGTCCCCCAGGGGACTGCGCCCCGATCGGCCATCGCCTGGCTGATCGGCAGGTGATGGAGAAACGCCGCCCAGCTTGCCCAGCCGAACGCGACAAGGCTCGCCGCGGCGAGCACCGCCACCGTCGCCGCCGCCGCGGCGATGGTGCGCCAGCGCCCTTCGGCCAAGAGCGCCACCGGGAACAAGAGCGCCAGGTGCGGCTTCACCGCCAGGAGTCCCACGAGAATCCCGGCGGCAACCGGGCGGCGCTCGAGCCACAAGAGCGCGAACCCGGCAAGCGCCGCGGTCAGGAACGCGTTCTGGCCGTCAACGAGGGTGATGAGGCCGGCCGGCGTCGCCGCAGCGACGATCCAGGCCCGCCGATCGGGGAGGATCTGGCCGACCAGGGCCGCCCACAGCGCGACCGAGCCCAGCACGAAGAGGCCGAGCGCCGCCGGATAGGGCAGGAGGCCGAGCGGCGTGACGACGAGGAGAAAAATCGGCGGGTAGTGCCACGGAAACCAGATGTTGGGCAGAAACGGCACCACCGCATGCTGGACCGCAGCGATCGTCGGCCCATCAAAGGCCGCTTCCGGCCGGCCGGCGAGCGCGAGCTGCGCCGCGCTCCAAAACGCCATGAAGTCGTAGCCGACGGGCTTCCCGCGCGGATCGACAAGGTCGGGCAGGGACATCGCGAACCAGACGACGAAGACGAGCGCGAAGATCGCCACGATCATCCAGGAATAGACGCGGACCCGCTCTTCATCGAGCCAATGGCGCGCGCCCGCCGCCGATCCCTCTATTGGCCCCGTATTCACCATCGCGCCCCGCCCGATCCGCCGGCGCCAGCAGCCTAGGTCGGGATCATTTCCCTGTCGTTAAGAATAAAACGGCGCGCCGGGCCTGCCTTGACAGCGCCGCCGGTTCCCGGTGGAGTGCGCCCTCAACAGCGCGTGGGAGAATTGGATGGGACGTGGCTCTGCCGAGCACTCGGCAAATGAGGGGGCAACGCCCGAGCCCGCACCAAAGGCGGCTGGCGATTATGTGGCGCGGGTTCGCGAGCTGGCGCCGGTGCTTGCCGCCGCCGGCGCGGAGATCGACCGCCGGCGGGAACTCCCCGGCGCAATCGTCGATGCGCTGATCGAGCGCGGCCTCTTCCGCCTCCTCCTGCCAGCCTCGCTCGGCGGCGCCGAATTATTACCGGCGCAATACGTGCCGATCATCGAAGAGCTCGCCAAGATCGATGCCAGCATCGCCTGGTGCGTCAACCAGAATTCGGGCTGCTCGATGACCTCGGCCTATCTCGCGCCCGAGGCGGCGCGCGAGATCTTTGGGCACCCGCGCGGCATCCTCGCCTGGGGCCCGGGGCCGGGTGAAGCGCGTGCCGTTGCCGGCGGCTACCAGGTCACCGCGACCTGGGCCTTTGCCAGCGGCAGCCATCATGCCAGCTGGCTCGGCTGCCATGTGCCGGTGATCGACGCCGACGGACGGCCACGGCTGAAGGCCGACGGCACGCCGGAGGTGCGCACGATGCTGTTCCCCAAAAGCGTCACCCAAT
>JBARKH010000057.1:0-3168 GCA_049801295.1 Allostellaceae bacterium | reverse complement strand
ATCGATCTCGATACCGGCCCCGACCGGATCGATTTCGGCGGCACGATCTGCATCGGCATCGCGACCGAAGGGGCAACCGAGTCGCGCCGCTCGCGGATCCTGGGCGGGCGCGAATGGGTGCGCCTCGGCGCGGTCGAACTGGGCCTCGACTGCCTGCGCCGCCACCTTTACGGGCTCCCGGTCACCGAGCGCATCGATTTTGAGCGGACGTAATTGTTGCGCTCAAAATAACCCGTGCGCGCCACCGACTGCGCCGAGGATTGCGGCCAGAGCCAGGACCAGCACCACGCGGTGAAACCACAGCATCAAGGACAAGGTGGCTGCGGGCGCCGCCATTGCGCGCCGGTGGAGGACGCGGCGCAACACCAGCGGCTCGATGAGGAAGAGCATCAGCGCATAGAGCGCCCACACCGCGACCATCAGATGCATCCACCAGAATTGCGGGTGCGCAAACCGGTCCCACAAATCGTATTCGCCGATCATATAGAGCCCGCTCAACAGCGCGACGATGAGCGCGATGCGGGCTTGCGGGGCAAAGCGCTCTTCGATCGCCTCGAAGTCGCGCAGCCACTGTTCCGGCGGATGCCGGCACATGGCCGGTAGCAGCACCGTCGTAACCATCCAGACGCCGCCGATCCACACGACAATCGCCAGAACGTGGACCGCGCGCGCCACGATTCCCCAGTCCATCCCTACAAGACTCCGTGATGCCGGGCGCGACCGCGGTCAGCTCGCAATTGCCGCGCCCTCATGGACGCGAGGGCAGGCGAGCGCCCTGCCATAGGAAATCGCGAAGAGACCGAAGGCCCCGCTCCATGCCGCCCCGGCCAATGACAGCGCGAAGTCGGCGCCCTCGCCCGCCAGCGGTGACAGCACGCGCAGCACCGCCGCCAACGTGATCAGGACGTAAATCAGCTTTGTGCCGGGGCCAGCGGTGAGGCTCCTACCGGTGTGGCCGAGCGTGGCGCGGGTCATCACCGCGAGCGTCATCGTGCCGACCGCGCCGACCGTCAGCGCGTGCAGCGCCGCGGTTGCCGGCAGAACCTCGAAAAACCGGTTGAGCCCGAGCAGCATGAGGCCGAGGGCAAGCCAGGCATAGCCGATGTGGAGAACCAGCAGCAGCGGCTCTGTCCACGTTCGCACGCCGCGCCAGCGCGACAGGCGCACTGCGACGGCGCCGCCCGCGACCAGATTTGCCCATGTGCTTATCAGAGCGTCCGGTGCGAGCGCCCATGCCCCCAGCGCCAGCGCGGTGACGACGAGCGCCGCCCGGTCAAAACGACCCTCCGGTATCGGCGGCTTGATCGCCGGGCGAGCCTTCTTCAGCCAGTTATGCGTAAAGCTCGGGATGATCCGGCCGCCGACGAGCGAGATCAGCATCAAGAGCGTAACAAGGCCGATGCGGTTGCCCAGTTCGGCGCTGTCGGCGATCCCCAGCGCGTCGAGATGGACGAGGAGGTTGCCGAGGAGGAGGAGGGACAGCGCGGCGAGCATCGGAAGGTTGCGCCAGTTTCGCCCGGCGACGATCTCGCGTCCGACAACGGCGAGAAACGCGAGCGGAAAGCTCAAATCGGCGATCGCCGCGGCGCCCGCGCCGATAGCGGCGGACAGGAAAACGGCAATCCGCCCGACCGCCCACAACGCCACAAGCGTCGCCAGGGGCCAGCCCTGCAGCGGCATCCGGCCGGTCCAATTGGGTATCGCGGTCAACAGAAAACCGGCGACGGTCGCGGCGGCAAAGCCGAAGACCATCTCGTGGGCATGCCACACCAGCGGCGCCAAGAGGCTCGGCGCGGCAATCTCGCTCCCGTAAACCGCGAGCGACAGCGGGATCGCCACGGCAGCCCAGATGGCCGACCCGAGAAAGAACGGGCGAAACCCGGCCGAGAAGATGACCGGACCGCTATGCGGGCGGTAGCGCGGAATGGCTGCCATGGCTGTGTCGCGGCTGGCGTTGCTCTGGGGCGGCGGAGGGAACCGGCTGGATCCGCCGATAATACATATCATCCATGCCCGAGATCCGGCGCCGGTGGCGGCTCGGCGCATTGCGCAGTTCTCGCGGCGGGGGTTATAGATCGCCGATGACCAATAATTCCGCCACAAGCGAATTGCGGCTCGTCCATTCGTCGGACCTGCATGTCGACGACGAGCGGATCGCCGCGCTGCATGCGGGCGACGGCACCGGCGGCCTCGCGGCCGTCCTGGCGAGTGCGCGGGCCTGGGCCGCCGATATCGTGCTCCTGGCCGGCGACACCTTCGACAACCACATGGTGACTTCCGCGACGATCGAGCGCGCCGGACGGCTCCTCGCCGATGCCGGGCTGCCGATTGTCATCCTGCCCGGCAACCACGACCCGGCGACCGCGGATTCGATCTGGCTGCGCGGCCGGTTCGACGAGATCGGCAACCTCGCGATCCTCGGCATCACCAACGACCGCGCCGTCGCCTTTCCGGCGCTCGAGCTCGAAATCTGGGGCAACGCTCACCGCGACTATATGGACATGGTGCCGCTGCGCGACCCGACGCCGCGCGCGGCGCGCTGGCACGTCGCAATAGGCCACGGCCATTACGAGCCGCCGGAGACGTGGGCCAACCCGCTGCGCCCGTCCTGGCTGATCAGCGACGACCATATCGCCGCGACGGCGGCCGATTACCTCGCGCTCGGCCATTGGGACCGCGCCGCCCAGGTCGGCGGCGGCACCGTGCCGGCCTATTACTCGGGCTCGCCCGATTATGTCGGCACCGTCAATCTCGTGCGCCTCACTCATAACGGCGAAGTCATCGTGACGCGCGAGAAGGTCAACGGGAGAGGCTGATGCCGCGACAGATCCACGCCGTTGTCGTCGATCCCGCGGCGCCGGGTAAGCTGGCGCTGAAACAGGTCGAGTTGCGCGATCCCGACCGCGACGAGGTTGCCGTCAAAGTCAGCGCTATCTCGCTCAACCGCGGCGAGACGCGGCGGGCCTTGCAGGTGGCGGAACCGGGGTGGCGGCCGGGCTGGGACTTCGCCGGAATCGTTGAGACCGAAGCGGCTGACGGCAGCGGCCCGAAGGCCGGCACGCGCGTCGTCGGCATCCTGCCGTCCGGTGCCTGGGCCGAGCGGGTCAATTGCCGCAGCCACGCGGTCGCCGCCCTGCCCGACGCGGTCAGCGACGCCCAGGCCTCGAC
>JBARKH010000056.1:0-5173 GCA_049801295.1 Allostellaceae bacterium | reverse complement strand
CCTCCTCCTTCGCCCCGAGCGGCGGCGCCGCGGGTACTTGGGCGAGCGAGCGCGGGCGCGCGCCGCGCAGCTGCCGGAGGACGCCGACGATACCGCTGGGGAAGACCAGCGTCGTCAGAACGAAGAGGCCGCCGAGGATGAACAGCCAGATCTCCGGCGCCGCGCTGGTCAGCCAGGTTTTCGCCAGATTGACAACGCCGGCGCCGAGCATCGCTCCGGCGAGCGTGCCGCGGCCGCCGACCGAAACCCACACCGCGATCTCGATCGAGTTGCCGGGCGAGAATTCGCTCGGGTTGATGATGCCGACCTGCGGCACGTAGAGGGCGCCGGCGATCCCAGCCAAGACGGCAGAGACGGTGAAGACGAGGAGCTTGGCGTTGGTGACGGAATAGCCGAGAAAGCGCACCCGGCTTTCGGTGTCGCGCAGCGCCAGGAGGACGCGGCCGAGCTTTGAGGCTGTGATGAACCGGCACAAGAGGTAGGCGATCCCGAGCCCACAAGCGGAGGCGAGATAGAGCCCGAGGCGGGTCGACGCCTGATGCAGATCGAAGCCGAGGAGGTCCTTGAAGTCGGTCAAGCCGTTATTGCCACCGAAACCCATGTCGTTCCTGAAGAAGGCGAGCCAGAGGGCATAGGTCATCGCCTGGGTGATGATCGAGAGGTAGACCCCGGTGACCCGCGAGCGGAAGGCGAGCCAGCCGAAAATGAGGGCGAACACCCCCGGCACCAGCATCACCATCAGCGCGGCATAGGCGAAATGGTCGAAGCCCCACCAGAACCACGGCAACTCCTTATATTGCAGGAACACCATGAAGTCGGGGAGGAGCGGGTTCTGATAGACCCCGCGCGTGCCGATCTGGCGCATCAGATACATGCCCATGGCATAGCCACCGAGGGCAAAGAACGCGCCGTGGCCGAGGCTCAAGATCCCGGCATAACCCCAGACCAGATCGAGGCTCAGCGCCAGCATCGCGTAGCACAAATATTTGCCGAGGAGCGGCACCAGGTAATCGGGCAGCGCGACCGGCGAACCGGACGGAACCGCGCGATTGAGCGTCGGCACGACCACCACGAGCACCAGCGCTGACAACGCAAAAAGGGTCCAGAAGCGGACACTCCAGGCGCTCGGCTGGTCCGCGTCGGTGAACGAGGCGTTTTGACGACGGAAGATCATGCGCGGCATGACCATCGCGCGTCCTTCGAGACGGCGCTTCGCACCTCCTCAGGATGAGGTAAATATGTGATGGCTTTAAGAAAGAACCTCATCCTGAGGAGCCCGCAACGCGGGCGTCTCGAAGGACGCAGGGCGCTGATCCCGCCGATTGTCGCGAGCCGCCCGTCCATCCTCACCCCGCCTCGGCGGTGCGGCCCTTGAGCGCGAACAGGCCGCGCGGGCGCCGCTGGATGAAGAGGATGATCGCCGCCAGCACGACAATCTTGCCGAGGATCGCCCCGGCAACCGGTTCGAGGATCTTGTTGACGATCCCAAGCGTCAGCGCGCCGACCAGCGTTCCCCACAAATTCCCGACCCCGCCAAAGACCACGACGAGAAAACTGTCGACGATGTAGATCGAGCCGAGGTTGGGGCTGACATTGCCGATCTGGCTGAGCGCCACCCCGGCCATGCCGGCAATCCCGGAGCCGAGGCCAAAAGTCAATGCATCGACGCGCGCGGTGCGGATGCCCATCACCGCCGCCATGTCGCGGTTCTGGGTCACCGCGCGCATGTGGAGGCCGAAGCTCGTGCGGTTGAGGATCAGCGCCAATACCCCGAGCACGACAAAGCAGAAGAAGATGATGACCAGCCGGTTCCAGGTGATCGTGAAGCTGCCGACGAGGTTGAACCCGCCGGTCATCCAGCTCGGGTTGGACACCGCCTTGTTGGGTGAGCCGAACACCGAACGCACCGCCTGCTGGAGGATGAGGCTGACCCCCCAGGTCGCCAGCAGCGTCTCCAGCGGCCGGCCGTAGAGGAAGCGGATGACGGTGCGCTCGAGGATAATCCCGACGAGGCCGGCGAAGAGGAAGGCGACCGGCACCGCGACGACGAGATAGGCGTCCATCCAACCCGGTGGCAGGAAGGCGGCAAACGCCTCCTGACAGACATAGGCGCAATAAGCGCCGAGCATGATCATCTCGCCATGCGCCATATTGATGACGCCCATCACGCCAAAGGTGATGGCGAGGCCGATCGCGGCGAGGAGCAGCACGCTGCCGAGGCTGATCCCCTCGAAGAGATTGGCGGCAAGCGCGGTCAGGCGCAGGCGGTTGTCGATCGAGGCGAGGGCGTCGTCGGCCGCTTTTTTCAGCTCGGGATCGAGATCGGGCTTGCCGCGCAATTCATCGATCAGGTTCTTGACCTGCGGGTCGGTGGTGAGGGCGAGCGCGCGGATCGCCGTCAGCTGTTCGTCCCTCGTGCCGGCGAAGAGCCGCACCGCGGCGAGGCTGCGCCGCATCGCCGCCTGGATTTCGGGATCCTTTTCCGCGGCCAGCGCCTTATCGAGGAGCGCGGCGGCATCGGGCGAGGGGTGCTTCAACACATCCCGCGCCGCAGCGAGCCGCGCCGCGGGATCGGGGCTGAACAAGGTCAGCGTGCCGAGCACCGCTTCGATGGCGCCGCGCAGGCGGTTGTTGACGATGATCCGCTCGAGGCTGTCGGGTGCGATGCCGGTCAGTTCCTCGCCGCTAACCGCATCGGTCATCTGCGTGGTATCGCCACTCGTCGCCAGCAGCACGATGCGGCCGTCGGGCGCCTGGCGCAGTCGGTCGTCGCTCATCGCCCGCAGGATCGGGACGGCGCGCGGATCGCCGAGCTTGCCGAGCGCGATGATCGCCTTTTCCTTGGAGGCAAAACCTTCGCCGGCGAGCCCGGGAACCACTGTCGCGAGATCCTCCGCCCGGGCCGGCAGCGCGGCCAGGACGAGGAGCAGCCCGAGCGCGGCAAAGCGAAAGAGACGAGCGAGCGTCATCGGGTGCTCTTGCTACCTATTCTGAGCCGCTAGCCGGCAGCACGGCAAAAGCCCCTCACCCCAGCCCTCTCCCCACGCGCGAGGAGAAGGAGCACACTTTAGACTCCGCGCCAACCGGCCGCCGGTCATTCCCGTTATCGCCGCAGCTCGCCCTCTCCCCGCAAGCGGGGAGAGGGAAGGGGTGAGGGGCAATCGTAACCTCAGTCCTTGTACTTCGCCGCGGTGCAATTGCCGCAGACCCACGGATAGGTCCAATCGGCGATCTTGCCCTTGTCTTCGGCGAGATAAGGGCTCCACGCATCGGCCTTGATGACGCTCTTCGTTTGCCATACGACGTCAAACTGGCCGTCCGGCCGGATCTCGCCGATCATCACGGGTTTCGAGAGGTGATGATTGGTGTTCATCACCTCGATCGGGCCGCTCGGCGCCTGCACCTTCTGCCCGTAGATCGCCTGGCGCACGGCGTCGACATCGGTGGTGCCTGCCTGCTCGACCGCGTGCGTCCACATCTTGAAGCCGATATAGGTGGCTTCCATCGGGTCGTTGGTCACGCGCTTCGGGTTCTTGATGAAGTCGTGCCACTCTTTGATGAACGCGGCGTTGGTCGGGTTCTTCACCGATTCGAAGTAGTTCCACGCGGCGAGATGGCCGACCAGATTTTTCGTGTCGATGCCCGCGAGTTCTTCTTCGCCGACCGAGAAGGCGACCACCGGGATGTCGGATGCCTTGATGCCGGCATTCGATAATTCCTTATAGAACGGGACGTTGGCATCGCCGTTGATGGTCGAGACCACCGCGGTTTTCTTGCCCGCGGAGGCAAATTTCTTGATGGCCGCGACCTCGGTTTGCCAATCGGAGAAGCCGAACGGGGTGTAATTGATCTTGATGTCGTCGGCCGCGACGCCCTTCTGCTTGAGAAAAGCTTCAAGGATCTTGTTGGTCGTGCGGGGATAGACGTAGTCGGTGCCTTCGAGGACCCAGCGTTTCACGTTGCCGCCGTCGGCGCTCATCAGGTACTCGACCGCCGGGATCGCCTGCTGGTTTGGCGCGGCGCCGGTGTAGAAGACGTTGTTGGAGCTTTCCTCGCCCTCGTACTGGACCGGATAGAAGAGGAGGCCGTTCAGCTCCTCGAACACCGGCAACACCGATTTGCGCGACACCGAGGTCCAGCAGCCGAAGACCACGGCGACTTTGTCCTTGGTCAAGAGTTCGCGCGCCTTTTCGGCAAAGAGCGGCCAGTTGGAGGCCGGGTCGACGACCACCGCCTCGACCTTCTTGCCGAGGAGCCCGCCCTTTTTGTTGAGGTCGTCAATCATCATGAGGACGGTGTCCTTCAGCGTCGACTCGCTGATCGCCATCGTTCCCGACAACGAATGCAATACGCCGATCTTGATGGTTCCCTGGGTCTGGGCATCGGCCGCCCCGACCGGCACCAGAGCCGCCGTGGCAACCACAGCCACCGCCGCCGCCGCGCGGCAAATATCCTTGAAGACTGGCATCACTCCCTCTCTCCCCTTGATTGCGCGGCATCCGAGCGGCCGGGCGAAGGGCAAGGAGCAAGATCGAGGCCAAGCCGCTGCTAGCCTGTTGCTGCTATTTACGGCGAACGGCGCTTTCTTAGGCATGCCTATATTTTAGGCACAAAGCTGCCGCTGTGATCGACAGATCGCCATCAACCCGCGCGCCGCTGATGAGTGAGGCTGGTTCGCCTTATCTTCGCGGTGGGGAAGACGGAGACAGCGATGACCGACAGCGATGCCGTGCTCGCGGCCAATCTCGAATTCTACCGGGCCTTTGGCGCGCGTGACCTTGCCGCGATGGAAAGACTGTGGGCACACAACGCGCCGGTCGCCTGCATCCATCCGGGCTGGCCGCCGCTCAGCAATCGCGCGGAAGTCATGGAAAGCTGGCACAGCATCCTCGCCAATCCCGCGGCGCCGCGGATCGCCTGCTTCGACGAGCAGGTGCTCCTCTATGGCGATACCGCGCTCGTCATCTGCGAGGAGGAACTCGCCGGCGGCACCCTCATCGCCAGCAACCTGTTTGTGCGCGAGGACAGGGCGTGGCGGATCGCCCATCACCAGGCGGGGCAATTGATCGCGCGCCGGCCTCAGGGACGCCAGGCAGAGCCGCCGCGCGGCTCGCGGCTTAATTGAACCGGGTGCGGCGGCGCGCTTCTTCGGCCGCCTGCGCCGCCTCGACCG
>JBARKH010000055.1:0-6801 GCA_049801295.1 Allostellaceae bacterium | reverse complement strand
GTTCTCGACGGCCGCGACATCCGCACGGTGGTCAGCCCCGATGCCGCGGCGAAGCTTTTCGTCACGGCCAGCATCGAGGCGCGCGCCGAGCGCCGGGTCAAAGAGTTGCGGGAGCGCGGCGCGCCGGCTATATACGGCGATGTCTTGCGGGACATGAAGGAACGCGACGCGCGCGACAGCTTGCGTCGGGTCGCTCCGCTCGCGGCAGCCCCCGATGCCGTTGCCATCGATACGACCCGGCTCGATGCCGATCAGGTGTTCGAGCGGGCCGCCGAAATCATCACGCGCGCACTCGCCACCCACAGCCGATAGAGTTGGGTGGACGGGCCGTGGCGCTGTCCCTTCCTGTCTTTCCGCAGGGCCGGGTCGATGTGGCCGCACCCGATTTCCCCGCCGGCCACCCGCTCCGCGTTGATCCCGGCGGGGCGCTTGTCACAATCCGGGATCGAGGAGAAGGAATGGCCGTCGCAACCGAAACCGCCGAAATAGGCCCGAAAGAGAGTTTCGCCGCGCTGCTCGATGAGTCGCTGGGCGTCACCAATGGTCTCGAGGGCACCGTCATCAAGGGACGGGTGATCTCGATCGAGAACGATGCAGCGCTCATCGATGTCGGCCTCAAATCGGAAGGGCGCGTGGCGCTCAAGGAATTCGCCGCCCCCGGCGCCGTGCCGGATATCCATGTCGGCGATATCGTCGAAGTCTTCCTCGAGCGCATGGAAGACAAGAACGGCGAGGCGTCGCTGTCGCGCGAAAAGGCGCGGCGCGAGGAGGCCTGGACCCTCCTGGAGAAGAACTTTCAGGGTAATGAGCGGGTGACCGGCACGATCTTCGGTCGGGTCAAGGGCGGGTTCACCGTGGATCTTAACGGCGCGGTCGCGTTTCTGCCGGGCAGCCAGGTCGATATCCGGCCGGTGCGCGACATCGCGCCGCTCCTCGGCTCGCCGCAGCCCTTCCAGATCCTCAAGATGGACCGCTCACGCGGCAATATCGTGGTGTCGCGGCGCGCTGTCCTCGAAGAGAGCCGCGCCGAGCAGCGCTCCGAGCTCGTCGCCAGCTTGAAGGAAGGCCAGATCCTGACCGGCGTCGTCAAGAACATCACCGATTACGGCGCCTTCGTCGATCTGGGGGGTGTGGATGGCCTCCTCCATGTCACCGACATCGCCTGGCGGCGCATCAACCATCCCTCCGAGGCGCTCAATATCGGCCAGTCGGTCAAGGTCCAGGTCATCCGCTTCAACCCGGAGACCCAGCGCATCTCATTGGGGATGAAGCAGCTCGAAGCCGATCCGTGGGAGGGGGTCGAACTCAAATATCCGGCGGGTGCCAAATATACCGGCCGCGTCACCAACATCACCGACTACGGCGCCTTCGTCGAACTGGAGCCGGGGGTCGAGGGTCTGGTCCACGTCTCCGAGATGAGCTGGACCAAGAAGAACGTCCACCCCGGCAAGATCGTCTCGACCAGCCAGGAGGTCGAGGTGATGGTGCTCGACGTCGATCCGCAAAAGCGGCGCATCAGCCTTGGGCTGAAGCAGGTCATGCCCAACCCGTGGGAGGCCTTTGTCGAGGAGCACCCGGTCGGCAGCAGCGTCGAGGGCGAGGTGCGCAACATCACCGAGTTCGGCCTCTTCATCGGCCTCCCCGGCGATATCGACGGCATGGTGCATCTCTCCGATATCGACTGGACCCGCGCCGGCGAAGATGCGATGCGCGACTACCACAAGGGGCAGATCGTCCAGGTCAAGGTGCTCGACGTCGATGTCGAGAAGGAGCGCATCTCGCTCGGCATCAAGCAGCTCGCCGCCGATCCGTTCGAATCGGGCATGTCCAAGGTGAAGAAGGGCGATGTCGTCACCGGCACGATCTCCGGGATCACCGAAACCGGGATCGAGATCACGCTGCCCGATGGCGTCCCCGGCTTCATCAGAAAATCCGAGCTCTCGCGTGAGCGCAGCGAGCAGCGCCCCGACCGCTTTGCCGTCGGCGAGCGGGTCGATGCCAAGGTGACGACGATCGACCGGGCGACCCGGCGGGTGTCGATGTCGATCAAGGCGCGCGAGGTCGACGAGGAGAAGCGGGCGATGGCCGAGTTCGGCTCGTCGGATTCCGGCGCCAGCCTCGGCGATATTCTCGGCGCGGCGATCCGCCGGCGCCAGGGCGAGACCGAGGAAAAGGAAGACTGAAGGGAGTCGATCCCGGGGGAGGCCCGCGCCCCTCCCCCGGCGTTTTCGGCGCCGCGCGAGCCTGGTCGAAACTCGCCCGCCGGGGCAGGCCGGCGCCGCGCCGTGGCCTGTTGCTTGACGCTCGCCGGAGGGTTTGGCACGGTAGCTACGTAATCGACTTGAGAGCGGATGGGGCTGCATGACCAAGTCTGAGCTCATTCAGAGCCTCGCGGAGGCAAACCCGCATCTCTATCAGCGCGATGTCGAGGCGATTGTCACGGCGATCTTCGACGAGATCGCCGCGGCGCTGGCGCGCGGCGACCGGGTAGAGCTGCGCGGCTTCGGCGCGTTTTCCGTGAAGCGCCGGGATGCCCGGATCGGGCGCAACCCGCGCACCGGCGACAGCGTCCAGGTCGCCGAGAAGCACATCCCCTTCTTCAAGACCGGTAAGCAGTTGCGCGATCGCCTCAATCAGCCCGGACGCGCCCACTGAGCCGGACATAGGCACAACGCACCGGCTTGGGCGGGTGCGGAGCGCTCTGCGATGAAGCTTTTCTACGGGATCGTCGTCGCGCTCGTCGCGACCGTGCTGGCGCTCTTTGCCGCGTCCAATCGCGCGAACGTAACGCTCGCGTTGTGGCCGTTGCCGTTCGTTCTCGAACTGCCGCTCTATCTGGCCACCCTGGCGGGCTTGCTGATTGGCTTTATTGTGGGGGTCCTCGCCGCCTGGATCGCTGGCCGGCAAAGGCGGCGCGAGGCCCGCCGGCGCGCCAATCGCATCGCCGCGCTCGAACGCGAGTTGGCCGCGACGCAGGCGCAGCTTCCGAGCGCGGGGGAGGGCGCACCGGCACGGCTCGCGGGGCGCGGCTGAGGCGCCCCGCAAATGCAGGTCATCAGCGGCGACGACATCCACCGACTGCTCGATTTCCCGAGCCTCATCGACGCGCTGCGCGCGATGTTTCGCGAGGGCTGCGAGGCGCCGGCGCGCCATCATCACCGGGTCGCGGCGGCGTCGGGAGACGGTACGCCCGGCACTTTATTGCTGATGCCGGCCTGGCAGGCGGGGCACGCGCTCGGGATCAAGATCGTCACCGTCTTTCCCGACAACACGAAGCGGTCGCTGCCCGCGGTGCACGGCGCTTATCTGCTGGTCGACGCCGCGACCGGCGTGCCGCGGGCGCTCCTCGATGGCACGGCGCTGACCCTGCGGCGCACCGCGGCGGCCTCCGCGCTCGCCGCCCAATTCCTCGCCCGACCGGAGAGCGCGGTGCATCTGATGGTCGGCACCGGCGCGCTGGCGCCCTATCTGGTTGCCGCTCATGCCATAGTCCGCCCGATCCGCGAGGTTCGGGTCTGGGGTCGCGATCGCAAAAAGGCGGCAGCGCTCGCCGCCCGCCTCGCCGAGGCCGGGGTCGCCGCCGCACCGGTCGCCGATCTTAGAGAGGCGGTCGCCGCTGCCGACATCATCACCTGCGCCACCCTGGCGCGCGAGCCGCTGATATCGGGCGCGTGGTTGCGCCCCGGCACCCATCTCGACCTTGTCGGCGGGTTCACGCCGGAGATGCGCGAAGCCGACGATGCGGCGATCGCCCTGGCGCGTGTCTACGTCGATACCGATGCGGCGCTGCACGAGGCCGGCGATATCGTCCAGCCGCTGCGCTCCGGGCATCTCGTGCGCGAGCGGATCGGCGGCGATCTCTTCGGCCTCACCCGGGGCACCTGTCCCGGTCGGCGCAATCCGGCCGAGATTACCCTCTTCAAATCGGTCGGCACCGCGCTCGAAGACCTCGCCGCCGCGCAACTCGCGGTCAGCCGCATTGGTGCGCAGTGACACCGGCATCCCCATATCTCGGCCATGGCCATCGCCGCTAAAATTTGCGGGTTGTCGAGCGAGGCTGCGGTCACCGCCGCGGTCGAGGGTGGCGCGGCCTATCTCGGCTTTGTCTTCTACCCACCGAGCCCGCGCGTGGTCAGCCCGGCGCGCGCCGCTGCGCTCTGCGCCCTCGTGTCATCCGGGGTGCAGCGGGTCGGCCTCTTCGTCGATGCCGAGGATGATGCGATCCGCGCCGTCCTAGACCTGGCGCCGATCGACATCCTGCAGTTTCACGGCCATGAAAGCCCCGATCGGGTGGCCGATGCGAAGCTTCGTTTCCATCGCCCGGTGATGAAGGCGATTGCGGTCGCCGCTCCGGAAGACGTAGTTGCTGCGGCGCGCTATGAAGCGGATGCCGACCTCTTGCTGTTCGACGCCAAGCCTCCACGCCGCGTCGATGCGCTGCCGGGCGGCAACGGGCTCGCCTTCGATTGGCGGCTGATCGCGGGGCGGAAGTGGCGGCGGCCGTGGATGCTGTCGGGCGGACTTACCGCCGAGCTGCTGCCCGAGGCAGTGCGCGTTTCCGGCGCGCAAGCAGTCGATGTCTCTTCCGGCGTCGAGCGCCGCCCGGGCGACAAGGACCCGACCAAGATCCGGGAATTCCTCGCCGCCGCGCGCTCGCTTTAGTTCACCACGGAGGCACGGAGGACGCGGAGAAAAAGATTCGTTTCGCACCGCGCTCCGGCTTGGCGCGAAACCGCGAGAAATCCTCCGTGACCTCCGTGCCTCCGTGGTGCATTTTCCGGGGGATCGAGAGACGATGATGCAGACACCGAACACTTATCGCGCTGGGCCGGATGGGCGCGGCCATTTCGGGATCTATGGCGGGCGCTTTGTCGCCGAGACGTTGATGCCGTTGATCCTGGCGGTCGAGGCCGCCTACAACGCGGCGCGGGCCGACCCCAGTTTTCAGGCCGAACTCGACTACTACCTGGAGCACTATGTTGGGCGGCCGAGCCCCCTCTATTTCGCCGAGCGGCTGACCCGGCATTTCGGCGGCGCCAAGCTCTATCTCAAACGCGACGAGCTCAACCATACCGGCGCCCACAAGATCAATAACGTCTTGGGCCAGACCCTTCTGGCGCGGCGCATGAAGAAGCGCCGGATCATCGCCGAGACCGGCGCGGGCCAGCACGGCGTCGCCACCGCGACAGCCTGCGCGCTCTTCGATCTGCCCTGCGTTGTCTATATGGGCGCGACCGACATCGAGCGGCAAAAGCCCAACGTTTTCCGCATGAAATTGCTCGGCGCCGAGGTCGTGCCGGTGCATTCCGGCACGGCGACCCTGAAGGATGCAATGAACGAGGCGCTGCGTGATTGGGTCGCCCATGTCGAGGATACGTTTTACGTGATCGGCACGGTCGCCGGCCCTCACCCCTATCCGGCGATGGTGCGCGATTTCCAGTCGGTGATCGGCCGCGAGACGCGCGAGCAGCTGATGAAGGCCGAGGGCCGCCTCCCCGACACGCTCGTTGCCTGCATCGGCGGTGGCTCCAACGCGATGGGTCTCTTCCACCCGTTTCTCGACGATCCCACGGTTGCGATGATCGGGGTCGAGGCCGGTGGCCACGGCATCGAAACCGGGCTCCACGCCGCTTCATTGAATGGCGGGGTGCCGGGCGTATTGCACGGCAACCGCACCTACCTGCTGCAGGACGATGACGGGCAGATCCGCGACGCGCATTCGATCTCGGCCGGGCTCGACTATCCCGGGATCGGCCCCGAGCACTCCTGGCTCCATGACCTGGGCCGCGTCGAATACGTCGCGATCACCGACCGTGAGGCATTGGAGGCGTTTCAGCTGTGCAGCCGGCAGGAGGGGATCATCCCGGCGCTGGAGCCGGCGCATGCGCTGGCGCACGTCGCCAAGATCGCGCCGACCCTGCCGCGCGACCATCTCATGGTGATGAACATGTGCGGGCGAGGCGACAAAGATATCTTCGCCGTCGCCGACCACCTCGGGGTGCAGTTGTGATGCTAAATATTCCCGTCATGCCCGGGCTTGTCCCGGGCATCCACGCCTTCTTCGGCGGAACCGGCGCTGAAGACGTGGATGGCCGGATCAAGTCCGGCCATGACGGTAGGGGACGGGGGGGCGAGTGAGCCGGATCGAGCGCCGCTTCGCACAATTGCGCGCGGAGGGTCGCGCCGGGCTCGTCATCTATCTGGTCGCCGGCGATCCCGACCTGGAGACTTCGCTCGCCCTCTTCCAGGGCCTGGCCGCCGCCGGCGCCGACCTCATCGAGATCGGCATGCCGTTCTCCGACCCTATGGCCGATGGGCCGGCGATCCAGGCGGCCGGGCAGCGTGCGCTGAAAGCCGGCATGAGCTTGCGCAAGACGCTCGCGATGGTGCGCACGCTGCGCGAGCGCGATCCCGATACGCCATATGTGCTAATGGGCTACTACAACCCGATCTACCGCTATGGCGCCGAGGCGTTCGCTCGCGATGCGGTAGCGGCCGGGGTCGACGGCGCGATCGTCGTCGACCTTCCGCCCGAGGAAGATGAGGAGCTGGCCGCCCCGGCGCGCGCCTCCGGGCTCGACATCGTCCGCCTCGCCACCCCGACGAGCGACGCAGCCCGCCTCCCGGCGATCGTCGCTCATGCCAGCGGCTTTCTCTATTACGTCGCGATCGCCGGGATCACCGGCACCCGCTCGGCCGATGCCGCCGATGTGCGCGCTGCCGTAGCGCGGCTGCGCCGCTTCACCCCGTTGCCGGTCGCCGTCGGGTTCGGCATCAGAACGCCGGCGCAGGCCGCCGAAG
>JBARKH010000054.1:0-22636 GCA_049801295.1 Allostellaceae bacterium | reverse complement strand
CCTCCTCGACGAGCCGACCAACCATCTCGACGCCGAATCGGTTGCCTGGCTGCAGCGTTTCCTCAAGGACTACCCCGGCACTGTCGTCACCGTGACGCACGACCGCTATTTCCTCGACGAGGTCGCGGGGTGGATCCTCGAACTCGACCGCGGTCGCGGCATCCCGTTCGAGGGGAACTATTCCGGCTGGCTCGAGCAGAAGCAGGCGCGGCTTGAAGGCGAGGGCAAGGCGGAGGAAGCGCGCCGCCGCACGCTCGAGCGCGAACTGGAATGGGTAAGGGCGAGCCCGCGCGCGCGCCAGGCGAAATCGAAGGCGCGGGTCTCGGCCTATGAGGCATTGGTCGCGCAGAGCCGCGAGAAGGCGCCGGAAACGGCGCAGATCGTGCTGCCGCCCGGCCCCCGGCTCGGCGACCTCGTCGTCGAGGCGGAGCGCGTGCGGAAGGGCTTCGGCAACCATCTGTTGATCGAGGAATTGAGCTTCCGGCTGCCACCCGGCGGGATCGTCGGCGTCATCGGGCCGAACGGCGCCGGCAAGACGACGCTTTTCCGCATGATCACCGGGCAGGAAAAACCGGACAGCGGGCGGCTCAGGATCGGCGAGACCGTCAAGCTCGGCTATGTCGACCAGTCGCGCGACACGCTCGTTGCCAGCAACAGCGTGTGGCAGGAGATCTCGGGCGGCCAGGACGAGATCGATCTCGGCCGCCGCAAGATCGCCAGCCGCGCCTATTGCGCGCTCTTCAACTTCCGCGGCTCCGACCAGCAGAAGAAGGTCGGGCAGCTCTCGGGCGGCGAGCGCAACCGCGTCCATCTGGCGAAGATGCTGAAGGAGGGCGCCAACCTCCTCCTCCTCGACGAGCCGACCAACGATCTCGACGTCGACACGCTGCGCGCCCTGGAAGAAGCGCTCCTCGACTATCCCGGCTGCGCCGTCATCATCACCCACGACCGCTGGTTTTTGGACCGCATCGCCACCCATATCCTCGCCTTCGAAGGCGACAGCCAGACGGTGTGGTTCGAGGGCAACTACGCCGATTACGAAGCCGACCGCCACCGCCGCCTCGGCGCCGAGGCCGACCAGCCGCACCGCATCAAATACAAACCGTTGGTGCGGACGTAGCGAGTTTTCAATGTTGGATGCCATGAGTCCGCCGATTTGCCATGGGTATCAGTGCAACAGCATTGATCTAATCGAAGCTCATATCTATGCACGCGGATTCGCCAGGGATATGATGGAAGATCATACTCACAATCTCAAAATTACGCTTGATAAGGTGCAAGCAACCCAACACGGTGTATTTGACCCAGGCATATTGTGCGCAACCTGCGACGGCACATTAGGCAAGTTAGACGATTATGCGCTTGAGGTATACCGTCGCTTCCCGCGTGAGCACATTCGGACCCGCGATGGCGGATTCGAAATGCCGAATATCGATGGCGACAGATTTGCGACTTTTCTGTTGTCATTGCTCTGGCACGCCGCGATTACTTCCCGCGTTGAGTTCAGGAAGGTTTCGTTAGGCCCATACGAGACAGCGGCGTCCGAAGTTATCTTCGGCGCGAGACCGTTGAGGAGTCTCCCGGCCTACCAGCTTCTGATAGGCCGAAACGTGCCGGGCGGGCTAAACTTCAATCCCGAGCGCAACTACACGTCGCCTGCTCGGCTGAAAATTGCCGAAAGGAACGGTTACGCGTTCGCGCTTCACGGTTTCCGGGTAATAGCGAAACTCGACGGAAGGCCGTTGCCGCCAATGTTCCGGATATCCTCAGTCAATGGCAGCACGAAGCTAAACGGGCCGTTTATCCCGTTTCATTCGACGCCTGAAGGAAAGGCGATGGTCGAGATGAAGAAGGCCGAGTTGGTTCGATCGATGCGCCGGTCATCGGGCCGTCCGTAAGTTCCACCCTGAATCGAGCTCGCTTCGGCAATGGGGGCACAGCTTTGCAGCGGGCAAAATCAGCTCGGCGCAAAATGGGCAAGGAATGCGCTCCTGGGCCTCCGCTGAAGGTGCCGGCGTAGGCGCTCGGTCCGATGTGATTACGGTCACGCGGCGATTGTCGGAAAGCGCCCAGGCGATGGCTATGACCCAGCCGATTAACGTCCAACCAAGGAAGAGATTGACAGCGAAAATTCCTCCCCCGCTCGGGTGCTCCCGCCGCCATGCAACGATGCTCGGTAGGAAGTAAACTGCGGCGAATATGAGGAACAGGACCAAGCCGGTCGCCGTGTCCCCTTGCATCGGCTCGCCTCCTGCTTGCCTTTGTATGATTTACGCGGCCCAGTCCATTCGGCGCAAGCGAGCAATGGGGTCCGAAGGTAACCTGGCGCGGAGAAACAAGCGCGCTCTGCCGCATGCCCGACGCCGCCGCGGCCTAATTCGGCCGGGTCAACTGGAGGTCCCGCCAAACGGCGATGAGGGCGGCGACGAGCGTCGATGTCCGCGTCGCTTTGCAACGGCCTCGGGTGATGCGCAGCCGCTCACTTTCGCCGAGAGTGCGGTTGCAATTGGGGAGGCAGAACGATGAACGACTACCAGATCTTCGAAGCGGGCGATGTAGTGCTGGAGTCGCGGCTGACCGAATGCGGGTGCCGATAGGCGCGCGGCAAAGGTGAAGGTCTTCTACCGCCGCGAACAACCGTAATATTGCCTTATTGGTTTGCTATGAGGGGCATTTGAAACGCGTTCGAGGTTTGGGTGGCCCGCGCCAACCCCGTCGCCGATGCCGCACCTTATACAACCCAAAGTAGGAAATGACCTGATCTCAGCCTGATGGATCAGGTGCCGCCAAAGTTGATGCTCAACGCACGATTGCAGTCACTCCGCGAGACGCAAACGCGTGGGTCAGGCCCGCTCAAGGTCCTTCGAAGGGGCGATAACAATGGCCGACTACCAGATCTTCGAGGCGGGCGATGTTGTGCTGCAATCGGGACTGACCTATCGCAACGCGCGCCTCGCCTACAAGACCTGCGGCGCGCTCGATGCGGCGAAGGCGAACGTCATCGTCTACCCGACCTCGTTCGGCGCCCAGCATCCCGATCTCGAATGGCAGATCGCGCCGGGGAAGCCGCTCGACCCGTCTCGCTATTTCATCGTCATCATGAACAAGTTCGGCAACGGGCTGTCGTCCTCCCCGAGCAACACGCCGCCGCCGTTCGATCGCGCCCGCTACCCGCACTTCACGATGACCGACATGGTCCGGGTGCAGCAGCGCCTCCTCTCTGAGGTGTTCGGGATCGAGCGGGTCCGCCTCGTCTACGGGTTTTCGATGGGGGCGCAGCAGGCCTTCCACTGGGGCGCCCTCTTCCCCGACCGGGTCGACAAGATCGCGCCGATCTGCGGCTCGGCCAAAACCTCGCCCCATAATTTCGTGTTTCTCGAAGGGGTGCGCACGGCACTCACCGCCGACCCGGCGTGGCAGGACGGCTGGTTTGCGACCCAGCCGGTGCGCGGCTTTCAGGCGATGGGCCGGGTCTATGCGGGCTGGGGCCTCTCCCAGGCCTTCTACCGCGAGGAGGTGTGGCGCCGCATCGGCTTTTCCTCGCTCGAGGACTTCCTCGTCGGCAGCTGGGAGGCGAATTTCCGCCGCCGCGACGCCAACGATCTCCTCGCCATGCTGTGGACCTGGCAGCACGCCGACATCAGCGCCAACGAGCTTTACGGGGGCGACCTCGACAAGGCGCTCGCCGGCATCACCGCGGACGCGATGGTGATGCCGTGCGAGACCGACCACTATTTCACCGTCGAGGACAACCGCCGCGAGGTCGCCCGCATGCCCCGGGCCGAATTGCGCCCGATCCCCTCGATCTGGGGCCACCGCGCCGGCAACCCCGTGTTCAACCCCAAGGACGCGAGCTTCATCGACGCCGCGATCCGCGAATTGCTGGCGCGGTGACACTCGGCATCATCCCGGTCCTCACCCACCGAACATGTCGTTCATCACCTTCGACGTCGCATCGCAGGCATGGTTGAGGCATGGCAGACCGAAGCCCGCCTCCAGCGTCCGCAGCAGCGAGAAGTGGTCGTACGGGGTGTTGCTCACCCGGCCATTCGGCGCGTAGTTGGTTTCAACCAGCATGACGACGCTATTGGCCGCGTTCGAGAAGTCGTTCTCGTCCCACACCAGCACGATGGCGTTGCGACCCTCTTTCCAGGAATCGGATGCCTTGATCCCCTTGACGAGCTTCTCAACCCCCACATCGCCGACGGACATCAGGAACGCGCTCTCGGCCGTCGTGGCCGCCGAGCAGATCGGCGTGCCGCCGGAAACAAAGCCGTGCATGTCATGACACTGGTTCGGGACGATGACCATGAGGTTCGGCAGTTTTTCGGGTGATTGGAGGTCGGCCCAAAGCCCATCGGTGCCATCGAAATCCTTCACTTGCGCGAGGCCGAGTTCGTCATCCTCGTCGAGCTCGATGTTTCGGAAATAGGCGAACGGGTCGTGTTTCACCGCATAGAGCTTCTGGATCGGACCGGGCGCGAAGACAGCGGCCGGGCTCAGATTGGAGAACGCGCCGTCGGCGTAATTGACGCCGAAGACGCCCGGCGCGACGATCGGCAGGCTTTCCTGATAGGTCTTCCACGACTTTTGCCGAGCGACCAGCTGATCGGCGATCGACTTGGGCGTAAAAACCTTCGCCGGGTAGTCATAGAGCGCACAGTTGTTGGCGACCGGCGTGGTGGTGAGAGTGATCTGACCGTTGCAGTCGTTCGGGGTCTTCGCCGTCGCGACCACCGGGTTGTCGAGGCCGGCAGCGGCAATCGGGGTGAATGAATTCACGCAGCCGGTGCTGTTTGGCGCGTTGTCGATGCAGCCGGTATTGACCCAGTTCGGCCAGAAATCGTCGGTCAGACCGAAATTGGAGCCCCCGATGATTTCGAGATAGTTCGGGGCGCTTGGGTGCCCAACAGCGAAGTATTTGGTGGCCCGATTGGCTACCTTCGCATAAGCATTGATGAATGGCGCATTGGCATTGCCGAGAATGTCGGTGTCGGTCTGATTTTCCATGATGATGAGAAACACGTGGTCCAGCCGCCCGAACGTCCCTTTTTCGTCGGCTTGAGCCGTGCCGGCTGCCATGGCTGCCGCGGCGGCGAGGGCGACAAATGTCCGTTTCATGCAACGCTCCTTTTTTGGGTTGAATTTTCCTAAACCGTGCCTCGACTAGCACCGGCGTATGGCGGGCGCGTTGCACCGGGATTGCATAATTATTACGTTTCTAAAGCATTAAGTTTAAACGCATGATCTGAAGGGATCAGGGCGGGATCTCGCTCGAAAGCGGCCGGGAGCCGCGCGAGGCAATCGCCCGTGGAAGGCGGCCATCAGCGCTCCGCGACCTTTGCGGCAGGGCCCTGTTGCCCGTATGCTCCCGGCGAATAAATTGAACGGCGAC
The DNA here is from genome assembly GCA_049801295.1 of Allostellaceae bacterium. Classification (GTDB taxonomy): domain Bacteria; phylum Pseudomonadota; class Alphaproteobacteria; order ATCC43930; family CGMCC-115725; genus DATARH01. The sequence goes on along the minus strand of JBARKH010000054.1, from coordinate 17,241 downwards.
CGCCTGGAGGAAACGCAGATGGCAAGGCTCCCCTCGATTACCGCCAAGAACCAGGTGGCGGCCAAGGACCATGCGATCTTCGACAGCATCGTCGCGAGCCGCGGCGCGGTGCAGGGCCCGTTCACGATGTTCCTGCATTCGCCGGCCGTCGCCGAGCGGGTCGCGCATCTCGGCGCCTATGTGCGCTTCGAGGGCGAGCTCGACATGCGCGTCCGGGTGCTGGCGGCGATGACGGTCGCGCGCGAATACGAGGCGATGTACGTGTGGGGGGCGCAGACCGGCGGGGCGCGCCGCCAGGGCGTCCCCGAGACGACGATCGCAGCGATCCGCGACAACCATTCGCGCGGCATCCCGGCCGAGGACGCGCAGATCATCGAGTTCACCCGGACGCTCTTGCGCAAACACCGGGTTGACGACGCGGCCTTCAAGGCGATGCAGGCCCGCTTTGGCAACGACCAGCTGGTCCAGCTCACCACGGCGATCGGCTATTACAGCCTCTTGTGCATGACGGTGAATGCCTGCGAACTGGAAGCCGGGGCCGGCGCCGAAGTCTTGAAGGTGTAAAAGCGATGCCGCGCTTTAGTGCCAACCTGGGGTTCCTGTTCCCGGATATTCCGTTCCTCGAGCGCTTCGACGCTGCGGCGCGCGCCGGCTTCACCGCGGTCGAGTTCGCCTCGCCCTATGAATATCCGGCCGCGGAATTGCGCTCCCGCCTCGGCGCCGCCGGCCTCACCCAGGTCTTGATCAACAGCCCGGCCGGCAATCGTGCCGCGGGCGAACGCGGCTTTGCCTGCCTACCGGGGCGCGAATCTGATTTCCGCGACGGCGTCGCCCTCGCGCTCGATTATGCGGTGGCGCTCGGCTGCCCGTGCATCCACGTGATGGCCGGGGTGCCGCCGGCCGGCCTCGCTCGCGATACCGCGCTCGCGCTCTACGCCAATAATTTGGCCTGGGCCGGCGAGAAGGGGCTCGCGGCCGGCGTCAAGCTCGTCATCGAGCCGTTGAACCCGCGCGACGCGCCCGGCTACCTCCTCGCCACCCAGGAGCAGGGCGCGGCCATCGCCGCGGCGATCGGGCGCGACCGGCTCGGGCTGCAATTCGATATCTACCATTGCCAGACCGCGCAGGGCGACGTGACAACGCGGCTCGCCCAGCTGATGCCGGCGATCGACCACATGCAATTGGCCGACGTCCCCGGCCGCCACGAGCCGGGCACCGGCGAAGTTGGCTGGGAATACGTCTTCCGCCGCATCGACGAACTCGGCTACGCCGGCTGGGTCGGTTGCGAATACACTCCGCTCGGCGATACCGTCGAGGGCCTCGCTTGGCGGAAGCGATACGGAGTGTAGGCCCTACCCCCGCCCGATATAGGGCATCTTGGTCGCCATCACGGTCATGAACTGGACGTTGGCGTCCAAGGGCAGGCTCGCCATGTAGGCGACGCCGTTGGCGACGTGACGAACATCGATGCGGGCTTCCGCCTCGACCTTGCCCGTGGCCTGCAGCCGGCCGACCGAGGTGTCGGTGTTGCGCTCGGTCGCGGCGTTGCCGATGTCGATCTGGCCGCAGGCGATGTCGAGCCCACGCCCATCAAGCGATAGGGAGCGCGTGAGGCCGGTCAGCGCGTGCTTGGTGGCGACATAAGGGGTCGAGTTGCGCCGCGGCACATGGGCCGAGACCGAGCCGTTGTTGATGATGCGGCCGCCGCGCGGATCCTGTTCCTTCATCATGCGAAAAGCGTGCTGGGCGCACAGGAACGAGCCGGTCAGATTGACCTGCACCACCCCCATCCATTGTTCATACGTCAGATCCTCGAACGGGATGCCGCGGGTGCTGATCCCGGCGTTGTTGAACAGGAGGTCGATGCGGCCGTAGGTCCGTTTAACCGCCTCGAACAGCGCGGCGATCGATGCGGGGTCGGAGACATCGGTCGGCACGACCAGCGTGCGCGGCGGCGACGCCTGGGCAAGCACGGCAGTTTCTTCGAGCATGTTGCGGCGCCGCCCGGCGAGAACGACATTCCAGCCCGCCTCGATCAGGGCGTGCGCCGAGGCGCGGCCGATGCCGCTGCCGGCACCGGTGATGACCGCGATTTTCGCGTTCGTAGCCATTTCGGGTTTCCTCTATTCGAATGTGGGCCAGCCGCGCTTTTGATAGGCGCCATCCCAGAACAGCCATTCATACTGAGCCGAGCGGGCAAAAGCGGCCAGCATAGAAGCGCGCCGCTCCACCGTCGCGGCCGCGGCGGCCTCGTCGGTGATGGCGATGACGCGGGCGACCGCCTCGCCGAACGCCTGGTCGGCATAGGTGTCGATCCAAGCCTGATACCGATTGTTCGGCGCCGCGCCACGGGTGATCGCGCTGGCGACATCCCAATAGATCCAGAAGCACGGCAATAGCGCCGCGACCAGCACCTCCCAAGGCTGCTGATGGGCGGTGGCGAGGAGAAAACTCGTATAGGCAAGGCAATCGGGCTCCGGCTTGGCGGCGGCAACCGCAGCGGGCTCGACCCCGAACTCGCGCAGGTAATGCTCGTGGAGGCGCTGCTCGACAGCGATCGCGCCGAGCGCGGAATGGCCGAAAATCTGTGAGCTCGCCGTGTCGGGCGCCCTTGCCGCCGCCAGCGACAGGACGCGCGAATATTGAGCCAGATAGAGCGCGTCCTGCGTGATGTAAAAGCGGAATCGCTCGGGGGCGAGCGTGCCGGCAGCCAGCTCGGTGTTAAACGGCAATTGGTGGATCGCCGCGCGCAACGCTGCGGTGCGCTGCCAAGCGTCCTCGCAAAATCGCATCATGCCTCCCATTCGCTCCTGGCGTTTGACCGCTGCGCGGCGATACCTATCTCATTGGCAGCAGAGATGCGTTATCGTCGCGCGCACTATCCGAAGGCGGAGGGTTCCATGGACGGCTTGGCAATCGCGGAACTGAAGGGCGTCGTCGCCCCGATCAACTTCACCCAGAAGATGGCGGAAAAGCCCTATTCCTACAATTACGAGCCGCCGCCGGGGGTGCCGCCGCGCAACACTCGGGAAGAAACCCACCAGATCACGGTGCTCGACGCGCGCGCCGTCAACGACCGCCTGTCGCTCGACCGCGAGGGTTTCGTGCTGCTGCGCCGCCCGACCGCGGCGACCAATCTCTATGACGACCAAGAGGTGACCTCGCTCTATTACGCCGAATGCGAGCGGATTATCCGCGAGGCGACCGGGGCCAAGCGGGTCGTCGCCTTCGACCACATCGCGCGCAACGCCGCCCTCTCGGCCAAGGGCAACCCGATAAAGCTGCCGGCAAGCCGCGTCCACAACGACTACACGGCGAAATCCGCGCCGCAGCGGGTGCGCGACCTGATGGGTGTGGAGGCCGAGGAATTGCTCAAGCACCGCTTCGCCGAGATCAATTTGTGGCGGCCGATCCGCGGGCCCCTCCTGCGCTCGCCGCTCGCGTTATGCGACGCGCAGACGCTCGCGCAAGAGAACCTCGTCGCCTCCGATTTGCGCTATCCCGACCGCACCGGCGAAACCTATGCGGTCACCTTCAACCCGGCGCAGCGCTGGTATTATTTCCCGCAGATGCAGGCCGACGAAGCCGTGCTGATCCGCTGCTTCGATTCGGCACGCTCGGGCGCGGCGCGGTTCTCCGCGCATGGCGCCTTCGACGACCCGGAAACGCCAGCAGACGCCCCGACGCGCGAAAGCATCGAGGTCAGGACGCTGGTGTTCTTCGCGGATTGACGCGCGGCAGAATGGGGGGGCTTGCAACGCGCGAGCCCCGCAACCGTGATCCCGGCAAAGGCCGGGATCCACGCGTCAGCTGGCACTTTCGGTCCGATTTGCACGCGAGCGATTCTGGCCTTGCGCAACGATGGGTCCCGGCTTCCGCCGGGACGACAACAATTATTGCAGTTCCTTGATCGCGGACTTCCACGCGCCGATTGTGAACGCAATGTCCTCGGACGTGTGGGCGAGCGAGATGTAGTATTTCGACTCGCCCTTCAAGATGCCGCGCTCGCGCAGAAGCGCGTTGAAGCGGCGCATAAGGTCGGCGTCACCGGCGAGGGTCGTGCGATAGTCGCGCACCTTTTCGGGGCTGAACACAACATCGAAAAGCGGCGGCTCGCCGCTGATCTGCGCCGGGATACCGGCGCCCTTCAGCAAGTCGCCGAGCGCTCGCATCAGCTCCTTGCCGGTCGCGTGGATCCGCTCGTAGGCGCCGGGGCGCTTGAGGATCGCCAAGGTCGCGAGCCCGGCCGCCGCGGCGACCGGATTACCCGAGAGGGTGCCGATCTGCACGAGGAAATTTTCATCGCCCACCTTCGCGCGGTCGAAATGCTTCATGATCTCGGTGCGCCCGGCGATCGCCGCGAGCGGAAACCCGCCGCCGATCACTTTGCCGAGCGTGCACAGGTCCGGCACCACGCCGTAATATTCCTGGGCGCCGCCGTAAGCGAGGCGGAAGCCGGTGACGACCTCGTCGAAGATGAGGGGGATGCCATTGTCGGCGGTGATCTTGCGCAACGCCGCGAGGAAGCCGGGTTCCGGCGGGATGATGCGCTGGAACGGCTCCACGATCACCCCGGCCAGTTCGTCCTTATGCTCATGCACCAGATCGGCGACCGCCTCGGCATCGTTGAACGGGGCGATCAGCATGTCGTCGCGCACGCTTTTCGGGATGCCGGCCGAATCCGGCACCGCCGCCGGGAAATTGCCCGAACGCTTTGGCGCCAGGCTCATCAGCGAATAATCGCTCATGCCGTGATAGCCGCCCTCGAATTTGAGGATCTTGTCGCGCCGGGTGAAGGCGCGCGCCGCACGCATCGCATAAAGGTCGGCTTCGCTGCCCGATGAGACAAAGCGCACCTGCTCGGCGCACGGCACCGCCTCGACGATCGTCTCGGCCAATTCGATCCCGAGCCGGTTGTTGGCGAAGAAGGTGGTGCCGCGGGCGATCTGCGCCTGCGCCGCCTCGGTCACCTCGGGGTGGGCGTGGCCGACCAGCATTGGCCCGGAGCCCAAGAGGAAATCGACGTATTCCTTGCCCTCTTCGTCCCATACCCGGCCGCCCTTCCCCTCGCGGATCACCACCTCGGCCGAAAAATTGCCGAAGGTGCCGCCCGGCAGCACGCGCTTCGCGGTCGCGTAGACGTCCGTCTCGGTTACTTTATCCACGGCTTGGTCTCCCTTAAAGCCCCACCATGCCCATCCACCACATCGTGCGGTCGCCGACATCGACTTCGTATTTGCGCACGAAATCGAGCTTGCCGTCGGCAGCGATGCGGAACAGCGACAGACACGCGGGGACCATCCGGGTCGTGCCGCCGTCCCTGACCCTCAGCCCCATGATATGTGCCGCGACGAGGAGCCGCCCGGAGGGATCGATGTGAAAGGTGCGGCAATGGATGCCGCGTGTGTCGACGTGCTGGATCGGGTTGGGTTCGCCCGTCAGCGGGTCGATCGCAAAGACGGCGAGGGTGTTTTCCCCGCCGGCGAACACTCGCTCGCCGGCGATGTCGGTGGTCGAGGAGGCGCGGTTGGCGACATAGACGAAGCGGCCGCTGGGATGGACATGCACGGTGCCGACCGCCTGTCGCCCGCGGATATTATCGGGCTCGGCGAGGGTGCCCTTCTGGAACACCGGCACTGCGAGCAGCGTCTCATCGTGAAAGGCGAAGACGTCGAGCCGGTTCTGGCGCTCCAGCGACACATAAACCCAGGGCTGGGTCGGGTGGAAATCGAGGTGCCGCGGTCCGAATCCATACCCGCCATTGGGTGCGATCGACACCTGGGCGGTCAGGTGGCCGTTATGAAAATCGAAGACCTGGAGCCCGCCCGGTTCCTCGGGCTTGGCCCCTGCCGCGTCATGGCCGCGCGATACCAGGATGACCTTCTTGTTGTCGCCGCGGACCCGGACCTGGTGGGCATAGATCCCGGGATAGACCGCCTCCGGCTGGCCGACTTCGGCGCCTGGGGTCCCGTCGCAGTTGATCCGGTAGACGCAGAGCCCGCTCGGATTACTGAACGCCACCAGGATGTATTCGGAGGGGATGTCGGTCGTCATGTGGATGGGGCGGGTCGGCAGCGCGATCGGCGCGCCGTGCGAGCTGAGCGCACCCGTGGTGGGATCGATGGCGAGCGCGCTCACATGATGGTTCCGGCCGACGAACCCGCCGACCCCCGACGCGCTGTCGCTCGATGCGACATAGAGGAACCGGCGCGAGGCGTGCGGCCAGGCGTAGTGCACATTGGCTGGCAGCGAGACTGTGCCGTGCCGCGTGAGCCGGGCGCCCTCGACATCGACCTCGTAATGGGTCAGCTCCGGCCCGACGCTGGCATAGAGCGCCACCCGGTTCGCGGCGGATGCGGCCATGGCAACGCTCCCCTAAAAGGCTCACCATCGATGCTGCTCGCAATCTAGCCGTCTTCGCTGGGCAACGGCTACAGTGTGGCATGAGCCATGTTGGGAGAAATGCCGATGCCGACCGCGATCGAGGAAAAGGACGCCATCCGCGAGGTTCTGGCCGAATATTGCTTCGCGCTCGACGGCGGACGCTATGACGACATGGCGGCCTTGTTCACCGAGGACGGCACTTGGGACACCGCCTTTGGCGCCGCTTCCGGGCGCGCCGCAATCGCTGGCCTGGCGCGCGACATCCGCGCGAAAGCCGGCGACAACCGGCCGCGCGCCGTTCATCTGGTAACCAACATCGCGATCACCCTCGACGGCGAGAAGGCCGAGGTGCGCTCCAACTGGACCGTGGTGCAGAACAGCCCCGAGGGCCCGAAGATCGGATCGGGCGGCGCCTATGCCGACCGGATGGTCAAAGCGGGCGGGAGTTGGCGTTTCCGCTATCGTAAGATCGACCGCTTCATCGCCTGAGTGCGAGGCCGCCGCCATGAACCCCTCGCCGAGCGCCCGCCTGCAGCAGCTGATCCACCGCCAGGGCAGGGTCCTCGCGGTAATGCATCCGCCGACGGCTGCGCATGCGCGGATCATGGAACGGTCACCGAGCGTTGTCTATTCATACTGAATCGTCATCGCCGCGAAAGCGGGGACCCAGGGCGACCGTTCGATCGCCTCCCCCCTGGACCCCCGCTTTCGCGGGGGCGACGGTTGGGTGGTTCAATCCGAAACGATCCCGCGCTAACGGGTCGCGCTGATCCGGGAAGCCCTCACTGGTTGCGCGGCCACTCTTCGTTCCACAGGAAATCGGGGCCGAGGTGGTTTAGGCTCGGGCAGCCGATCTGGCCCATTACGAGGTCGATCTCCCCGCGGAAGATGTCGACCGCCTTCTTGACCCCGGGCAGCCCACCGGCGACCGCGCCATAAAGGGTCGGCCGGCCGAAGAAGCAGAACTGCGCCCCGAGGCACATGGCGATGAGGATGTCGGCGCCCCGCCGCACGCCGCTGTCGAGCATGACCGTCATGCGGTCGCCGACCGCGGCCTTCACCGCCGGCAACACATCGAGCGAGGCCGGCGCCTGGTCGAGCTGGCGCCCGCCATGGTTGGACACAATGACCCCGTCGCAGCCGAGTTCGGCGGCGCGCACCGCGTCGGCCGGATGCATGATCCCCTTGACGATCAGGGTGCGCGGGAAGAGGCGGCGGTATTTCTCGAGGTCGCGCCAGGTCTGCGCGTGCGCCGGGACCTGCGCCCGGTTGAACTTGACGGTGTCCTCGGCACTTGCCTCGGTGCCGGCGTAGGGGAGCCAGTTTTCCAGCGCCGGGGTGCCGCCGTGGCGGATGTATTCGGCGACCCAGCCCGGGTGGGTCAGCGCCTCGGCGAGCAGCGACGGCTTGAGGCTTAAGGCGGCGCGCATCCAGTTGCCGCGGATGTTGGCAAAGCCGTTCCTGATGTTGCGCTCGCGTTTCGAATGCACCGGCACATCGACGGTCAGCACCAGCGCCTGGAGGCCGGCATCGGCGGTGCGGCGGATCAGATCCTCCGAGATCTTGCCGTCCTTCGCCGCGTAAAGCTGGTACCAGGCGTTGTCTGGGGCGACCCGTGCCGCGGTCTCCAGCGATTGATTGCTCGACCCGGACATGATGTAGGGGATGTTGGCCTCGGCCGCCGCTTCGGCCAGCATCATGTCGGCGCCGCGGCGGAAGAGGCCGGCGCCGCCGGTCGGCGAGATGCCGAAGGGGCTCGCATAGGTGCGGCCGAAGATCGTCTGCGACTGGTCGCGCTTGGAAACGTCGACCAGGTAGCGCGGCAGGAGGTTGTGCTTGTGGAAGGCGGCGGTATTGCGGTCGAGCCCGCGCTCGTCCTCGAGCCCGCCCTCGATGAAGTCGAAGGCGACTTTGGGCAGCCGCCGTTTCGCCATGCGGTGCAAATCTTCGATATTGACGGCCTGGTCGATCCTCATCGGAGGGGGTTCTCGCTAAAAAGTGCCAAATCGATCAGCGACAATGCGGGTTCCGAGCACCGCCGACAACCGTCACGGCGTCGCAACCGCCATGCCGAGCGCACGGGGGAATTCTGGAGAAGCTGGGGGTCCCCCTTCCTTTCGTTTCCGCTTACGAGGGAGCGTTAGCCGGGCGCGCGCCGCCGACGGCCCTCGGTCAGGCGTTGCGGGGCCAGTCGTCGTGCCACAGGAAGTCGGGGCCGAGCTCGCCGAGGCTCGGGCAGCCGATCTGACCCATTACGAGGTCGATCTCGCCGCGGAAGATGTCGATCGCCTTCTTGACGCCGGGCAACCCGCCGGCGACCGCGCCGTAGAGGGTCGGCCGGCCGAAGAAGCAGAACTGGGCGCCGAGGCAGAGCGCAATCAGGATGTCGGCGCCGCGCCGCGCGCCGCTGTCGAGCATCACCGTCATGCGGTCGCCGACGGCCGCCTTGATCGCCGGCAAGGCGTCGAGCGAGGCCGGCGCCTGGTCGAGCTGGCGCCCGCCATGGTTCGACACGATGATCCCGTCGCAGCCGATCTCGGCGGCGCGCACCGCGTCGGCGGGGTTGAGGATCCCCTTGACGATCAGCGGGCGCGGGAAGAGGCGGCGATAGCGTTCGAGATCCTTCCAGGTCTGCGCCGCCGCCGGGGTCTGGGTGCGCCCGAAGCGGATCACCTCTTCAGTTGTCGCGCCGTCGCCGGCGTGCGGCACCCAGTTGCCGAGGGTCGGCGCGCCGCCATGCCGGACGTAATCATAGACCCAGGTGGGGTGGCTCAGGGCTTCGAGGACGATCGACGGCTTCAGCTTCATCGCCGCCTCTAAGACGCCGCCGGCGCGGACATTGGCAAAGCCGTTGCGCCAGTTGCGCTCGCGCTTGGGGTGCACCGGCACATCGACCGTCAGCACCAGGGCGCCAAGCCCGTTGTCGCGGGCGCGGCCGACCAGTGCATCGGTAACGGCCATGTCCTTGGCGGCATACATCTGGAACCAGGTGTTGTCCGGGGCGATGCGCGCGGCCTCCTCCATCGAGGCGTTGCTGCCGCCCGACATGATGTAGGGGATGTTGGCTTCGGCCGCGGCCTCGGCGAGCAGCATCTCGCCGCCGCGCCGCTGATAGAGGCCAACCCCGCCGGTCGGCGAGATGCCGAAGGGGCTGGCATAGGTGCGCCCGAAGATCGTCTGCGTCTGGTCGCGCGTCGAGACGTCGACCAGATAGCGCGGCAACAGCTGATGCTTGTGAAAGGCGGCGCCATTGCGCTCCAGCCCGCGCTCGTCCTCGACCCCACCCTCGATGTAGTCGAACATGATCTTGGGAAGCTTGCGCTTCGCCATCTGGTGCAAATCTTCGATGTTGACCGCGTCCTCGATCCTCATCGGACTGGTGCTCGTAAAATTGCCGGATCCGACGTCAGCATGACCTATTCGGCCAGGCTGCGGCAATCCCTCAGGGCGGCGCAACCGCGATGCCGAGGGCGCCGACGATATTCACTCGATGACCTCATCGGCTCGCAGGAGGAACGACTGGGGGATAGTCAGTCCGAGCGTCTTGGCGGTCTTGAGGTTGATCACCAGCTCGAAACTAGTCGGCTGTTCGACCGGAATGTCGGCCGGCTTCGCGCCCTTCAGAATTTTATCCATCAGGGCCGCGGCGCGCCGGAACGTGGCAGCATTGTCCACTCCGTATGACATCAGGCCCCCTAACTCGACAAACGCCCGAATGAAAAACATCGCCGGGAGCCGCGCCTTTGCAGCCAGGTCAGCCAGCTGTTGCGCATGCTCGGCAAAGATGGGGCCGGCCACCACGATCACGGCGTCGGCGTGCTGCTCCACCAATGCGCGGAACGCGGGGTCAAGTTCGTTCGGCCCCGCACGTCGACGGGAATGAGCTGCAGGTTCAACGACGGAGCCGCCTGCTCGAGCTCTTTGACTTCGGAGCTATTGGGGGGGTAGTCCGAATTCCACAGGACACCCACGCGCTTGACGTTGGCAACGGCGGTGGTCAGCAATTCCAGTCGCTTGGCGCCGGTCTCTACCATCTGATCGCTCAGACCGGTCAGATTCCCCCCAGGCCGCGCCAGCGCTGAGACGAGGCCGGAGCCGATCGGATCGGCGGTCCGGGCGAACACGATTGGGATCGTCTGAGTTGCGCTCTTCGCCGCGCGCGCCGCCGGCGTACCGATGGCGAGGACGACCTCCGGCCGAAGCCGGACCAGCTCGGCGGCGAGAACTGGAAGAATCTCTAATTTCCCGTCCGCGTAACGGCGCTCGAAGGCGATGTTCTGCCCTTCGATGTAGCCGAGATCGCGCAGCCGTTTGACGACCCCCACCTCGAACAGCGTCTTTTGCGACGGGCTTTCGTCCGACAGGATGCCGACACGCGCGAGCCTCGCGGTCTGCTGCGCGTCGGATGGGAGCGGCCAAGCGAAAAGACCCAGCGCCAGCGCGACAATGAGCCTGGTTGGACTGGCCGGCATGGCGATCGATCAGCGGTTGCGTGCCCAGTCGTCGTGCCACAGGAAGTCGGGGCCAAGCTCGTTGAGGCTCGGGCAGCCGATCTGGCCCATGACGAGATCTATTTCGCCGCGGAAGATGTCGACCGCCTTCTTGACCCCGGGCAGGCCGCCGGCCGCGGCGCCGTATAGCGTCGGCCGGCCGAAGAAACAGAAATCGGCGCCGAGGCATAGCGCAATCAGAATGTCGGCGCCGCGCCGAGCGCCGCTATCGAGGAGGATCGTCACCTTGTCGCCGACCGCTTGCTTGATCGCCGGGAGCACGTCGAGCGAGGCCGGTGCCTGATCGAGCTGACGCCCGCCGTGGTTGGACACGAGGATCCCGTCGCAGCCTACGTCAACCGCACGCTGCGCGTCGGCCGGGCTCATGATCCCCTTGACGATCAGGGTGCGCGGGAAGAGGCGGCGATAATTCTCCAGGTCGCGCCAGGTCTGCGCGTTGAACGGGCGCACCGAGGACGCATGCTTATAGACCTCCTCGGCGTTTGCTCCGGGGGGCGCATAGGGCTGCCAGTTCTGGAGCATCGGCGTGCCGCCGCCGCGCTTCAGGTATTCGACGATCCAGCCGGGGTGGCTCAAGGCCTCGATCAATATCGCCGGCTTCAGGCTCAGCGCCTGAAAGAGGCCGCCGCGGATGTTGGCAAAGCCGTTCCTGATGTTGCGCTCGCGCTTTGACCCGACCGGGGTGTCGACGGTCAAGACCAGCGCGCCGAGCCCGGCATCGGTCGTGCGCTTGATCAGATCGGCGTTGATCTCGCGCTTCTTCGCGGCATAAAGCTGGTACCACGCGTTGCTGCCGGCGATGCGCCCGGCGGCCTCGATCGAGTCGTTGCTGGCGCCGGACATGATGTAGGGGATGTTGGCTTCGTGCGCCGCCTCGGCCAGCATCAGGTCGCCGCCGTAGCGGAAGAGGCCCGCGCCGCCGGTGGGCGAGATCCCGAAGGGGCTGGAAAATTTGTGGCCGAAAATGGTCTGCGACTGGTCGCGGATCGACACGTCGACCAGATAGCGCGGCAACAGCTGGTGCTTGTGAAAGGCCGAGGTATTGCGCTCCAGCCCGCGCTCGTCCTCGAGCCCGCCCTCGATGAAGTCGAAGGCGATCTTCGGCAGGCGCCGCTTCGCCATCTGGTGCAGGTCTTCGATATTGACCGCTTGATCGATCCTCATCGGAATGGATTCTCGCTAAAGGGCGCCGATCGTGACGCGGGCGTCATTATCTCGGCCGGCGCGCGGTGGCCAGGAGGAAGGTTCCGGGCAGGCGGATTTCGCCGCTGGGCGCGGCGTACGCGGCAAAGGCCGCCTCGGTTTCCTTGACGATCGCCTGGCGGGTCGCGGCGTCGGCCTGTTTTTCGTCGAGAAGCCGCTGGATCGCGCCGAACAGCACGACATTATCGGCCATGCCCGAGACCGACGCGCCGACGACGTGAAAGCGTTTCGGCTCGATGGCGATGTCGGCAAACCCGGCCGCGGTGAGAACGCTGCGGAAATAGTCGCTGTCGGCGAACACCTGCGCATCGGGCGCATGGGGCGGCTGGGGCGAGGGAGGACCGAGGCGCCGCACCGCTATATCCAAGGGGATCCTGCGGTGCACGTTTTCCGCGATCGCCGCCCACACCGCCATGCAGAGCCGCCCGCCGGGGCGCAGCGCACCGCAGAGGTTGCTGAAAGCCGCCGTAGGGTCGGCGAAAAACATCACGCCGAAGCGCGACGTCACCAGATCGAAACTCGCCGGTGCGAAGTCATGCACCTGCGCATCGGCCTGTAGGAGGGTGACGTTCTTCAGCCCTTGCTCGGCCACCCGTTCGCGCGCGCGCTCCAGCATCGGCGCGGCGATGTCGACCCCGGTGGCGTGGCCCTGCGGCCCGACCGCGGCGGCGAACGGGATGAGGGTCGCGCCGGTGCCGCAGCCGACATCGAGCACCCGCTCGCCGGATTTGGCCGCCGCCGCTTCGAGAAGCATCTGGGCAACTTCGACGTTTCGCGCCTCCTGCGCACCGCCGAGCCCCACCCAGCGCGGCCCGGCAACCTCGTTCCAATAGCGCCGCATCGCGGCGTTGGCGGTGTCGGATTGCTCGGTCACCGTGTAGGTCTCCCTTCCCTGGCCGGCTCGCTCAAACAAGCCCTTCCTGCTTCATCACCCGCTGCACCGCCGGGCGCGCCTTCATGCGCTCGTAGTGCGCGGCGCAATTGGCCGGCAGTTTCATGTTGAGGCGGCCGGCGGCCCAGAACTCGACATAGAACAGCGCCGTATCGGCGGCCGAGAGCTCGTTGCCGCCGAGATAGTTCTTGCCGGCGAGCGCCTTGTCGAGGACGGCAAACCCCTTCTCGACCATCTCGCGGCCGCGGGCCTTGACCTGGTCCTCAGCTTCGGGCGGCCCGAAATTGCCCGGCCGGAAGATGCGCGCAAAACCCTGCCCGTGCATCGTGCCGACGGCGTATTCCATCGCTTCCATCGCGCGGGTTTCGGTCTCCAGATCCTGCGGGATCAACTTGGCTTGCGGGTTCTGCCGCGCCAGCCAGTTGGCGATGACCGGGAACTCGGTGAGGATCGAGCCATCGTCGCGCTGCAGGGTCGGCACCTTCGACTTCGGGTTCACCCCGGTGTATTGCGGCTGGTATTGCGCCCCTTCGCGCAAATTCACCGCTTCCAGATCGTAGGGCTTGCCGATTTCCTCGAGCAGCACGTGGATGCCGATCGAGCAGACGCCCGGGGCGTAGTAGAGCTTCATGTCGAGGCTCCTTGCTTGAGAAGATGGTGTGCGGGGGTCGCCCGCTTCCTAGACGATTCCCTCGGCCTTCAGCGCGTCGATCTCCTGGGGCTTCATGCCGAGCCAGGAGCCGAGCACATCGGCATTGTGCTGACCCAACAGCGGCGAGGGCTTCACCTTGGGCGGCGTCCCGTCGAAGCGCACCGGCCAGGCCGGCATCTTGACTTTGCCGGTCGTCGGGTGGTCGATCGTCTGCATGATGCCGCGCTCGACGAGCGAGGGGTCGTTCATCAGTTCGAGCGTATCAAAGACCGCGCCCGCCGGAACGCCGGCCGCCCCGATGATCTTCATCGCCTCTTCCTTGGTGTGCTGGCGGGTCCAGGTGGCGATCAGTTCGTCAACCTCGGACGCCCGCTCGCTGCGCGCCGCGCCAGAGTCGTAGCGCTCGTCGCCGACTAGATCCTCGCGGCCGATCGTCTTCAGGAGGCGCCGCCAGTGGTCGGCATTGGCGCGGCTGCAGAACACATAGACGTAATCGTTGGGCCCGCCGGGCTTGCACGGATAGAGCGCCGAGGGCACCAGCCCGCCCGGGGTCGAGTGGCTGTAGCCGCTGCGCTCCTGCGCCTTGCCGCTCTGCTGGGTGCGCGAGAAGGGGACGCGCATGTAATGGATCATCGCGTCCTGCATCGCGACTTCGAGGCGGCGGCCCTGCCCGGTTTTCTGGCGCTTGTAGAGCGCGCCCAGAATGCTGATCGCCATCAGCATGCCGGTGCCGGTGTCGCCGAACGAGGGGCCCGGCTTGGTTGGCGGCTGGCCGGCTTCGCCGGTGACACTGAACGTGCCGCCGGCGGCCTGCGCGATCATGTCGAAGGCGAGCGATTTTTCATACGGGCTTCCGGTGCCGAACCCCTTGACCCGGCAATAGATGATGCCGGGATTGATTTTCTTGACCTCGTCATAGCTGAGCCCCAGCCGCTCGATCGTGCCGGGCGCCATGTTTTCGACCGTGACATCGGCCTGTTTGAGGAGCGATTTGACGATTTCGAGGCCGCGCGGCGATTTGAGATTGAGCGTCAGCGACTTCTTGTTGGCGTTGAACTGGTGGAAATACCAGGGGTCGTTGTCGGGCTTGCCAGGCTGCAGCCGGCGGCCGGGATCGCCGGTCGTCGGGTTCTCGATCTTGACGACCTCGGCGCCAAGCCAGGCGAGAGTTTCGGTGCACGACGGCCCCGCCTCGAACTGGGTGAAATCCACCACCTTGATGCCTTCCAGACAATCGAGCTCAACACCGATCTCAGCCATCATTTCCTCCCGGAACGAAATCTGCCGATACGGTGCCCCCGCCCGGTATCCGAGCGCAAGACGGAAGTGGCGGAGCAGCGGGCGCGGGGCTGTCCCTGCAAGGAGATCCTCATCCAACCTTCTCCCGCTTTGAGCGATCTTTATCCAACCAATCCCAGGTTGAACGACTTAACCATCCCTGCCGTTCATCAAGATTGATTTCGACGATAAACAGGCAATCCTCGTCAGAGATAAAAGGCCGGAGTCTCTCATACCAGCGTTCAGCGGATGATGATGTATAAACAATCCAACAATTTGGAGCATAGCGGCACCAATCTAGTGCTTTCTTAAATATCGGTTTGAGTTGAGAAACTCTGTTATCACCATCCCAGAAAGAAAAACTTATGTGCAGAAAGCGGGTGGTCATCGGGTCGGACCTTCTGGCTCGTCTTGTTCCTCAGGGGGCAAGATCTGCGGCAACGGAGGCGGAATTGGCTTGTGCGGATCGGATGTTGGGGTCAGCGTCGTCACATCTGTCTGATCCTTCGTTTCGAATTGCATTTGCCGAAATCTAAACCAATAGCTACCACCCAGCGCCGCCTGGTCAGGGTGGGCATGGGAGAACCACCAAGTCCCAACCAGAAAAATCACCACAACGAATGCGATTATGCCAATTACCCCAAGCGCGAGTAACGGCTCCTTCGCGAGGCCCCAAGCAACTCCAACGGAGGCTGCGAGCAACGCGATTATAACGTAGGTGGTATGGCCCACCACGCCTGGGCCGAACCGGGCACCGCCCGGGGGCTCCCCGATACCAAACAGGCGATGAAGAAGATAATCCCACATCGGCGGCTATTTCTCAGTCCGTTCGCAGCCCGGCAACTGAGTGCTTAGTTGCCGCTCATCCGCGCCAGGCGGCGCTCGACGAGGCGGACGAAGAGGGCGGCGCCGTAGGGCAGCGCGGCGTCGTTGAAATCATAGCCGGGGTTGTGCACCTCGCAGCCGCCCTCGCCGTCGCCGTTGCCGATCTGCATATAGGCGCCGGGCACCCGCTCGAGCATGAACGAGAAATCCTCCGACGCCATCACGAGGCCGCTGTTGCGGTTGACATTGTCCTCGCCGACCAATTCGGCCGCGGTGTCGGCGATGAAGCGGGTCTCGTCGGCATCATTGACGAGCGGCGGGAAGAGCCGGCGAAAATCCAGGCTCGCGGTGGCGCCGAACGCCTGGGCGACGCCCTCGGCGATGGCCCGCATGCGCTCTTCGACGAGGCTCATCGAGGCATTGCTGAAGCAGCGCACGGTGCCGCGCAGGACCGCGCGCTCGGGGATGACATTGTAGGCGTCCCCGCCATGGATCTGGGTCACGCTGACGACGACGGTATCGACCGCCCGGACGTTGCGCGCGACGATCGATTGGAGCGCGGTCGTAATGTGGCTGCCGACCAGCACCGGGTCGACCCCGGCTTCGGGCCGCGCGCCGTGGGCGCCCTTGCCGTGAATCGCGATGTCGAAAAACGCCCCACCCGCCATCATCGCCCCCGGGCGGATCTGGAATTTGCCGATCGCCAGCCCCGGCCGGTTGTGCATGCCGAAAATCGCGTCGCACGGAAACTCGTCGAAGAGCCCGTCCTTAACCATCGCCGCGCCGCCGCCCAGCCCCTCTTCGGCCGGCTGGAAGATGAAATGCACGGTGCCGTCGAATGCCCGGGTCCGCGCGAGATGGCGCGCCGCTCCGAGCAGCATCGTCGTGTGGCCGTCATGGCCGCAGGCGTGCATCCGGCCGGCGTTTTGCGAGCGATGGGCAAAGCTGTTGGCCTCCAGGATCGGCAGGCAATCCATATCGGCGCGCAATCCGATCGTGCGCGACGAGTTGCCGACCCGCAGGCGCCCGACGACCCCGGTCTTGGCCATGCCGCGATGCACCTCGATGCCGAAGGCGGTGAGCTTCTCGGCGACGAGGTCGGAGGTGCGCTCCTCCTCGAATCCGAGCTCGGGATGGGCGTGAATGTCGCGGCGCCATGCGGTCAGGTCGTCGTGACCGGCGCGAATTTCCTCGATAATGGGCATCGGCATCGATCCTTTCGCGAAGTCACCTATTATATCGCGACCCGGGCGGCCGCGGCGAGGGTATAGAGGCCGGCGGCGCCCAGCACCAGGATCGCCAGTGTGACGGCAGTCTCGTTGCCGAGCCGGTCGGCGACCCAGCGGCCGAAGAGGCCTCCGGCCCAGGCGAGCGGTACGAGGCTCGCGGCGCCGAGCCAGGTCGCGCGCGGCACTCCGATCGTGGCGATATGCGCGGCGATCGTCGCCCCGTAGACGAGCGCGAAATAGGTCAGCAACGTCGCGCGCACCGCCCGC
>JBARKH010000053.1:0-19323 GCA_049801295.1 Allostellaceae bacterium | reverse complement strand
CCGCCGACCCCGGCCGCGCTCGGCCCGGTCGGGCAGCTCGAGGATTTCGAACGGCTGCGCGCCCGGCTCGCTGCGTGAGGGGCCGGACACAGGATGGCCCCGCAGCGCAAGACCTTTCCCCGCCTCTTTCTCGCCCGGCCGGAGCCGTTTCGGCTGGCCGGCGAGCGGGTGTTCCTGCGCCCGCCGGAGCGCGGCGATTATGAGGAATGGGCGAGCCTCCGGGCCCGCTCGCGCGACTTCCTGACGCCGTGGGAGCCGAGCTGGCCGCCCGATGCGCTGAGCCGCGCCAATTTCCGCGCGCGGATCTCCCGCTACGGCGAGGATTGGCGCACCGACCAGGGGTATAATTTCTTCATTTTCCGCAATGACGAGGCGCTGGCCGGCGGCATCGGCCTCTCCAATCTGCGCCGCGGCGTCGCCGAGACGGCGAGCCTCGGCTACTGGATCGGCGAGCCCTTTGCGCAGCAGCGCTACATGAGCGCGGCGTTGCCGCTCGTCCTCGATTTCGCCTTCGACCGGCTGCGCCTCTACCGGGTGGAAGCCGCATGCCTGCCGACCAACGTGCCGAGCCGCGCGCTCCTCCTGCGCACCGGGTTTCAGCAGGAGGGCTATGCCCGCAACTATCTGTTGATCGACGGCAAGCGGCAGGACCATTTGCTGTTCGGGATCCTGCGCGAGGATTGGCGGCGCTGATTCCCTCCAAAGGTAATGGCTGAAAAACGAATAAATCTACGACGCGGGCTTCTGCGACTTTGGGTAGTTTCCTCGGCTGTCTGGGTCGGTGTCATTGTGATCCACAGCTGGGATCAATTATCGGAAATTTTCGTCGCCATTTAACCCGCCGCAGGTCAGGGCGCAGTCGCACTCGCTCCAGGACCGTATACATGCTGGGTGACACGTAACCCGGATAACCTCTTTTGGAAGTACAACGAAAAGGGTCAACTGAGCACTACCCTGGCGTCTCTACCGGAGGCTTGGTTGCAGTGTATCGCCTACAAGCTCGATGTCCCCTACAAATCCATCCCCGTTGCGGCTCACGCGTGCCCCGCGTCGGTCGAGAGCGCGGTCAGGTCGACGCCGAGCTTGGCCAGCGCGCGCTGCCATTTGGCGTCGAAATCATCATCGAACACGAGAGCGGCATCGGCCGGGACAGAGAGCCAGCCATTGGCCTGCATCTCGGCGTCGAGCTGGCCCGGCGCCCAGCCGGCATAGCCGAGCGCCAGGAGCGAACGGCGCGGTCCCTCGCCCTTGCCGATCGCGCGGAGGATCTCGAGCGTCGCGGTGATCGCGAACTCCTCGCCGACCATCAGCGTCGCCTCTTCGCGATAATCGGCGCTGTGCAGCACAAACCCGCGTCCGGGCTCGACCGGCCCGCCGAAATGCACCGGGCGGGTGCGGCCGATTGCGCTCGGCTGCAGCTTCAGATGGGTGAAGAGCTCCTCCATCGTCAGCGAGGCCATGAGCTTGTTGACAACCAGGCCCATCGCCCCCTCGTTGCCGCTGTGCGCGCAGATATAGACGACCGAACGGGCGAAGCGCGGGTCCATCATCTGCGGCATCGCGACGAGAAGTTGACCGGTTAGTGAGTCCATCGCGCTCTCCACTGCAATGCCACAAGATAAGCCCGCGAGCCGGATCGGGGAGAAAAAAGACGTGCCGGCCCGATCGCTGCCGCCCTCAGTTGCCGGCCGGCCACGGCGCGGCGTTTACCGGGCACACAAGGCTATGCTATCGGTGGCGTCCCCCGAGCCACCGGCCGCCTCGCTATGGCCGCGCGGCCCAGTGAAATCCCAAGGAACGATCCCATGACCATCCAGGTTGGCGACAAGATCCCGGCGACGACGTTCAAATACGTGACTGCGGAAGGCCCCAAGGACCTGACCACCGACGAACTGTTCGGCGGCAAGAAGGTCGTGCTGTTCGCGGTGCCGGGCGCCTTTACCCCGGCCTGTTCGCAGCGCCACCTGCCGGGCTATGTCGAGAAGGCGGCCGAGCTCAAACAGAAGGGGATCGACACGATCGCCTGCATCTCGGTCAACGACCAGGCGGTGATGGGCGCCTGGGGCAAGGCGCAGAATGTCGGCGACAAGGTGATGATGCTGGCCGACGGCAGCGCCGACTTCGCCCGCGCAGTCGGGCTCGATATCGATTTGAGCCGCGCCGGTCTCGGCACAAGGTCAAAGCGCTATTCGATGCTGGTCGAGAACGGCACGGTGAAGGCGCTCAACGTCGAGCAGGTGCCAAGCCAGGTCGAGGTCTCCAGCGCCGATGCAATGCTGAAGGCGCTGTAGGCGTTCCGGCCGGGGTCACAGCTCGCGGCTGCGGCGGGCGAGGGCCTTCTCCCATACCGTGCTACGCTCGGCGTCGAACACGAGGTCGGGCTCGGCGGGCGCGGTGAACCAGCCGCGGCGCGCGATCTCGCCTTCGAGCTGGCCCGTGCCCCACCCGGCATAGCCGAGCGCCAAGAGGTATTTCGCCGGACCCCGATGATCGGCGATGTCGCGCAGCACCTCCGGGCTCGCGGTCATCGCCAATTCGGCGCTGACGACGAGGGTTTGCGGGCGGCGGTAATCGGCGCTGTGGACGACAAAGCCCAATTCCGTCTGGACCGGTCCGCCGAGAAACACCCGGATCGTGCCCTCGATCGCGCTGTCCTTGTTGTCCTTGCCGTCCGCATCCGACAGCACGGCGGCGAGCGGGCGCTCGCCGAGCGGATGGTTGATGATGATGCCGAAAGCACCGGTGCTGTCGTGGCGCAACAATAGGACCACGGCGTGTTGGAAGCGCGGGTCCTGGATCTCCGCCGAGGCGATCAACAGCTCGCCCGCCGGCGGATCGGCAACCGGCGGTGCGTCTTGCGCGGCGTTCGCGATTGCCGCAAACAGCGCCGCCATGCCGAGTAGCGCGGCCAGGCAGCGCGGCAGTTTCCAGGCGATCGCCATTGTCATTGAAAGCGAAGCGAAGCAATCTCGCGCCGATTATGCCTCAATCCCGCCGAAATTGCTTCGTCGTCCTTTGGGCTCTTCGCAATGACCGCTGAGCACGATCTTCCCCTCGACCGGCTCGAAGCGTGGCTGCGCGGACACGTCGAGGGGTTCCGCGGGCCTCTTCTCGCCGAACGCTTCACCGGCGGACAGTCGAACCCGACATACCGCCTCCTGGCCGACTCCGGCGCCTATGTGCTGCGGCGGAAGCCACCCGGGCCGCTGTTACCCAGCGCGCATGCGGTCGACCGCGAGTTCCGCGTCATGCGCGCCCTCGCAGCGACCCCGGTGCCGGTGCCCCGCGTCCATGCTCTGTGCGACGACGATAGCGTCATTGGCAGCGCTTTTTACGTCATGGAATTTCTCGACGGCCGCATCTTCTGGGAGCAGCACCTGCCCGCCGTGTCGCCGGCCGAGCGTGCGGCGATGTTCGATTCGATGAACGCCGTCATCGCCGCATTGCACAGCGTCGACTATGAAGCTGTCGGGCTCGGCGATTTCGGACGCCCGGGCAATTACATGGGCCGCCAGATCGCGCGCTGGAGCCGGCAATACCGCGCCTCCGAGACCGAGAAAATCACGGCGATGGATGCGCTCATCGACTGGCTTCCTCAGCATCTTCCGGAAGAGGGCGCCCCGGCGATCGTCCACGGCGATTACCGGATGGACAACCTCGTCTTTCACAAGACCGAGCCGCGCATCATCGGCATCCTCGATTGGGAATTGTCGACGATTGGCGACCCGCTCGCCGATTTCGCCTATCACGCGATGACTTGGCGAGTGACGCCGGAGCTGTTCCGCGGTCTCGCGGGCATCGATTTCGCCGCTGCCGGGATCCCGGACGAAGCAGAATACCTCGCGGCCTATTGCCGACGCACCGGGCGCGAGCGGGTCGCAGCCTGGGAATTCTATATGGTCTATAGCCTCTTCCGCATTGCCGCGATTGTCCAAGGGATCGCCAAGCGCGCGATCGAGGGCACCGCGGCGAGCCATGAGGCGAGCGAGGTCGGACGCCTGGCGCGCCCGTTCGCCGAACAGGCCTGGGCGCTCGCGCGCTCGCTCGGCGGCTGAGCACGGGCAGCCGCGCCACGATTCGCAGTCGAGGCAGAAGGCGATGAACATTCTGCTGGTAAATTACGAATACACGCTGACCGGCGCGTCGCGCCTCCTGCTGCGCCTCGCGGAACATCTGCGACACTCGGGCCACCAGGTGACCGCCTCCGCGGCGGTTCCCGAGCCGGGGCCAGTGAAGGCGATGTACCAAGAGCGCGGTTTCACCGTGCTCGATCCGCCGTTTTCCGGCGTTTTCGATCTCGCCATCTGCAATAGCGTGTTGACCGCACCCCAGCTCTTGGCCTGCGCTGGCCGCACCAAGACGATCTGGTGGATCCACGAGGGTTCGATCGGCCTCGAATATTTGCTGCGGGATCCGGCCCAGCGCGAGGCCTTTGCGCGGGCCAGCGTCGTGGTCTTCCCGATCGAGCATCTGCGCGACACGATCTATCGCTCGTTCATCTACCAATACGACCAGAGCCGCTTCGTTGTCATTCCCGGCGGCATCCCGCCGATCACGGCGCCGGGTCCACGCACCTTCGCCAGCACCGAGTTCCGCATCGTCTCGGTCGGCAGCATTTATCCGCGCAAAAAGCACGAGGATCTCATCCGGGCGATGATGCTCTACGCACATCCATCGGCACGCTGCATCATCGCGGGCAAGCTCTTCAGCTTGCCGGATGACTGCATGAGGATCATCGAGGCCAATCCGCAAATTTTCGAGCTGATCGGGGAGATCGACAACGCGGCCGCTCTTCGGCTGCTCGCGACCGCGGATGTTTTCTGTCTGCCGTCAAACTCGGAGGTGCAGCCGCTGACGATCCTCGAAGCGGCGATGCTCGAGCGACCGTTGCTGCTATCGGATCTGTCAGTCTACGAGGGCATGTGGCGCCATGGCCACAATTGCCTGCTCTACCCCGTCGGCGCCATCGGCATGCTCGCCCAATCGATCGCGATGCTCGCCGCCAACGCCGAGTTGCGCACCCGGCTCGGGGCGGCGGCACGGCTGACGGCGGCACCCTACACTGAAGCGGCATTGTTCGCGCGCTTCGACGCCGTGCTCCTGGGGCTGTAGAGGGGGTTGCTACAGCCGCCGCATGCGGTTGTTGCGGCGGTGCACGGCGGGAGCGAGCACGCAGAGGATCTCGAACATCATAGTGGCGCCGACGAGCGCGGTGTTGCCGCTGGGGTCGAAGGGCGGCGCGACCTCGACGACGTCGCCGCCGATGAGGTCAAGGCCTGCGAGGCCGCGGATCATCTGCTGCGCCTCGGCGGTCGAGAAGCCGCCGATCTCGGGGGTGCCCGTGCCCGGCGCGTAAACGGGGTCGAGCCCGTCGACATCGAAGGTGACGTAGGTCGGACCGTCGCCGACGATGCGGCGCGCCTCGGCGATGACCGCCTCGGGGCCGAGCCGGAAGAATTCCTCGATATGGACGATGCGGATGCCGACGCTTGAGGCCCAATCCTTCTCGTCGCGATCGTAAATCGAGCCGCGCACGCCGATCTGGATCATCCGCTTAGGATCTATGAGGCCTTCCTCGATGGCGCGGCGAAACGGCGTGCCGTGGGTGTATTTCTCGCCGCCGAAATAGCTGTCGCTGGTGTCGGAATGAGCGTCGAAATGGACGACCCCGACCGGCCGCTCGCGGGCGATCGCGCGCAGGATTGGCAGGGTGACGAGATGGTCGCCACCGGCCGACAGCGGCGCTGCGCCCGCACCATGAAGCCGGAGATAGAACGCCTCGATCCGCTTCATCGCATCGGCGAGGTCGATCGGGTTGACCGGCGCGTCGCCATGGTCGCCGACCCGGCACAATTCATAGGGCGCAACGAGGCTGACATGGTGCACCCGGCGCATCAGCGTCGACATGTTGCGGATCTCGCGGGGCCCATGCCGCGCCCCCGGCCGGTTGGTGGTGCCGCCATCCCATGGCACGCCGACAATCGCGATGTCGAGTTTCGCGGGATCGCGCTCGATCGGCAGCCGCATGAAGGTGGCGACCTCGCCGAAGCGAGGCACCACCATGCCGGAGAGCGGCTCGGGAAATTTGTCTGCCATGCTCCTAATATAGGGGCGTTGCCCGCGCCCGCGAAGTGAACGATCGGCGGCGGGGCGGCGGTAGCTGTGCGGGGGCCGGAATGCTCACCAAGGAAATTCTCTATGGGATGAATATCCTGTCGCTGGCCGGCTTCGCGGCGATGGGGATCGGCCTTGCCCTCAACCGCCAGGGGAGCCTTCGAGCTCCCGGCGCCTTCGCACTGATGGGCGCGGGGACGGTGCTGGTGTTTGTCGGTATCTACCTAACGACCCCGGCACATCCGTAAGCGGGCTCGCCTGGTTGCAACATCAGGCAAAGCGCGGGAAGCTGCGCCGCAGTCATCACCCGAGAGGAGGATCCGGCCATGCCCACGCCAATCGGCGAGAACTTGGCGAAAAAGAAGCTCGCAGCCGATGAATTGGTGCTGTGCATGGGGGTCAACCAGCTGCGCACCCCGAACATCGCGATGATCGCGGCGGCGTGCGGGTTCGACGCGGTCTATATCGATCTTGAGCACAACCCCACTTCGCTCGAGACCGCCGCGGCGGTGTGCGTTGCCGCGCTCGGCATGGGGTTGACGCCGATCGCTCGGGTCAGCTCGCACGACCCGCATGACGCGACCCGCATCCTCGATTGCGGGGCGCAGGGGGTGATGGTGCCACATGTCCAGAACGACACCGAGGCGATGGCCATCGTCGAAGCATGCCTTTACGCGCCGCACGGCCACCGCTCGGCCTTTGGCAGCGGCCCGGCGCTCGGCTATGCCGCGATCGGGCAGGCCGAAGTGTGCAAGCGGCTAAACGAGCAGACGCTCTTGATAGCGATGATCGAGACGCCCGAAGCGGTCAGCAATGCCGCCGCGATTGCAGCGGTCGCCGGCATCGATGTGTTGCACATCGGCGCCAGCGATCTGTCGACCGAGATGGGGATTCCCGGACAATACACGCATGAGCGGATGCGCCACGCCTTCCAGACCGTCGCCGACGCGGCGCGCGACCACGGCAAGTCGTTCGGCGTCGGCGGGGTGCGCCAGGATTTCGAATTCCAGCGCTGGCTCATCGGGATCGGCATGCGCTACCTGACCGGCGGCTCCGATGTCGGCTACATCCTCAGTGCCGGCCGCGCCGATGTGAAGCAGCTGCGCGAATTGAAACTGTAGCGATGCTCCGCCTCGCGACCCCGTCCGACATCCCCCGCATCTTCGCGATCCGCGACAGCGTGCACGAAAACCCGCTGTCTGATCCGAAGGCGGTGACCGAGGCGGGCGTGGCGCGGTTTATCGACGAGCGGGCGTTATGGGTGTGGCGGGAGGCTGACGGGCTGGTCACCGGATTTTCCGCCGGCGATGGGCGCGACGGCTCGATTTGGGCCTTGCTGGTCGCGCCGGGACACGAGGGCAAAGGCATCGGCCGCGCATTGCTGAAGGCGGCGTGCGAGGCGCTGCGCGGGGCCGGCCACCACGCCGGCCGCCTCCGCATTAAGCCTGGGTCGCCGGCCGAACGGCATTACCGCGCCGCCGGCTGGACGGTTTCCGGAACCAACGAGAACGGCGAACTCGTCTTTCAGAAGCCGCTTTGAGGTCGGAGATGAACCGCGGGCGTCCGGACCGCATGCGGGTAAGATGCCCGCGGTCCGGGCTATACGCTGCCGGGCGTGATGCCGTAAGCTGACCGCCAGCCCCCGTCGGCCACCCCTCTCCCAAGGAGCCCCCCGATGAAAGTCACCAACGCCATCGCCCATGTCCTCAAAAAGGAGGGGGTCGAGTTTCTGATCGGCTACCCGGTCAACCCGATCATCGAGGGCGCGGCCGAAGCTGACATCCGCACGATCATGGTGCGCCAGGAGCGGATTGGCCTCCATATGTGCGACGCGGTGGGCAAGCTCAGTTCCGGCGATCAGATCGGCGTCTTCGTGATGCAGCACGGCCCGGGCACCGAGAACGCCTTTGGCGGGGTCGCGCAATCCTTCGGCGATTCCTGCCCGGTCGTCGTGTTGCCGGCAGGGTACGCGCGCAACATCAACCAGGTGCACCCGAACTTCAACGCGGCGCTCAATTTCCGCCACGTCACCAAACTGTCCGAGCAGGTCACCACCGCCGACGCCACAATCGAGGCATTGCGGCGCGCCTTCACGACGGTCCGCAACGGCCCGCCGGGCCCGGTCTTGGTGGAGTTCCCGACCGACATCCTGCGCGAAGAGGTCCCCGACGCCCTGGTCGCCGAATACCGGAAGGCGCCGCGGCTGCGGAGCGGCCCCGACCCGCAATCCGTTTCGGCGATTGCCGAGGCGCTGGTCGCGGCGCAGCGGCCGGTGATCGTGGCGGGGCAGGGGGTGCATTACGGCAAGGCCTGGCCGCAATTGCAGGCGCTGGCCGAGCTCCTCGAAGCGCCGGTCATGACCACCCTGCCGGGCAAGAGCGCGTTCCCCGAAAACCATCCGCTCTCGTTGGGCTCGGGCGGCATCGGCATCGGCGAGCATCTGTGGCACATGCTGCAGACCTGCGATTTCATCTTCGGCATCGGCTGCAGCTTTACCCGCACCAGCTTTGGCACGGCGATGCCGAAGGGCAAGAAGATTGCCCACGCGACATTGGATCCGTATGCGATCAACAAGGACGTGCCGGTCGATTTGGCCGCGGTCGGCGATGCCGCGCTGACGCTCGACGCCCTCCTCCTAGAGGTGAAAGATCGCCTCAAGGGCAAGCCGCGCGACCGCCTCGCCTCGGTCACCCGCGAGATCCGCAGCCACCGCGAAGAATGGCTGGCGAAATGGAAGCCGCGGCTGACCGCTGATACCACCCCCCTGTCGCCCTATCGGGTGGTCTGGGACCTCCTCCATACGGTCGACGTCAAGAACACGATCATCACCCACGACGCCGGCAGCCCGCGCGACCAACTCTCGCCGTTCTGGGTCAGCGAGAACCCGCTCGGCTATATCGGCTGGGGTAAGACGACGCAGCTCGGCTATGGCCTGGGGCTCGCGATGGGCGCCAAGCTCGCCCACCCCGACAAGCTCTGCATCAATGTCTGGGGCGACGCGGCGATCGGCTTTACCGGCATGGATTTCGAGACGGCAGTGCGGGAGCGTCTGCCGATCCTCTCGATCCTGATGAACAACTTCTCGATGGCGATCGAATTGAAGGTGATGCCGGTGTCGACCGAGAAGTACCGCTCGACCGATATCAGCGGCAATTACGCCGATTTCGCCAAGGCGCTCGGCGGCTATGGCGAGCGCGTCACCGAGCCGGGGCAGATCGTCGCCGCGATCAAGCGCGGCATCGCCCAGACCCGCGAGGGCAAGCCGGCGCTCCTCGAATTCATCACCGAGAAGGCGACCGACGTCTCGCGCTACCCGTGATCTCGCGCCGAATTCGTAGGATGGGCTGAGCGCAGCGAAACCCATCATCCGACTGATGCCGCCCAAAAGTGGCGGGTTTCGCGTTGCTCAACCCACCCTACATCGTCGTTACAGGGAGGAACCGCCATGCCATTGCCGCAAGACATCCGTCCGGTGTTTCAGGACATCCAGGACACGCTCGTGCGCTCCGAGGCGCCGTGGATCGAGCAGTCGCCGACAGCGAAGATGAAGGTCCTGTGGGTCGGGCAGGAGACCGGAACCTTCGCCCTCCTCATTCACTGGAAAAAGGGCCATGTCGCCGCGCCGCACAAGCACCTCGCCGGCGCCCATGCCTATGTCATTTCGGGCAAGCTCCAGGTGAGGGGCGGCACCCTCGGCGCGGGCGATTATATCTATGAGCCCTCCGGCATCCTGCACGATGCGACGACCGCGCTCGAAGACACCACCTACCTCTTCATTTGCAACGGCGCGGTATTGTTCTTCGACGAAGACAGCTTCACCCGCTATCTCAACTGGGAAGTTGTCGAGAAGCTGCGCGCTGAGGCGGCGATGGCGCCACGAGCGGAGGCGGCCGAATAACCGCGTGGCTGCCAAAGAACAAGGGAGGCGAAGAATGTTGAAAAGAGTGCTCGCGACGCTGGCGCCGGCCTTGGCCGGCCTCGCGCTCGTGTCGGTCTCGGCCGCGGCACAGACCGTCAAGATCGGGCTGATCAACAGCTATTCGGGGCCCTTCGCGCAGGCCGGTGACGAACTCGACAAGGGGATCCGACTCTATGTCAAGACGCACGAGAAGGAATTGCCGCCCGGGGTCAAGGTCGAGCTGATACAGCGCGACGACACCGGCCCCAACCCCGATGTCGCCAAGCGCCTCGCGCAGGAATTGATCACCCGCGATCATGTGCAGCTGCTGGCCGGCGTCCTTGCCTCGCCCAATGCTGCCGCGATCGCGCCGCTGACCGCGGAAGCCAAAGTGCCCATGGTGATCATGAACGCCGCCGGCGTCGCGATCCCGCGGATCTCGCCCTATGTCGTGCGCGACTCGTTCACGCTGTGGCAGATCTCTCTCCCGATGGGCCAATGGGCGGCGAAGAAGGGTTACAAGACGGCCTATGTCGCGGTCAGCGACTTCATCCCGGGGCACGATGCCGAGGGCGGCTTCACCAAGGGCTTTACCGATAATGGCGGCAAGATCGTCGGCGACACCCGCATCCCCCTGTCGCAGCTTGACTTCGCTCCGATCCTCCAGCGCATCAAGGACGCCAAGCCCGAGGCCGTATTCATCTTCGTGCCAGCCGGCAAATATGCCACCGCGGTGATGAAGGCGTGGTCCGATCTCGGGCTCAAGGATGCCGGGATCCAGCTTGTCACCACGCAGGATGTGATGCTCGACGAAGAGCTGCAGAATATGGGCGATACCCCGCTTGGCATCGTCAGCACCGGCAGCTATTCCGCTGCCGCGACCCGGCCGCAGAACAAGGAGTTTCTCGCGCTGTGGAACGCCGCCTACACCGAGAAGGCGATCCCCGACATGTTCTCGGTCGGCGGGTGGGACGGCATGGCGATGATCTTCGACATGCTGAAGGCGACCAAGGGCAAGTTCACCGCCGACCAGGCGATGGACTTCTTCAAGAATTGGAAGAACCCGGAGAGCCCGCGCGGCCCGATCATGATCGACCCCGATACCCGCGATATCATCCAGAACATCTATCTGCGCCGGGTCGAGAAGGTCGGCGGCAAGCTCGCCAATGTCGAGTTCGAAACGATCCCCCAGGTCAAGGACCCGTGGAAGGAGCTGAACCCGCCGAAATAACGGGCGAGGGCCGGGCGGGCAAATTCACCCGGCGCGGCGGAATGCGCTTCGCTTTTCCACCCGACGCGGCTGTAAAGTCATTCTCAATGGGTAACCGGTCACCGCGCGGGGGGCGGCGCGAGATGTCAGATAAAGCATGGGGGTTGTTGATTGCCGCGGCTGCAGGCTCGGTGCTGGCGCTCGCATCGGCCGGAGCGAGCGCGCAGACGGTGGTCAAGATCGGGCTGATCAACAGCTATTCCGGGTTTGTCGCCCAGGCGGCCGACCAGGCGCAAAAAGGCATCGACCTCTACGTCAAGGAGCACGAGAAGGATCTGCCGCCCGGCGTCAAGATCGAGCTGATCCGGCGCGACGACACCTCGACCCCGGAAGTCGGCAAGCGGCTGGCGCAGGAACTGATCGCACGCGAGCATGTCCAGCTCTTGACCGGCATTATCTTGTCGCCGGTCGCCGCGGCGATTGCGCCGTTGACGGCCGAAGCAAAGGTGCCGCTCTTGATCAGCATCGCCGCCGGCGGGTCGGCCATCCCGCGCATCTCGCCCTATGTCGCGCGGGTCTCTTTCACGCTGTGGCAGCAGGGTTATCCGATCGGCAAATGGGCGGCCGAACAGGGCTGGAAGACCGGCTATACGGCGGTCAGCGACTTCATCCCCGGGCACGATTCGGAAGCTTCCTTTACCAAGGGCTTTACCGATGGCGGCGGCAAGATTATCGGCGCCGTGCGGATCCCACCGCAGAACCCCGATTTCGCCCCGTTCGTGCAGCGCATCAGGGACGCCAAACCTGACGTCGCCTTTCTGTGGATCCCCAGTACCCAGGCGACCGCGCTGATGAAGGCGGTAAGGGATTTGCAGCTGCGCGAAGCCGGCATCCATCTCACGTCAGCCCAGGACCTCTTGCCTGACGAGCAGTTGCCGGCGATCGGGGATATCGGCCTCGGCCTCATCACCTCCGGCAATTATTCGACCGCTGGCAAGCGGCCGGGGAACGAGGCGTTTCTCGCCGCCTGGAAGCGCGCCTACGGTGACAGCGCGATCCCCGATTTCCTGTCGGTCAACGCCTGGGACGGGATGGCGGCGATCTTCGACCTGGTCAAGGCGACCAAGGGAAAGTTCACCGCCGAGCAGGCGATGGAGTTCTTCAAAGGCTGGAAAAACCCGGACAGCCCGCGCGGCCCGGTCATGATCGATCCCGAAACCCGCGACATAATCCAGAACGTCTACATAAGGCGGCTCGAAAAAGTCGACGGCAAGCTCGCCAACGTCGAGATCGCGACGATCCCCCAGGTCAAGGACCCGTGGAAAGAACTGAACCCGGCGAAGTAGCCCCTTAGCGACGAGCCTTCGGTCATGGGCGACACCTTCGCCGCCGCGATCAGTATCCTGTTCCACGGTACCGCGTTCGCGATGGTGCTCTATTTGATCTCCGTCGGGCTGTCGGTGACGATGGGGATGATGGGGTTCATCAACCTCGCGCACGGCGTCTTCGCGATGCTCGGCGGCTATGTGCTGACGAGCCTCATGGGCCGGCTCGGGGTGCCGTTCGTGCCCGCGCTCGCTGCCGCCGCGGTGGCGACCGCGCTCGCCAGCGTCGTCGTCGAGCGCCTTTTATATCGCCGGCTCTATGGTGGCGACGAACTCGACCAGGTGCTCTTGACGATGGGGCTCATCTTCATGTCGGTGGCCGCCGCCACCTATGTCTGGGGACCCTTGCAGCAGCCGATGCAGCCGCCGCGCTGGCTCAGCGGCCAGGTCGATCTCGGCTTTCGCAGCTTCCCCGGCTATCGCAGCTTTCTGATCATCTGCGGCGCGGGCCTCGTTACGGTGCTGTGGCTGGGGTTGGAGCGCACCCGCTTTGGGGTTCAAATCCGCGCCGCGGTCGACAACCTCAAGATGGCGCAATCGGTCGGCATCAACACCTCGCGCCTCTTTACCTTGACCTTTGCGCTGGGCAGCGGGCTCGCCGGATTGGGCGGCGCGCTCGGCGCCGATCTCTTGGCGATCAACCCGACCTACGCCCTCGAAAACCTCGTCTATTTCCTGATTGTCGTCGCGGTCGGCGGACTGGGCAGCATTCGGGGACCATTTGTCGCGGCGCTTCTCATCGGCATCGCCGATACTGGATTCAAATACCTGCTGCCCGAATTGGGCGCCTTTTTTATCTATGCGTTGACGATGGCGATTCTATTGTGGCGACCGAGGGGCTTGTTCGGACGAGCGTGAGCGCGGGTGGAGAGGCGATCGACGCCTTCACCCGGCGCCATCGCTACCACCCGCTGGAGGCGCTGCCCTGGGCGGCCGCGCTCGCGGCTTACCTCTTTTTCCCGAGCTATCTGCCGCTGGGGTCGCAGATCCTGGCGACCATCCTCTTCGCGCTCTCGGCCGACCTCGTCCTCGGCTATGCCGGCATCGTCACCCTGGGCCACGCGGCGTTTTTCGGCACCGGCGCCTATACCGCCGGCATCCTCGCCGCGCATGGCTGGGGCGAGCCGATCACCGGGCTCATCGCCGGGGCGCTTGTGGCGTCGCTCGTCGGGCTGGCCTCGGGCCTCGTCGTGCTGCGGACGACGGGCCTCCCCCTCCTCATGCAGACCCTGGTCGTTGCCACCCTCCTCTACGAGGCGGCCAACAAGGCCTCCTCCATTACCGGCGGCGACGATGGGCTGCAGGGCATGGTGGTGTGGCCGATCTTTGGCGTCTTTCGCTTCGACCTGTTCGGCCGGACCGCCTACCTCTACTGCCTCGTCGTGCTGTTCGGATGCTGGTGGCTCGCCCGACGCCTCGTCCATTCGCCGTTCGGGCGCTCGCTTACGGGGATCCGCGAGAACGTGCTGCGCATGCATGCGGTCGGCGCGCCGGTGTTCCGCCGCCGCCTGGTGATCTACACGATCTCGGCGGCATTCGCCGGGACCGCCGGAGCGCTGATCGCCCAGACGACGCAATTTGTCGGGCTCAGTAGCCTCAGCCTCGATCGCTCCGGGGGCGCGCTTATCATGCTGATCCTCGGCGGGGTCGGGCGGCTCTATGGCGCGTTTATCGGCGTCCCCCTCTACATGATCGCGCAGGATCGGTTTTCCGAACTCGAGCCGGCCTATTGGTATTTCTGGATCGGCCTCCTGATGGTGATCGTCGTCCTGTTTGGCCGCGGCGGCATCCTCGGCCTCCTCGATCGGCTCAGGCGATGACCCCCCAGATTACGGACTGGCCGGCGCTCGAGACCCGCGGCCTGTCGAAGAGCTTTGGCGCGCTGCGCGTCGCCGATGCGATCGATTTCCGGCTCGAGCGCGGCGCCCGCCAGGCCCTCATTGGCCCGAACGGCGCCGGCAAGACCAGCTTTGTCAACCTGGTGACCGGGGCGCTGCGGCCGGACGCCGGACAGATCCTGATCGACGGCGCCGAGGTGACCCATCTGGCGCAATCGGCACGCGTGAAGCGCGGCCTCGCACGCACCTTCCAGGTCACCGCGCTGTTCCGCCAGTTGAGCGCGCTCGAAAACGTGACGCTGGGAATCGCCGAGCGGGAAGGGGTGGCCGACGATCTGTTCCGGCCCGCCGGGCGCCATCACCACGTTACCGAGGAAGCCTTCGCGCTTTTGGAATCGCTCGACCTCGCCGCCGACGCATTGCGCCCGGTCAGTACACTCCCCTACGGCCGCCAGCGCCTCGTCGAGATCGCCGTCGCACTCGGCCTCGCTCCCAAGGTCTTGCTGCTCGATGAGCCGGCCGCGGGCGTCCCCTCGGGCGAAACCGGCCTCGTCATCGGGGTCGTCGAGCGCCTGCCCCCCGACATCGCCGTCCTCATCATCGACCACGATATGGATCTGGTGTTCCGCCTGGCGCGCCGCATCACGGTGATGGTCGAGGGGCACATCCTCGTCGAAGGCCCGCCCGAGGCGATTGCCTCCGACCCGCAGGTGCGCCAGGTCTATCTCGGCGAGCGCGCCCATCGGGCACCGCTGCGATGAGCGAGGGCCCGGGAAGGGAAGGCCTGGTGCTCGATCGCATCGAGGCGGGATACGGCGAGACGGTTGTGCTCGAAGGAGTGTCGCTCGCGATCAAGCCGGGCGGCACGCTCGCCGTCCTTGGCCGCAACGGGGTCGGCAAATCGACGCTCTTGGCGACGATCATGGGGCATACCGCGCTGCACGCCGGGAACATCCGCTTTGCAGGACGGGACATCTCGGCGCTGCCGCCCTACCGCCGGGCGCGGCTCGGGATTGGCCTGGTGCCACAAGAGCGCGAGATCTTTCCCTCGCTGACGGTCGAAGAGAATTTGCTCGTCGCCGCGCAGCCTGGCGCCTGGTCGCTCGCGCGCATCTACGACCTCTTTCCCTCGCTCGCCTCGCGCCGCAGCAACCGCGGCAATCACCTCTCGGGCGGCGAGCAGCAGATGCTCGCGATCGGCCGGGCGCTGATCGGCAACCCGGCGATCCTGCTGATGGACGAGCCGCTCGAAGGCCTCGCGCCGGTCATCGTCGACACGCTATTGGCTGCGCTGGGGCGGGTGCGCCGTGAAGATCATCTGGCGCTCCTCTTGGTCGAGCAGCATGCTCGCCTCGCGCTCGAATTCGCCGAGGAGGCGATCGTTCTCGATCGCGGCCGGGTCGTCTTCGCCGGGCAGAGCCGCGAGCTGCTCGACGCGCCCGAACGCCTCGAAGCGCTGATGGGCGTGACGGCGCGAGTGCCGCGATGAGGTGAGGGGAGGTGCGCATGCGCCGAATTGCGTTGTTCTACCTACTGATGCTCGTGGCCCCGGCGGCGCGTGCCGAGCCGCAATGGCTGACCTTGCCGCCCACGCCGACCCTGCCGCAAGCGGCGCAAAGCGGCTACGCGCCGGTCAATGGTATCAGGATCTGGTACGCCACGTTCGGACGCGGCGAGCCGGTAATCCTGCTGCATGGCGGGCTCGCCAATTCGAATTACTGGGGCAACCAGGTGCGCGAATTGGCGAAGCGCTACCGGGTCATCGTCATGGACAGTCGCGGCCACGGCCGCAGCACCCGCAACGCCGAGCCCTATGGCTATGATCTGATGGCCTCGGACGTAATCGGATTGATGGATTTCCTGAAGATCAAGAAGGCGGCAATCGTCGGCTGGAGCGACGGTGCCATCCTCGGCCTCGACATCGCGATGAAGCATCCCGACCGGGTGTCGAAGCTCTTTGCCTTTGCCGCCAACTCCGATCCGTCAGGAGTTGCCGACATCGCCCAGAGCCCGGTCTTCAACGCCTTTATCGCGCGGGCCGAAAAGGAATACGAGAAGCTCTCGCCTACCCCGACCGAGTACAAGGCCTTCCTCGCCCAGATCACCAAGATGTGGGAAACCCAGCCCAACTGGACCGCCGCCGATTTGCAGCGGATCGACGTGCCGACCTGGATCGTCGACGCCGATCACGACGAGGCGATCAAGCGCGAGAACACCCTATTCATGGCTGCCAACATCCCCAATGCCGGGCTTCTCCTGCAGCCCGAGGTCAGCCATTTCTCGTTTCTTCAGGATCCGGGGCAGTTCACCGCGGATGTGCTGCACTTCCTCGAGCGCGCGAAGGGGCGGTGAGGGCGGCTACAGCGGCCAGGCGCCACCGGAAAACGGGACGATCGGGACTTCGCTGCCGGCGGCGAGGGCGGGGGCGTGCGGCGGGCGCATGACGAGGCAGTCGGAGGCCGCGAGCGGGCGCATCATCGAACTGTCCTGGACCTCGAACGGGAGGGCTTCGAGGATGCCATCGGTGGCGCGCACGAGGCGGGCGCGCAGATAGTCCTGGCGGCGGTCGTTCTGCCTGAGTGCGACCCCGAGCCGCGCGGTTGCCGGCGCAGCCTCCGCCTCGGGCAGGCCGCTCAGGCGCTCGAGCGCGGGCTTGAGGAACAAGAGCGAGCAGACGAGGGTCGAGACCGGGTTGCCGGGGAGCCCCAGCATCGGCGCGCCGCGGTAGCGCCCGACCATGAGCGGCTTTCCCGGACGCATCGCGATTTCCCAGAAATCGATGTCGAGCCCGTCTTCGGAGAGGACACCGCGCACCAGATCGTGCTCGCCGACCGAGACGCCGCCGGTGCTGACGAGAAGATCGACGCCGCTTGCGGCGGCGGCGAAGCGGCGCAGCGCTTGCGGGTCGTCGGGTGCGTTGCCGACAAGGATCGGCACGCCGCCGAGGGCAGTGACAAAGGCGGCGAGCGCGAGCGCGTTCGAGCTGACGATCTGGTGCGGCCCGATCGGCTCCCCGGGCATGACGATCTCGTCCCCCGTTGAGAGGACCCCGACCCGCGGCCGGCGGTGGACGAAGAGCCAGGGCCGGTTCATCGCCGCGGCGAGGCCGATGTCGCGCGGGGTGAGGCGCCGTCCAGCGACAAGCAGCACGTCGCCCTCGGCGAAATCGAGGCCGGCCCGCCGCACATAGCGGCCCTTCGCCGCGCCTTCCTTGACCTCCACCCGGTTGCCCTGCCGTTCAGTGTCTTCCTGGATGATGATCGTGTCGGCGCCGTCCGGCAGCGGCGCACCGGTGAAGATGCGGGCGGCCTCGCCCGGCCCGAGCGTGCCGCCAAACCCGGCGCCGGCCGGGATCTCGGCGACGATCGCGAGGCTCACCGGGATTTCGTTTAGATCGGCGGCGCGCACCGCATAGCCGTCCATCGCCGAGACCGCGAAGGGCGGCTGGGTGCGCCGCGCGGCGACATCCTCGGCGAGGACCCGGCCGATCGCCTCGGCGATCGATACCTGTTCGGGCGGGAGGGCTGCGAGCGGCGCCAGGAGCCGAGCCAGGGCTTCTTCAACCGATATCATGAGTTCGCCTCGTAATCGCCCGATTTGCCGCCCGATTTGCGCAACAGGTGCAGATCGGTTACGACCATCGCGCGGTCGATCGCCTTGCACATGTCATAGATCGTCAGCGCGGCGATTCCGGCCGCGGTCAGCGCCTCCATCTCGACCCCGGTGCGCCCCTGGAGACGGCAGGTCGCGGTGATCTCGACGCAGGAACGCTCCGGCACGCAGACCAGTTCGACCGCGACCGAGGTCAAGGCCAGCGGATGGCATAACGGGATCAATTCGGCGGTGCGCTTTGCCGCCATGATCCCGGCGAGGCGCGCGACCGCGAGCACATCGCCCTTGGCGATTTCGCCGGCCTGGATCCGAGCCAAGGTCTCGGGCTTCATGACGACACGGGCGCCGGCAACCGCCCCCCGGTCGGTCTCGGCCTTGTCGGAGACGTCGACCATCCGGGCGCGGCCTTCGAGGTCGGTGTGGGTAAGGTCGGGGAGGCGCAAGAGGCGGCGTGTCGCCGCTGCCACGTCCCCGGCGCGCATCAGTGACTCGCCGACAAGAAAAGCGCGCGCGCCGGCGGCGGCGAGCCGGTCGAGATCGGCCGGGGCGGAAATGCCGCTTTCGCCGACCACGATATGGCCGGGCGGCACCAGCGGCGCGAGGCTCTCGGTCGTCCCAAGGTCGACCTTCAAGGTCTTGAGATCGCGATTGTTGATGCCGATGAGGCGAGCCTCGAGGCGCAGTGCCCGGTCGAGCTCGGCGCGGTCGTGCACTTCGACCAATACATCAAGCCCGAGCCCAGCCGCGGCGGCGGCGAGATCGCGCGCCACCGCGTCGTCGAGCGCGGCGATGATGAGAAGGATGCAGTCGGCGCCGAGTGCTCGGCTCTCGACCACCTGATAGGGGTCGAGGATAAAATCCTTGCGTAATACCGGAAGGTGGCAGGCGGCGCGCGCCACCCGCAGATGATCATCCTCGCCCTGGAAATAGGGCGTGTCGGTCAACACCGATAGGCAGGTGGCGCCACCCGCCGCATAGGCCTGCGCCAAGGCAGGAGGGTCGAAATCGGCGCGGATCAGGCCGCGGCTCGGGGAGGCCTTCTTGATTTCGGCGATGAGGCCGTAGCGGCCCTGGCTCAGCTGATGTTGGAGCGCCGTCGCGAAAGACCGCACCGGCGGCGCGTCGGCGAGAATCGCGTGCAATGCCGCCTCCGGCCGCGCCGCCCTGCAGCGCGCGACATGTTCGCGTTTCGCGGCGCAGATCTCGGCGAGGGCGTCAGCCACCGCCACCCCCTTCGTTGGTCATCGCGACCAGCCGGTCGAGCAC
>JBARKH010000052.1:0-2533 GCA_049801295.1 Allostellaceae bacterium | reverse complement strand
CCGGCCCGTGGGTGCGCCGGCTCGAAAGCAACTTCCGCAACAACGGGCTCAATTATCTGCTGGTAGTGCGTCTCATCCCGATCTTCCCGTTCTGGTTGGTGAACCTGGTGGCCGGGGCGGTTGGGCTGCGGCTGTGGGTCTACGTGCTGGGCACGTTTTTCGGGATCATCCCGGTAACCTTCATCTATGCCAGCCTCGGCAATGGGCTGGGCACGCTCGCCGACGAGGGTCGGCCGCCCGACCTCTCGATCCTCTCCCGCCCGAGCGTGTTGCTCCCGATCCTCGGTTTGGCGGCGCTCGCGCTATTGCCGGTTATCTTGAAGCGCTGGCGCATCGGCCCCGGGCCGGCATGACCGCGCTCTCCCCCGATCTCTGCGTCATCGGCGCCGGGTCGGGCGGCCTCGCGGTGGCGGCGGGCGCCGTGCAGATGGGGGCGAACGTCGTCCTCGTCGAGCGCGGCCGGATGGGCGGCGACTGCCTCAATTACGGCTGCGTGCCATCGAAATCGCTCCTGGCGGCGTCCCGTCTGGCGACCGCCTGGCGGCGTGGCACCGAGCTGGGTATCCGCTACAGCCCGCCCGAAGTCGATTTCGCGGCGGTCGCCGACAGCGTCGCGCGGGTGATCGCAGAGATTGCTCCGACAGATTCAGTCGAACGCTTCGAAGGGCTCGGGGTGCGCGTCATCGCCGCCGAGGCGCGCTTTGTCGATCCTCGCACGATCCGCGCCGGCGATCACAGCGTCCGGCCGCGCCGCTTTGTCATCGCCACCGGCTCGGCACCGGTGGTGCCGCCGATCCCGGGCCTCGACACTGTGAAGTTTTTCACCAACGAGACGGTGTTCGCCAACCAAACCCTCCCCTCGCATCTGGTCGTGATCGGCGGCGGCCCGGTCGGGATCGAGCTGGCGCAGGCGCATCGAGGGCTCGGCGCCGCGGTCACGGTGATTGACGCCGGCCCCATATTGCCGCACGACGACCCGGAGATGGTGGCGCTCCTCGCCCAGCGCCTCAGCGAGGGCGGCATCGCGCTCAAACCCTCGGTCGGGGTCGCCGGCGTTGAGCATGAGGGCACCGCAATCGCGGTCACCCTGGCAACCGGCGAGCGCATCACCGGGTCGCATCTCTTGATCGCCGCCGGGAGGCGACCCAATCTCGTCGCGCTCGATCTCGCCGTCGCCGGGATCTCGGCCACCCCCGCCGGGATCACTGTCGATCGGCGGTTGCGCACGACCAACCGTCGCGCCTATGCGATGGGCGACGCGGCCGGCGGCCCGCAATTCACCCATATCGCGCTCTACCACGCCGGGATCGTCATCCGGAACGCGCTCTTTCGGCTGCCCGCGCGGGTCGATTATCGGGCGCTTCCCTGGGTTACCTACACCGATCCCGAGCTGGCCCAGGTCGGGCTCACCGAGGCAGCTGCCAGAAAGGCGGGACCCGTGCGGGTGCTGCGCTGGCCCTTTGCCGAAAACGACCGCGCCCATACCGAGCGTGATACCGCGGGCGAAGTGAAGATCATCACCGGCCGGCGCGGACACATCCTCGGCGCGACAATCCTCGGCGCCGCGGCGGGCGACCTCATCCTACCCTGGGCATTGGCGATCTCGCAGCGGCTCAAGATCGGCGCCATGGCCAACCTAATCGCGCCCTACCCGACCCGGGGCGAGGCTGGCAAGCGCGCCGCCGGCAGCTACTATACGCCCACCCTCTTCTCCCCGCGCACCCGCCGCCTCGTGCGCCTGCTAGCGCGCTTCGGCTGAGGTGCGCGCGATGCTGATCCGCAGCCTCTCGGCCCGGCTCCTCGTCCTGACGATCTTCTTCGTGATGCTGAGCGAAGTTTTGATTTTCGTTCCCTCGGTCGCGCGTTTCCGGATGACCTATCTCGACAACCACATCGCGTCCGGCCACCTCGCCGCCTTGGCGCTCGGCGCCAGCCCCAGCGGGCAGATCGACCAGGCGTTGGCCAACGAGCTCCTGGCGCATGTCGGCGCGCACGCGGTGATCCTGCACCGCCCGGACGGCATGGTGCGGATGCTCGACAGCCCGATGCCGCCAAAGCCCGATGTCACTTTCGACCTGACCAAAGGCAATGTCCCCATTTGGATCGAGCGTTCGTTCGAGACATTGTTCAGCGCCGGCAACCGGGTCATGCGGGTGCTCGGGCGCTCGCCCAAGGAACCCGACGCCACGGTCGAGCTGCTGCTCGACGAGCGGCCGCTGCGCCGCGAATTGCGCGGTTTTGCCATCCGCATCCTGGAACTCTCGATCGTCATTTCGCTGACTACCGCGGCGCTGGTTTATCTCAGCCTGCATTGGCTCTTGGTCCGGCCGATGCACCGCATCACCGCGAGCATGACCTCGTTCCGCGAGGACCCGGAGGATGCTTCGCGGCGCATTGTCCCGAGCGGGCGGCGCGACGAGATCGGCGGCGCCGAGAAGGAGCTGGCGATGCTCCAGGAAACCGTGCGGCAGGCACTCGGGCAGCGCGCCCGGCTGGCCGCGCTCGGCACCGCGGTCACCAAGATCAACCACGA
>JBARKH010000051.1:0-19104 GCA_049801295.1 Allostellaceae bacterium | reverse complement strand
GGCTTGACCCGCGGGGAGGTGGGTGAGGGCTATTCCGCCGCGACGGGCTGCGGCGCCGGGGTTGGCGCGCCATCCGCGCGGATCTCGGCGTCCCAGGGTCCCGGGAAGCGGCCGCGGCCGGTCTTCTCGCGGGTGAAGATATTGTAGTCGACCGGCCATTCGGCGCGCGGCATCTCGTAGAACACCTCGACGCCGTTGCCGTCGGGATCGCG
This sequence comes from Allostellaceae bacterium, assembly GCA_049801295.1. GTDB lineage: Bacteria > Pseudomonadota > Alphaproteobacteria > ATCC43930 > CGMCC-115725 > DATARH01. The sequence continues at coordinate 18,892 of JBARKH010000051.1, read as the reverse complement.
CAGGTAGATGCCGAGCGAGATGCCGTGGTCGGAGATGTGCTCGGGCTTGATGCCCTTGGCTTTGATCCGCTGGTAGAATTCCTTCAGATCGTCGAGGCTTTCGAGCCGCCACGCCATGTGGTTGAGGCCGACCTGCCCCTTCTGCTGCAGCGGCGCGTCGTCGCCCAATTGCATCAGCGCCACCTCATGCGACTGCTCCTCATCAGCCGACATGAAGGCCGCCCAGCCCGGCCGATATTCATAGGTGTGGAGGCCAAGGAGATCCTCGTACCACTGCTTCGAGCGCTCGGCGTTGCGCACGTAGATGTTGACGTGTTGCAGATACATCGGTCGTTTGCTCATCGGGTCCTCGCTCTCCTCAAGATTTGCGCCATCCTATCACGGCTCGTCGCTTCTGCCCAAAAACTCCAGCACCCGTTCCATCATCTCGCCCTTGGGATAGATCGCCGCCATGGCGCGGGCGCGGGTCAAGGGGTCGCTCGCAAAAAACCGCTCGTAGAGCACTTGGCGGCTGCCAAAAGCGTTGCCGGCGACATCCCACGCCAGGCGGAAGAGCTCGACCCGGTCCCGGGCGGAGGTGTTGTCGGTGGCGAGATACTGCTCGATCGCCGGCGCCATCGGGCCCGCGAAATCCGCTTCGCTCGGCTGGATCAGAAAGCTGCTCGACCCCAACAGCTGGAGGATCTCGATCATCCGCGGATAGGCGGTCATCATCAGGTTGCGGGTGCTCTCGACCGGCAGGATCGCCGGGCACATGACGCCCCAGCGGTCGGTCGCCGCATCAGCTTCGCCGGCGCGCATGCACGCGCGCATCAATTCCGTCGTCAGCATCAATTCGCCGATATAGGCCTCGGTCTGCGGCAGCTGCGCGTTGCCGAGGGTTTGCGTCATCAGGAGCGCTAGGCCCAGCACAAACTCGCATTTGGCGAGGTTCTTGGCGGCGCCCTGATGCGCCGAATGCGCGGTCGAATGGGTGACGTGCGGGGTCGCGTTGAGCCGCTCGACATCGTAGAGCAGGAACACCCGCTCCCACGGCACCAGGACGTCATCGAAGAAGACGACGCAATCCATCTCCTCGAAGCGCGAGCCGAGCGGGTGGTCGAAATGCGAGCGACCGAGATCGAAGCTGTCGCGGCACAGGAATTTGAGGCCCTTCGTCCCGCACGGGATCGAGAAATTCATCGCGAACGGGCTGTGGTCCTCGCTGTGGCGCGCGAGACGCGGCGAATAGACCGCGATCTCGTCGGATAGGGGCCCCAAGGTCGCCAGGATCCGGGCGCCGCGCACGATGATCCCGGCATCGGTCTCGCGCTTCACTTCGAGCGCGGTCCCTTCCTCGAGGTTGAACATGCCCGAGACGTTGCGGCTCCTCTGCAGGTTGATCAGCGAATGGGTGAGAGTGATGTCGTTTTCGCGGATGTATTCGACGTAAGCCCGCATGTTGTCGGCGAATTCGGGGCGTTTCTCGCCGAAATAATCGGCCGCCGCGCCCCATGCGGCGAAGGTCACGTTCATGAAATCGGGCGAGCGGCCCATCATCCCGCAGGTCGAGCGCGCCCAGTTCAGCATCATCTTCGAACGGGTTTCGAGCGCTTCCCTGGTCTGCGGCATGTCGAACGAGCGGCCGACCGGCTCGCCGGTCGTCGGCGACTTGTAGGTCATCACCTCGCGCAGCTTCGCGTCGTGCTGCATGTCGTAAAGCCCGGCGATCGCGCGCACCCCGCCGGCGAGCCCCTTGTGCTTCGTCACGTCCTTCACCCGCTCGCCGCCGAGCCAGACCTCGCGCTCCTGTGCCCTGAGGCCCTCGATGTATTGCTGTCCCGTGCGCGCCGGCATCGCAATCCTCCTGGCCGCGCCCCGGGCATGGCGAGGATGCCCGCGCGGCCCGGCGATGCTAGCGCCTCCGGCGCGCGAAGTTAACCGGCTTGCGTTGCGATGATACGGTTCGTCGCCTACCCCGATGGCGGCGGCCAGTTCTTGAGCAGAACCGCGCCGGCCATCTTCGCCAGGCGCGCCGAATCTCGATTGCCCGCTTGCGCCTCGACGATCGCGCCGTGAATCAGCAGCGTCCAGAGATCGGCAAAAGCGGCGGCGTCGCAAATCTTTGCTGCGTCGGCCAACTCGTGAACAAATAACTTTATATTTTCGATGTGTCGGACGGCGGCCCGGTAGACGGGACCGTCAGATTTTTCTTCCATCAGAACCTTGATGAATGAGCTTCCCTCAAAATCGGAGGTATTAAACCATTCCGTTAATTGGTCAAAAACCATCAAAAGACGATTTTCGGGAGATATTTTGCTGTTTCTAATGCGATCCTGCCAACGGGTATTAAATCTCCGCTCGCGCAGTTTCAGGAATTCGATGACCAGATCATCCTTGGATCGAAAATGCTGGTAGAGTGACATCCGCGCGACGCCGGCATGGGCGATGATTGCGCTGATCCCGGTCCCTTTAACGCCCTGGGTAGAAAAAAGCTCGTAGGCGGATTCCAAAATTCGGTCGCGAACATTCATCGGTTTTGGCCGAGATTTCCCGGATTCCGGCGCAGTCGGGACAATCTTCGGTCGCGCTGCGCCGCACCACAACGAAATTCGCTCGCAGCCCGCCGGCTACAGCCAAATTGTCGCGGCGGTTGGCTTCCCGGCCAGGGACTCTCGGCTATATCGGTACTCGAGGCGAGTCAACGCGAGACCGTGCAGCCCGCCTAAATCGCGTGTTGACCAGCCTTTGCAATAGGATTTCAATAGACTGATCGGTCAGCAACAATTAAACGGGGCAGGGAATCGTGCACGGTGATCAGCCACCATTGCGCCTGCTTGTGATCGATGATGACTTGGTGTTCCACGGATTGGTCAAGGATATCGCCGAGGAATACGGATTTGAGGTGGCGGCGCCCGCAGCCGCAAAAATATTCAAAAGTACGATACGGTCCTGGTCTCCGACGTTCATCATCATGGGTCTGGATAGCCCGCGCAACGATGCTGTAGAGATCTTGCGTGACCTTGCCGTAATCAAATGCACCGCATCTATCGTTCTCGCCAGCCGCCTCGATACGAGGATGCTGGATAACGCCCTGCGTCTGGGCGCCGAGCGTGGGCTGAAGATGGATGGCGTCCTGCGGAAACCTGTTCCACGACGTGAGCTCGACGACCTCCTGGTGAGATATACGCGGGCAGACTAACGCGCCGATCGCAGGCGGCCTCGGCCCGTATTCGCGCTATGATGCGGCGATGCCCCCCTCCCTTCCCGCCGAACCCCAAGGCCATGCCCCCGGCGCGCCCGGCACGGCGCCTTCCTGGACATCGAGCGCCAAGGACATGGTCGGGTCGTCGCTGGGTCCGGCCCGGCTGTGGTTCACCCTCGGGTTCGGTATCGTCAACGAGGTCTATTATCCGCGCGTCGACATCCCGCAGATCCGCGATCTCGGCTTTATCGTCGCCGGCGCCGACGGGTTCTGGTCGGAAGTCAAACGCAACGAAAATTATTCGCTGAAGCTGCTGGCGCCCGGGGTCCCGGCGGTCGAGATCGTGCATAGCCACGCGCGCTATACGCTGCGCCTGCGCATCGCGCCCGACCCGCGGCGCGATGTCCTCGTCATCGAGTGCCGGCTCGAGCCTGCCCCGGCGAAGGCCGGGGGCGCGGGCGAGCTTGGCCTTTATGCGCTGGTCGCGCCGCATCTCGGCGCCACCGGCTATGACAACATCGCCAGGGTCGAGCGCTACCAGGGGCGCCGCGTGCTCTTGGCCGAGCAGGGCCCGTTCGGAATGGCGCTCGCCGCGGTCGACCCGCACCAGGCTTGTGCGTTCGGTCGGGTCAGCGCCGGCTATGTCGGTACGAGCGACGGCTGGCAGGATTTCGCGAAGAACGCCGCGATGACCTGGCAATACCGAACGGCCGGACCCGGCAATGTCGCGCTGATGGGGGAAATCCCGCACCGCGCAATCCTCGCGCTCGGCTTCGGCAGCAGCGCGGAAGCAGCGGCAACCCTCGCGATATCGAGCCTCATCCAGCCGTTCGACAACATATTGCAGCAGCAGATCGCCGACTGGGAGGGCTGGCAGTCGCAATGCGCCGAGCGCAGTGCCCCGACCCTCGACCTGCCTGAAGCGATCCGCGAGCAGACGATCGTGTCGTCGATCGTGCTGAGGACGCATCTCGACAAGACCTATCCGGGCGCGATGGTTGCCAGCCTCAGCATCCCGTGGGGCTATACCGGCAACGAGCGCGGCGGCTATCACCTGGTGTGGCCGCGCGATCTCGTGCAATGCGCCGGTGCGCTCCTGGCGCTGGGCGCCGAGCAGGAGGCGCGCGACACGCTGCGCTACCTGATCGCGACGCAAAACGAGGATGGCCACTGGCACCAGAACCAGTGGCTCGGCGGCACGCCCTACTGGCAGGGCATCCAGCTCGACGAAACCGCGCTGCCGGTGGTGCTGACCGCCCAGCTTGAAGAGCGCGACGCTCTGCGCGGCATCGCGGTCGAGGACATGGTGCGCCGCGCGCTCGGCTACATCGCTCGCACCGGGCCGTCGACCGGGCAGGACCGCTGGGAGGAGAACGAGGGCATCAACGCCTTCACGCTGGCGACGACGATCTCGGCACTGGTCTCCGGCGCCGCGTTGCTGCCGTCGCCCGAAGCCGACTGGGCGCTGGCGCTCGCCGATTTCTGGAACGCCAATATCGAGGCGTGGCTGACGGTCAGCGGCACCGACATGGCCCGGCAATACGGCGTGCCGGGCTATTATGTGCGGGTGGCGCCGGCCGCAGTCCTCGCGGAGGCCGAAGCGAACCACGCGAATGTGCCGATCCGTAACCGGCGGGACAGCACCGGTTTGCCGGGCGATGAGCAGATCGGCACCGAATTCCTCTATCTGGTGCGGGCAGGCCTGCGCCGCCACGACGACAAGCTGATCCTCGGCTCGCTCACCCTTGCCGACGCGCTCCTGAAGAGCGACACGCCGATGGGGCCGGTATGGCATCGCTACCGCGGCGACGGCTATGGCGAGCACGAGGACGGCTCGGCCTATGACGGCACCGGGATCGGCCGCGGCTGGCCGCTGTTGACCGGAGAGCGCGGCCACTACGAGCTGGCCGCCGGCAACGATCCCCTACCTTATCTCGAAGCGATGGCGGCGATGGCGAGCGCGGGCGGGATGATCCCGGAACAGGTCTGGGATACCGAGCCGATCCCCTCGCGCCGGCTCGCTCCCGGCCGGCCGAGCGGCTCGGCGATGCCGCTCGCCTGGGCCCACGCCGAATTCGTCAAGCTGATGGTGTCGCGGCAGATCGGCCACTCCTTCGGCCGCTCGCGCGCGGTCTGGGACCGCTATCACGGGGAGCGCGCGGCGGCGCAGCACGCATTCTGGTGGCCGCACGCGCCGATCGGCGGGTTTGCCGCCGGCGCGCGGCTGGCGGTTGCCTTGCCGGAGCCCGGAACCGTCCATTGGGGCCGCGACGGCTGGCAGATGATCGCGGACACGCCGACCGTGGACACCGGATTGGGCTTTCATGTCGCGGTGCTCGAAACCGCTTCCCTGGCGCCGGGCAGTTCGGTCGAGTTCACCTGGTGCGCGCAGGCTAGCGGCGCCTGGGCCGGCAGCGACTTCGTCGTCCACATTCTCGCCGCCATTCCAGGGTCGTAGGATGGGTTGAGCCGCGCGAAACCCATCGACGGGCGGTTGAAACTGTGATGGGTTTCGCGTTGCTCAACCCATCCTAGGCAGCTTCAGCCGACCGCGGCCTCGGCCAGGCGGTTGTCGACGCATTCGGCGAATGGTACCGCGCGCTTGAGGAACCCGCTGCCGAGGAGCGCGCGGCGCAGCCGGTCGAAACCGTCCTCGGGCAGCACCGGGTCCGTGCCCCAGACGCCCTGCCCCTGGTAGCGCGCCAGCGCGCGCGTCAACACGCCCTGATCGAGTGCCCGGAAATAGTCGGCGATCGTCGCGGCGAGCGTTTCCGGCGCGGCGGCGGCAACCCAGCGCTGGGTCTTGTAGATCGCCCGGGCCATGCGCGCGAACGGCTCGGGGTCGCTCTCGAGCCGCGCGCGATTCGTCACAAACACGGTATAGCTGGTGCGACCGCGCGCACTCGCCGGCAACCAGACATGCCCGCCCTGGCCGACCGCCTCTTCGACAAAGGGCTCGAAGAGCTGCGCCACATCGAGGCTCTTATCGGCGAGCGCTGCGACGTTCTCGGGCATGGTGCGGCCAATGATGCGGTCGAGACGGCCGGGATCGACCCCGGCCTGGCGCAGATCCTCCTCAAGGCATAGCCACGGGGTCGGCACCTCGCTCGTACTGGCGAAGCGCAGCCCGACGAGCTCGGCCAGGCGAAAATCCGGGTTGGGCCGCGCGCCGACCAGCGAGAACGGGTCGCGGCATACCACCTCGGCGAACGCGACGAGCGGCGACTCCGGGTTGTCGTCGTGATGCTTCATCAGCCGGATCGGGCCCATCCAGATGACGTCGACCTCGCCCGCGGCGAGCGCCGCCTCGGCCCGGCCCGGTCCCGGCGACGGCAACAGCTCGACCTCGAGCCCCTCTTCCGCATAGGCGCCCAACGCGTGCGCGGCATAGAACGGCGCGTAGAGGACGAAACGGTAGTTCTCGAAGAGGCGCAGGCGGAGGGGAGCGGGCATCAGGACTTCTCCAGCGGTCGGCGAAGCCAAAAAGAACGCCTTACCGCAAAGGGCGCGAAGGGCACGCAAAGGACGCGATGGGTTGGGAGCCTTCGCGTCCTCTGCGTACCCATAGCGACCATCGCGTTAAAGGGTTATTTTCGCGGCAACCTGATCGATCGGAGGAAAACGATGACCGAAGCCGCCGTCGCGCCGAATTGCCTTGCCGGGGTTCGCGTGCTCGACCTGTCGCAATTCGAGGCCGGCCCGACTTGCACCGAGGTCATGGCACAGCTCGGGGCCGAGGTCGTCAAGGTGGAAAACCCCAAGGGCGGCGAACCCGGCCGCATCCTCGGCACCGGCCCCAAGCCTGGGGCGGACGCCTATTATTTCATGATCTACAACGCCAACAAGAAATCGGTGACGGTCAATCTGAAGTCGCCGCGCGGCCTTGCACTCGTCAAGGAGATGGCGGCCAAGGCCGATGTCTTTATCGAGAACATGGCGCCCGGCACGATCGAGAAGCTTGGGCTTGGCTGGGAGGTGCTGCATACGCTCAACCCGCGCCTCATCTACGCCCAGGTCAAAGGCTTCGGCGAGGGCAGCCCCTACGAGCACAACCTCGCTTTCGACATGATCGCGCAGGCCGCCGGCGGCAACATGGCGATCACCGGCGAAGCCGGCCGCCGGCCGATCCGGCCCGGCGCCACCCTCGGCGACACCGGCACCGGCATGCTGATGGCAATCAGCATTCTGGCCGCGCTCTATCAGCGCCAGTCGACCGGCCAGGGGCGGCGGCTCCAGGTCGCGATGCAGGACGCGCAGCTCAATTATACCCGGGGCGCCTTCGTCAACCACGCGCGCACGGGTAAGCCGCAACCCCGCGGCGGCGCCGGGTTCGGCCCGCCGGTGCCGCCAAACGACATCTTCCCGTGCAAGCCGGGTGGGCCGAACGACTGGATTTACGTCTTCAACAGCCACAACAACCCCGAGCATTGGCGCCGTCTCGCCAAGGTGATCGGTCGGCCGGAACTGGCCGACGATCCCGAATATGTCGAGCGCGACAACCGCCTGAAGCGCGCTGACGAAGTCAACGCGATGGTCACCGCCTGGACCCAGCAGCATAGTAAGCACGAGGCGATGAAGATTCTCGGCGCCGCCGGCATCCCGGCTGGTGCGGTGATGGACACCAACGATCTTCTGGCCGAGCCGACCTTCGAAACGCGCGGCATCATCCAGACCCAACACCACCCCAACGGCGAATTGCGGATGCCGACCTTCCCGGTGCGTTTCGACGGTAAGCCGCCCAAGATCACGCGCTCGCCGCTCCTCGGCGAGCACACCGCGCAGATTTTCGGCGAGTGGCTCGGCCTGAGCGAGCGCGACGTCACGGGGCTGAAGGACGACGGGGTGATCTGATCGGCTTGTTCGGCGAAGCCGGCGAGCGGCGCCCCTTATGAGGTGAAGAACAGGTTTCCGGCGGATCCGGCGCTGAGGCTCGGATGCCCGGTCAGCACCACCACCGTGCTGGCGCTGAAACTCGCGCCGCTCCCATCCTTGTCGTAGCGCAGCGTCCCGGTCGTCGTATTATAGGCGAAGCGCTGGCTCGTCGTCGTGAAGGCTCCTGTCGTAAACACGCTGGCGGCGAGATGCTGCGGCGTGGCGGTGCCGAGGCCCTCGTCGGCCCCGAGGTTAAACCCGGAATTCTTGAGGACGAGTTCGTTGCTGGCGCTCGCCCCAAAATCGGTGATCCGGTTGGTGCCGATATCGGCGAAGGTAAATTGGTTGGCGCCGGCGCCGCCGGTCATCGTGGTGTTGCCGCCGGCATAGAAGGTATCCTTGCCCGCGCCACCCTTCAGCGTATCGGCGCCGGTCCCGGCATGAACCACGATCTTGTCCGTAGCGGGCAGGGTAAGGGCATTCACCATATTGCCGGAATTGCCGTCAAATACCGTAATAGTGTTCCCGCTGACGCCGGTAAAGTTGACACTCGTCAGCGTCAGGCTATCGGCACCGCCATTGGCGAGACGGATCGTCTCAAAGGCGCTGAACCCCGTCACCTTAAGGGTTCCGGCCGCGCTTTGGATGACCGTATCGACACCGCCGCCGCCCCTCACGGCACCAGTGAACACCGCCCCCGGCTTCACAATCAATGTATCGTTGCCGGCTCCAAACTGGACCGCGGTTCCCGCGGTGCCGATGATCGTGCCGGAATTCGTGATCGTATTCTTGCCGGTATCGGCAGGACTGATCGAAATCCCTTCAGAGCCGGTGATAGTCCCGGAATTAGTGACGGTCACACCGGTGCCAGACGTGCCGCTACCGCCTGATTCAACACCGTCTGCTACTCCAGTGATTACGCCACCGACCTGGTTGCTCAGAACGCCGCCACCATCGAACCAAATACCGTCGCCAAATACGAAGAATATGCCGTGGCTGGTGGCGGTCCCGGCGGTCGTCCCGGTGATCGAGCCCGCGTTTACCACTGTCGCGGGGCGGCCTCCCGCGATAACGCCGTCGTTCCCGATGATCGCCGCGCCCACCTGGTTGGTCAAACGGCCACCACCAGCGGTTGCGACCTCGCCTGGGAACCCCAAGAATATCCCGGCGTAGAGGCCACTAAGCGCCCCACCCGTCTCATTGGTTACCGTCCCGCCGTTATCCAGTTCGACGCCAACACCAAGGCCGCTGATTTTACCCGCGTTGGTCAGGCTGCCGCCGGCGTGCAGACCGACCCCGTAACCACCGCTGGGGTTGTTGCCATTGATGGTTCCGCCGGCTTGGTTGGTCACCGCGCCGACGCTCTGCAACCATACGCCGCCGACGATGGTACCCGCGTTGGTCACCGTGCCGGGCCCAGCCTGGATGTAGACGCTGCCATCGGTACCGGTGATCGTTCCGCCCGCCTTGTTTACGACACTGCCACCGGCGTCTAGCTGGACGCCCACCGCGCCGCTGCCGATCCCTTCGATGGTGGCGAAATTGGTGACCGTCCCGGTGGTGCCGAGGATGTAGATCCCACGGTTCGCGCCGTCGATCAGCGCGCTGGATGCGCCGCTCGCGCCGTTCATTATAAACCCACCGGATTCCAGATCGACGCCGAAGCCCCCCGTACCGAGGCTCTCGACCGTACCGAGATTTTGCAGTGTCCACGCGACACTGCCGATGCCCAGGATCCCCGGGGTATAAGCACTCGTCGAGTTGACGTCGATAGTACCAGCCGAGGTCACCGTCGTCGGGTTGGCAGTGAGCGTGTAGGTGCTGGTCGTATGACCGCTAAAAATTCGTGCCATCCATCTTCCCCCCAACCCTCCCCGCGCGACACAGTCGGCACAGGCCGTTGCGATCCGTGGTGAACGACCGGATTATCCTGCTTCCCGCAGGATCGTCCATTGCCCGTGTGGCAAACCGGAGCTACCCCAGCCCCAGCCTTTTCGAGGCAATTTTCGCCCCGTCGGCCATCGCCTTCAATTTGGCCCACACGACATCTTCGGTGACTCTTCCCATTCCGGCCGAGGTGTCGAAGCCGCAATCGGTGGCGGCCATGACCCGGTGCGGGTCGCCGACCGCGCGGGCGATGTTTTCGAGCCGGTCGGCGACGACCTCGGGGTGCTCGACAAAGCCGGTCAGATCGTCGATGACGCCGGCGGCGATGATCTGGTCGTCGGCCAGCGGGAATCTCTGCAACACGCGCCATTCGTGCTGGTGGCGCGGGTTGGCGAAGGGCAGGACAAAGCCGCCGACATTGGCCTTCTCCAGGATCGGCAGGATGTCGGCGAGGTCGACGTCGCGGTCGTGCGGGCCCTCGTAATTGCCCCAGCAGACATGGAGGCGCACTCGGTCGCGCGGCACATTCTGGATCGCCTGGTTGATCGCCTCGACGACCCGCTCAACAAAGCCGAGAAATTCAGGCAATGGCCGGTCGTTGTAGGTCAGGTGCCGTTCGAGCGCGAGATCGGGGCAGTCGAGCTGCAACAGAAACCCCGATTTTACTATCGCCTCATATTCAATCTGCAGCGCCGTGGCGACTGCGGCCAGATACGCCGCATCGCTGTCGTAATACTCATTCTTCATCGCCGCGGCGATGATCCCCGGCGAGGGCGCGGTCATGAACGGCTCGACAAAAGCGCCCGGGCGCTCGTCGAGCGCTGCCTGGAAATCGGCGCATTCTGCTTTGAGTTCGCTGTCGTCGACATAGCGCACCTCCCCCACGGCCTTCGGCGGCTGGTAATTGCCGACCGCCTCGCGGCTGGCGAGCATCTGCGCCATCTGCGCCTTGAGGAGCGGATAGCGCTCAACATCGCCCCGCGGCCAGCGCGTCCAGCTGCCGCCAAACCCGCTCATCCGGTGGCGGACATAGAGAAAGAAGGCTTCGCGCTGCTGCTCCCCATTGTTGCCGACGTCGATCCCCGCTTCGATCTGCTTGTCGACGACGTGGCGCAAGGCGGCCTTGCCGAGCCGGTCGAGCTCGGCCGGGTCGATCGCGGCGCCGCGGGCGCGCTGGACATAGAGTCGGACAAGCTCGGGCGGGCGCGGCAGGCTGCCGGTATGGGTCGTCAGGATGCGGTTCTGGCTCCATTGCATCGCTCAACACTCCCGAGTGATCGTCGCGGAACTACCCGATTGACAAAGCCCGGTCGCGCCAGCAAAGGCAAGCGCGTCTTGCGGGGGCGGATGACGCGGGGTGGCACGGCAACGCGCCGGGCTGTCGCGGCGGCCGGCCATCCTCACGGCTGCGAACGCGGCACCACAAACGGCCGAACCGCCCGGACGAAATCTTCTTCCGCGGAGCGATGCTCTATGAGGCTAATCATCTCGTCAGCCCACGACACGGAATCGTCGAACGCAGTATCGTATCCATTGGCGCGCAGGAAAAGCCGCATCGCCGCGAAGGCAGTACGCTTGTTTCCCTGTTCGAAAGCATGCGCCCGCGAGATTCCGGCCATCAGCGCGACTGCCAGCCTGACGATGTCTTCTTCACCGTAGGCGAAGGCATTACGCGATCGTCGCCTACCTGCGCTCGCTCAAACCGCTGAAGTGAGGACGGTCCGGCGCCGATTATGGAGCCGGCACCACATACGGCCGAACGGCGCTCACAAAATCTTCTTCGGTTGAGCGATGCTCGATCAGGCTGATGATCCGATCTGCCCAGTCTGACGTATCCTCGAACAAAACATCATAGTCGTTTGCGTTCAGGAACTGCACCATCGCAACGAAGGCGGATCGCTTGTTCGCCTGCTCGAACGCATGGGATTGTGCAATCCCAGCCATGAGCCTAACGGCGAGCGCAAGGATGTCCTCCTCCCCGTAGGCGAACGCATTCTGCGGTCGTGCGACCGCACTCTCCAAGAGCCCTAGATCTCTGACAAAGTGCGTTTCCCGGTGATCTGCACCACCGATTGGTTGATCTCAACGACTACCTCTATCGGCAGCCATTGCGGCTCATTTGGCAAGGGCGTCCAGGATCTTCGGGAATCGCTCGATGATCTTGCGAGTCAGCGCCGCGTGATCGATCTGGCCCTTAACAGGGCGTACGCGCAGAGTTTTTTTGTCAGCGGGGGGGTTGCTTTGCGGCCGGCTTGGCGGCCCCCTTTTCGCGGTCGATCGTGTCCATGACATCACTCGCGTTCTTCAGGCTGCAATGTGCTACCGCCAGCGGCCGATCGCAAGATCGGCCGAGCCCGGGCCCTACTCCGCCGCCGCCTTCACCGGGCGCACGTATTTGTCGCGCATCGTCACGAACTCTTCCGCTGCGCTCGGATGGATGCCGACGGTCTGGTCGAATTGCTGCTTCGTCGCGCCGCATTTGATCGCGACCGCGAGACCCTGGATGATCTCGGGCGCATCGACCCCGAGCATGTGGCAGCCGACCACCCGCTGGGTTTCGGCGTCGACCACCAGCTTCATGAAGGTGCGCTCGTCGCGCCCGGACAGCGTGTTCTTCATCGGCTTGAAGCGCGACTGGTAGATGTCGACCGCACCGCATTCGCGGCGCGCCTCTTCTTCGTTCAACCCGACGACGCTGACCGGCGGCTGGCTGAACACCGCCGAGGGCACGTCGGCGTGGTCCATCTTCATGGGATTGTTGTTGTAGAGCGTCTCGGCAATGGCGCGGCCCTCGGCGATCGCCACCGGGGTCAGGTTGATGCGGTCGGTGACGTCGCCCACCGCATAGATGTTCTTGACGCTCGAGCGCTGCCACTCATCGACGACGACGGCGCCGTTCTTGGTGAGCTCGACGCCGATTTCTTCAAGGCCCATCCCCGCGGTGTTGGGCTTGCGCCCGGTCGCATACATGACGCAGTCGGTCTCGATCGCTTTGCCGTCGGTGGTGTGCATGGTATAGCCGGCGCCCGGGGATTTATCTCGCTTGTCGATGCGGGCGACCTGGGTCCCGCCGCGAATGTCGATGCCGCGCCCGCGCATCTCCTGGCCGAGATAGACGCGGATATCCTCGTCGAACCCGCGCAACACCTCCTCGCGCCGGATGATTTCGACGACCTCGCTGCCAAAGCCATTGAAGATGCCGGCGAACTCGACCGCGATATAACCGCCGCCGACGATGACGATGCGCTTTGGCAAGGCGGGTAGATCGAGCGCTTCGTTCGACGAGATCACGTGCTCGATGCCGGGGAGCTTGGGCGTTTCCGGCCAGCCGCCGACCGCGATCAGGATGTTCTCGGCGGTGATGCGGCGGCCGCTAACCTCGACGGTGTGCGGATCGACGACAACCCCGCGCCCGTCGATGATCTCGACATGGGCGCCCTTCAGCATGTTGATGTAGATCTGGTGGAGCCGATCGAGCTCCTTGTCCTTGGCGGCGATGAGGCTCGGCCAGTCGAAGTGCGCCGGCGGCACGCTCCACCCGAAGCCGGCAGCGTCGGCAAACGCATCGGCGAATTGCGCGCCGTAGACCAGCAGCTTTTTCGGCACGCAGCCGCGCAACACGCAGGTGCCGCCCACCCGCAATTCCTCGATGATCGCCACCCGCGCACCATAGGCGCCGGCGCGGCGCGAGCTGGCAACGCCGCCCGAGCCGGCGCCGATCGTGATCAGATCGAAATCATAGCGCGGCATGATCGTCCGACTCCTTGGCGAGGATTTCCGATCCTCTGGTTGTCATAACAGGGCCGCGACCGCAAGCGGCGGATCTCAATCCCATGGCAGGCTCGGAGGCTCGCCCGCGATCGGCCAGAAAAGACTGCCGAGAAAGCGCGGATCGAGGTGCTCGATTTCGAGAAAACCGGCGTTCTCCCGAGCCGGTTTGTAGGCGCGGAAATGGCGCGTAATCCCGAGCGTCGCGGCGCTTTCGAGCGGGCCGGCAAAGGTCGTGCTCGGCACCGCGAAATCGACTTGCGACGCCCATCGCGCGAGCTGCGCCGCGTTCAGAAAAAAGCATCCCGAATGCGGATTGTCGACGCGCTGGAAGGCGATTTCCTGGCCGAACGCCGACGCCGCCATGCGGCGCTGCTCGTCAATCCGCTGAAGCCCGGCGCCGAGCTGGCGATCGTGCGAATTACCGTCGATGTACAGCTTGTACGCCGCGGGCTCGGCGATGAGCTCGAAGCGGTTCGGCTGCAAGACGGCGCCATCGCCGAATTGGGCGTTAAACCAGGCGAGCTTGGTAAAGAACAGCGGGTCGCCAATCCGCAAATCATCCTCGAGATAGGCAAAATAATCGTACTGCCCGAGACCGCTGCGCAACACCTTGTGGCATTCAAAGCCGAGAAAACGGGGTTCCGCCTTGGTCGGGACATGGTCGAAGCCGCAGCCCGCGAGATGGACGACGAGGTGACTGTCACCGGTCGTGCACAGCACGATCGTGATCGTCGCCGACAACAGCGGATTGGCCGGGTGGAACACCCGTCGACGGCCGTCGATGAGCGCCTGTGCGTCAGTAAATGTCTGCCTGAGGCTGTTCAGGCACGCCCGCGTCGCGGCTGCCCGCGCCTCCGGAGCGCTTTGCTCGGAGCCATATTCTCCGGCGCGGTTCCGGCCAAAATAATGCGGGATCGCAAACAGAATGCGCATCAGGTCGCCATCCCACCGGCGGCGAAATTTATCGCGGGCGCCCGCATCATCCTGGGTTGGCCGGGCCGAGATCCAATCCAAAAATCTCGCTGGCCTCGCGCACCCCGCGCAGGATGTGGCGGCCGAGCGGTTCGAGGCGAGCCCGATCGCCGAGGGTGGCCGCGAGTTCGGCCGAGACCAGTACCTGCTTCCCAAGCGGTTCGCATAAGGCTTCCGCGAGACTTCGTTGACCGCCGGGCCGATCACCGTGAAGTCGAGGCGGTCGACGGCGCCAATGTTGCCGTATAGCACGTCGCCGAGATGCAGCGCGAGGTCGACCGCGGCGGTCGGCTTTCCCGCCGCGCGCCGCGTGGCACTGAGAGCGCGGGTTCGCATTGGCGCTGCGGGGCGCACCGGGCACAATGAATTCCATGATGGTGCATCGCGCCGGTGCGTGGCTGCCGCTGGGGTGCCTTTAACGGTCGATGCCGCCCATGCAGAGGTATTTGACCTCGAGAAACTCTTCGATCCCGTATTTCGAGCCCTCGCGGCCGATGCCCGATTCCTTCATGCCGCCGAAGGGAGCGATCTCGGTCGAGATGATGCCTTCGTTGATGCCGACGATGCCGTATTCCAAGGCTTCGGCGACGCGCCAGATGCGGCCGATGTCGCGGCTGTAGAAATAGGCCGCGAGCCCGAACTCGGTGTCGTTGGCCATCCGGATCGCCTCGGCCTCGCTCTTGAAGCGATAGAGCGGGGCGACCGGCCCGAAGGTTTCTTCCCTTGTGATCAGCATGTCGGTCGTCACATCGGTCAAGACGGTCGGCTCGAAAAAGCTGCCGCCCAATGCGCTGCGCTTGCCCCCGATGACGATCTTGGCGCCCTTCTTCAAGGCGTCGCCGATATGCGCCTCGACTTTCTCGACCGCCTTCATATCGATGAGCGGACCAATGACGGCGCCCGGCTCGAACCCGTCGGCGACCTTCATCGCGCCGGCCGCCTCGGCGAGACGCTTGGTAAAGGCGTCATAGACCCCGTCCTGCACCAGGATGCGGTTGGCGCAGACGCAGGTCTGCCCGGCATTCCTATATTTGGAGGCGATGGCGCCCTTGACGGCCATCTCGATGTCGGCGTCGTCGAAGACGATGAATGGCGCATTGCCGCCCAATTCGAGCGACATTTTCTTCACCGTCCCGGCGCATTGCTCCATCAACAATTTGCCGATCTCCGTGGAGCCGGTGAAGGTCAGCTTGCGCACGGTCGGGTTCGAGGTCATCTCGCCGCCGATCTCGGTGGCGCCGCCGGTGACGCAGGAAAAGACCCCCTTGGGCACCCCGGCGCGCTCGGCCAGCTCGCAGAGCGCCAAAGCCGAATAGGGCGTCGCCGTCGCCGGCTTCAGCACCATCGTGCAGCCGGCCGCGAGCGCCGGCCCGCATTTCCGGGTGATCATCGCCGCCGGAAAATTCCACGGCGTGATCGCGGCGCACACCCCGATCGGCTCCTTGATGACGACGATGCGCTTGTCGGCGCCGTGCGAGGGGATGGTGTCGCCGTAGATCCGTTTACCCTCCTCGCCGAACCATTCGATAAACCCGGCGGCATAGGCGATCTCGCCCTTCGCCTCGGCCAAGGGCTTGCCCTGCTCGGCGGTCATCAGGGTGGCGAGATCCTCCTGGTTCGCCATCAGGAGATCGAACCAGCGGCGCAGGATCTGGGCGCGCTCCTTGGCGGTTCGCGCTCGCCACGCCGGCAGCGCCCGGTCAGCCGCCTCGATCGCGCGACGGGTCTCCTCGGCGCCCATCTTCGGCACCGTGCCGAGCGTCTCGCCATTGGCCGGGTTGGTGACCTTTATCGTCGCGCGGCTGATCGCATCGACCCATTCGCCATCGATGTAGCAGTGCTGCCGGAACAGTTTTTCGTCCTGGAGCTTCATCGCGCCCTCCCTCTCGCCACATCACCTTGGTGGGAATCATAGGTACGGAGAGGCTGGGCCTTTGGCAATGCCCGTCGCGACCCCGAACAAACCCGCTTGACATCGTTGGTAAGCGTACACTAACGTAAGTTATGGCTTACGAAGCGGCGCTGGCCGCCCTCTCCGATCCGACGCGCAGGCTCGTCTTCGAGCGCGTGCTGGCCGCGCCGCAACCGGTCGGGGCGATCGCCGAAGGCTTGCCGGTCAGCCGGCCCGCCGTCTCGCAGCACCTGAAAGTGCTGAAGGACGCAGGACTGATCAGCGAGCGGCGCCAGGGGACGCGGCGGCTCTACGTCGCCGACGCCCAGGCGCTCGGCGAATTGCGCGCGGCGATCGAGGCGATGTGGCGCGAGGCGCTCGGCGGCATGGCCGCACGGATCGACGAGGAGCTCAACCGATGACGATTGCCCAATTCACCGTGCCTCCGGTCGTCAAGGCGATCTCGGTCCGCACAACGCCGGCGCGGGCCTTCGAATTGTTCGCGCGCGATCTGGCGCGATGGTGGCCGCTGGCGCAGTTTCATACCGGCCCCGACCCGGTGGATTGTGCGATCGAGCCGCATGCCGGCGGGCGCGTCTTCGAGCGGGCGGCCGATGGACGCGAGACCGCGTGGGGAAGCGTGCTGGCGTACGACCCGCCACATCGCCTCGCCTTTACCTGGATCGTCGGGCTCTCGGCCGAGCAGGAACAGCGGGTCGAGATCCGCTTCACCCCGGAGAAGGACGGCACCCGGGTCGAGCTGACCCATTCCGGCTGGGAGAAGCTCGGCGAGGCGGCGGCGAGCCTGCGCGAGCGCTACGACCACGGCTGGGCAACGCTGATCGAACGCTGCTTTGCCGACTACGCCAACACCGCAAGCTGAGGAAAGGAGCAGACCTCATGTCAGGCATGATCGTTCACGGCGTTCCCGGCAGCCCCTATGTGCGGGCCGCCCTGTTGACGCTCGAAGAAAAAGGCGCGGACTATGAACTGGCCGCGATGCAATTGGGCGCGCTGAAGCAACAACCGCATCTCTCGCGTCACCCGTTCGGCCGCATCCCCGCCTTCGAGCATCACGGCTGGATGCTCTACGAGACGCAGGCGATCATGCGCTATGTCGATAGCGTCGTGCCGGGGCCGCCTCTGCAACCCGAGGAGCCGCGCTTGGCGGCGCGCATGAACCAGCTGATGGGCATCGCCGACTGGTATCTGATGCCGCAAGTTTCGCGGACGATAACCTTCAATCGCGTGGTCGCGCCGCGCTTCGGCCGGCCTGTTGACGAAACCGCCGTCGTCCAGGCGATCCCCGAGGCGCGAAACTGCATCGCCGAGATCAGTCGGCTGCTCGATGGGCACAAATGGATGGCGGGTGACGCGCTCAGCCTCGCCGATCTGCTGCTCGCGCCGCATCTGTCGATGTTCGCGCTGGCGCCGGAAGGCGAGCAGATATTGCGCGACCACGGGAATCTGACCAGCTGGCTCGCCCGCATCGAAGCCCGCCCGAGCATGCAGGCAACCGGTTGGGATAGGCTCCTTGAGCGGGCGGCGGCCGCAGCCTGATCCGCGGGCCGCAGAATCTTGGTACGGGCAGCCCCGGGGTTTGGCAGGATAAGCCGAACAACCGGGAGCCGCCCGCCATGACAACCCGATCGCAACCGACCAGCAAGACCCTCAATGCCAACGGCCTCAACCTGCACTATCTCGAATGGGGCAAGCCCGACGCGCTGCCGGTGGTCTGCGTCCATGGCTACACATCGAGCGCCGAGGCATTCAACGCGATGGCACGGCGGCTCTGCGATCGCGCCCGCATCATTGCCCTCGACGTGCGCGGCCATGGCGAGAGCGCATGGTCGCCCGCGGGGGCCTACCAATACCCCGACCAGGCGGGCGACCTCGCGGCCTTTGTCGATCGGCTCGGGCTCGACCGCTTCGTCTTGATCGGCACCTCGATGGGCGGCCGCATTGCGATGGCCTATGCCGTTGAACACCCCGATCGGCTGCTGGCACTGGCGCTCAACGACATCGGCCCCGATGTCGAGCGGGGCAGCAGCCGGATTACGACGATGGTCGGCAGCCGCCCCGACAGCTTCCCGAGCCTCGACGCGGCGCTGGAGTACCGGCGGCAGACCTCGCCGATCACCGCCGCCCGCCCGCTCGACGACCAGCGCGAAACCGCGCTCGGCGTGCTGCGCGAGCGTCCCGACGGCAGCTGGGGCTGGAAGATGGACCCGGCCTATATCGAGCAGCGGCTTACCCGGGTGGCGCAGCCGCCTCCGGTGTCGTGGGCGGCGCTGGCGACGCTGCCGTGCCCGACC
>JBARKH010000050.1:0-2903 GCA_049801295.1 Allostellaceae bacterium | reverse complement strand
CGCCCATGATGTTTATCAAGAAGGCGCCGAACAGCCATGGCTTCGTCAACCCGCGCGATATCGAAGAGATGTGGCGCGACGAGTTCGATTGGGTGTATCGGGAAATGGACTATGCGGTATTTGCCTTTACCATCCACCCGGATGTCTCCGGCAGGCCGCAGGTACTCCTGATGCTGGAGCGGCTCATCGGGCATGTGAATTCCCATCCCGGGATCCGCTGGATGACCATGGAGGAAATCGCCCAGGATTTCCGGCGGCGGCAGCCATTCAAGGCAAAGTGATACGCTCAAGCGTAGGGTGACCGCCCTGTAGGGGGGTGGATAAGGCCCGCCCAGCCGTTGCCGCCGCGCGTGAGGTCAAAAATGTCGGCCCGTCCCAGGATTGCGGTCTTTTCCACGGGGGGAACAATAGCGTCAACGCGCGGCGCCGACGGCGCCGCGTCCCCGCATCTGAGTGCCGAGCAACTCGTGGCCGCGGTGCCGCAGCTCGCCGAGGTTGCGGACATTGAAACGGTCCGCTTTCGCCAGGTGGCGTCCTCGGACCTAACCGTGGCCGACGTCGTGGCGCTCGCCGAAAGGCTCGGTGGCGCAATGGACGATGGGCTTACCGGAGCCGTCGTAACCCAGGGAACCAACACGCTGGAGGAGACCTCCTTCGTCCTCGATTTGCTCTGGGACCGCGAGGAGGCGGTCGCGTTCACCGGGGCGATGCGCCATCCCGACCTTCCCGGTGCCGACGGACCCGCGAATCTGCTTGCCGCTTCCGTGGTTGCGTCAAGCCCGCTCGCGCGGGGTCTTGGTTGTCTCGTTGTCTTCAACGACGAAGTTCACCTACCGCTGTTCGTGCACAAGTCCCACACCAGCAATCCGGCAACGTTTCGCTCGGCGCAGACGGGACCGATCGGCTGGATCAGCGAGGGCCGCTTGCGCATCGCGATGCGTCCGGCGGTTCGCCATCACATCGCGATACGGGGCGTGCTCGATGCCGTGCCGCCGGTCGCGCTCGTGAAGATGACGCTCGGCGATGACGGCCGCCTTCTCACGGCGATCGAATCGCTCGGTTATCGAGGGCTTGTTGTCGAAGCCACAGGTGGCGGCCATGTCCCGCGCGCGACGGCTGAAATGCTCGGCGCGCTGACGCAGAAAATGCCGGTCGTGCTCGCGTCGCGGACCGGCGCCGGCGAAGTACTTCACAATACCTACGGATTCGTAGGATCAGAAACCGATCTGCTCAAGCGCGGGCTCATCCACGCCGGCATTCTGGACGGACTTAAGGCGAGGCTCCTGCTGATACTTTTGTTAATTGCCGGAGCAGATAACAGGACGATTGTTGAAGCATTCGCCGCCGTCGGAATTCCGGGCAGCGGGCCGGCTTTTCGGCTGACCTGACGAGCGTACCCTCAATACCTCAAGGGTGACACAGGCGATGGTGCGCTCGAAGCCGAGACCAAATCCGGAGCGGCACCGTGCCGTACCGGCGGAGATCGCGATACCAGGCGTAGAACTCCTTGTCGATGCCGCGCTCTGATCCAGCGCGACTGTGTCGTGGGGATCCCTTGCCAGGCCCCACCTCGTTATGCCGACTGCACATAACCCGGAATTATGGAGTCGAAGCGAAGTGGCCCCGAGCGGCTGACGCGTGCTAAAATCAGGCTGATCAACGCCCCGGCTGCTGCTGGACTGTTGGTGATGTGAGGTCAATCTTTGCGACCGACGCGACGTCGCCCCCGAATATTGCTGTTCTCTCCGAAATGCTGATTAGCGCCCCTGACGCGTGCTGCCCATTCAAAACGCGACGTTCCGCGAGCCCTTTAATTCAAGCATCTCTCGCGCTTCGTTTGGTGTCGCGGTCTCGATTGAAAGTTCCTTAAGGATGCGGATAATCTTTGCTACTTGCTCGGCGTTGCTAGTGGCGAGCTTACCCTTTTCCAGAAAGATACTGTCTTCCAGACCAACCCGGACATGACCGCCGAGAATGGCGTTGGTCATCGCGAATGGCATCTGGTGACGCCCCGCCGCTAAAACGGACATGTAGTAATCGCCACCGAACAGACGGTCGGCGACCGCGCGCATATGTATCAGATTTTCGATCTCGGCGCCGATACCGCCAAGGATACCGAACACGCCTTGCACAAAGAGTGGTGCCTTGACCAAACCGCGTTCCCGGAAATAAGCGAGGTTGTACAAATGTCCAACATCGTAGCATTCGAACTCGAATTTAGTGCCGTTGGTGCTAAGTTCGGTGACGCCGCGTTCAATTTGGTTGAAGGTATTTGAAAGGATGAAGTCCTTTGTCATTTCGAGATAGGGTTTCTCCCAGTCGTGCTTGAACTGCACGATTTTGCCGGCAGCCCCTGAAATATTGAAATTGAACGACCCCATGTTCATGGAGGCGATTTCTGGCTGCGCCCATTTAGCCGCGGCAAGGCGTTCATCAAGCGACATGCCCAAGCCGCCGCCCGTCGTCACGTTGATGACGGCATCGCATTCCGCCTTGATACGGGGCAGAAACTTCTTGAAGGCGTCCGGGCTCTGGGTAGGCCGCCCAGCGCGTTTGTCTTAATGGCGCTTAATTCCCGCGCGCGCGTGAGGCGGGCGCCGACACGCCGAGCTCGGTCAGCAGACCAACCCGCTCGAGCCGGCTGGGCGGCGCTTCGCCAATTTCTTTTTCGAGCAATTCTTTTTCGACAGTTCTTTTTAGAGATTTTCCCAGCGACGTTGGTCAGCAGAGCGACCCGCAATCGGACCGACCCGCTGGCGCCGCGTGCTGGCCGCCGTCGCCACTTCTTGAATTCGGGTTGGGGGCTGGTGCGGCCGCCGCGGCGCCGGGCGAGCGCAGCGAGGTACGGGGTCGACTTCGATACCACCCCGATTCGAAACAGCACTGAACTAGCCCGCCTGGGC
>JBARKH010000049.1:0-23074 GCA_049801295.1 Allostellaceae bacterium | reverse complement strand
CACCAGGTGGCTGGCGCCGGCCCGCGCCCAGCTTGAGAGCCATGCCGCCGCGCCCTCGGCGGGGCCGGCATAGGTGGCCTGGCGAGCCCGCATCTCGGCGGCCGGCCTGCCGTAATAGTTTTCGATGAAGGTGTTCATCCGCTCTTCGGCGTGCGCAGTGTTCTCGTCGATCGTCAGGGTCAGATAGACCGCGCCGGTCAATTGCCCGGGGTCGCGTCCGGCCTCGCGCGCGATCGCGCCGATTTCGCCCCATTGTGCGCGCCAGCGTTCTGGATCCGGCGAATTGGGGAACCAGCCGTCATAGAGCCGGCCGACGCGTTCGAGGCTGGCGCGCACCATGCCGCCGATCCAGATCGGCGGGCCGCCGGCGCGGTAGGGAACGGGGCCCAGCGTCGCATTGTCGATGACCCACCGCCCGTTCCAGGTGACTGGCTTCCCGGTCCATAATTCGCGGCAGAGGCGCAGCCCCTCGAGCATCCGCCCGACGCGTTTTTCAAAGGGCACGCCGCAGGCGACGAACTCGGCGCGGATATTGGGAACATCGCTGGCGATGCCAACGCCGAGGATGAAGCGCCCTTCGCTGATCTGGTCCAAGGTCGCGATGCCATGCGCCAGGACGACCGGGTTGCGCAGCGCCGGCAGTAGCACCGCAGTCCCGAGCTCGGCACGTTTGGTGCGGGCGGCGACCGCGGACAAGAGCGTCAGCGGTTCGTGGCGCGGCCGCGCCAGGATCGAATCGCCGACCCAGATCGAATCGTAGCCGAGACCCTCGGCCCGCTCCGCGAGCGCGAGTAGCGGCGCTACCTCGGGGCGGCCTTCCATGACCTGCTCGCGGGTCGGCAGTAGGTATCCGATACGCGTGGGCATGGGCGGGGCTCCTTCACTGAATTGCGGCCGCAGCATACGCGGCCGCGGTCCGGCGGCAAGCGCCCCGGCTGCCTGAGCCTTAACGCGGGTATCCACAAATTGAAACATCTCGACAGAAATAGAAATACATCGCAATCAAATGAAAATCGTTAATTTAATTGGAACCCGTTTGCCAACAGCTCCTTAAAAATTGGGGTCAGAGTTGATTTTAGGGGTGCTCTCCGATCGCGTCGGGCATCGTGGGGCGGCAGCCATATCATGTCGCATGATGGCACGGCTTGGCCGCTATTTTCTGCCGGACCAGCCGAGTTACGGTGACAGTCTATTTTATCACCATCCAGCCAGGTGACGCCGACCGCGAGCAGTAGCGCCGGCACCTGCGCCGCGCCGACGACGATTGTGGCGAGCTACGCCTATGACGGGCAGGGGCGGCGCAAATCGAAGACGGTCGGGGGTACGACAACACTCTACGTGAGCGACGCCGACAACCGCGAGGTCCTCGAATCAGGCGCGGCGGGCAGCGCCGGCGCGTTCGACGAGCTGCTCCAGAACTTCGTAGGGCTGGGCACCGACGACGCCGTGGCGCGCGGCGACAAACGTCGGGACCCCGGTCACCCCGTACTGGTGGGATTTGGCCCAATCTGCGTCGACCGCATCCTTGAACCGGCGCTCGGCGAGGACCGCGCGCGCCTCATCGGCCGGGAGCCCGACCGACTGCGCGATCTCGACGAGGATGTCGGGGTCGCCGATGTTCTTCGCCTCGACGAAATAGGCCTTGTAGAGCTTGTCGTGGATC
Source organism: Allostellaceae bacterium (assembly GCA_049801295.1). Taxonomy (GTDB): domain Bacteria; phylum Pseudomonadota; class Alphaproteobacteria; order ATCC43930; family CGMCC-115725; genus DATARH01. The sequence continues at coordinate 21,411 of JBARKH010000049.1, read as the reverse complement.
GCCCCGCCGCCGGGTTGCGTGTCGGCCCATTTGCCGAGCTCCTGCGCCAGCCGGCTGTTATAGGTGTGGGTACGCCGCCCATAGGGCAGGCCCTCGGCGTCCATCAGCCCCTTCATGCGCTGATACATCGCCTCGGGGTCGATGTTGCGCCCGGCATAGACTTCCGCCATCGAGCGCCCCTCGACAGGCGTCTCCGGGTGCAGCGGGAAATGCACCAACACTGTCTCGACTTCGAATGTCTCCTTCAGTTTTTCAACACGCACGGTGCTGAGGTAACACCAGGGTCAAACGTAGTCGGTGAAGATCTCCAGGGTGACCGGCGCGCTCATCCATTGCCCTCCTCGCCCGAGATAGGCGGCCCCCTATTGTAGAGGCGGCTGATCGGGCAATGCAAACGCGGCATTCGGCCGGCGGATCCAGATGCGCACCGCGCCGCTGCGCCCGCGCAGCGCTTGCTCGCCCTGGTCCTCCAGCGCGCCGAGGAGGTCGCCCGCGACGTCCACGGGCAGGGCGGAGATCGCGCTGACCAGTGTATCGCCGACGACGAGCGGGGTGCCGAGGCTGCGGGTCAGTCCCTGCAGGCGGCTCGCGGTATTGACCGTGTCGCCGATCACGGTGAACGAGAGAGAGTGCTCACTGCCAACATCGCCGATCACCGCCGGCCCATAATTGAGGCCGATGCCGATGGCGAGCGGCTGCTCGCTCGCCTGCCGGCGCTCGATGTTCCAGTCGGCGAGGCTGGCGATCATCAAGTCAGCGCAGCGGAGCGCGTTGGCGGCATCCTCGGGGGTCGCGTCCGGCAGGCCGAACACCGCGAAAATCGCGTCGCCGATATATTTTTCGACCGTCCCGCCGCAGGCGAAGATCTGCGCGGTCATCCGCTCGTGGAACTGGCGCAGCATCGTCACCACGGCTTCGGGCGCGAGGTGCTCGGCCATCCGGGTGAAGCCGACGATGTCGACGAAGAGGACCGCGACGGTCTGGCGCCGCACCGCACCCAACGGTTCGTCGCGATCGGCCAGGAGCGCGACCAAGTTCGGCGAAAAATAGCGCGACAAATTGGTGCGGGCGCGCTCGGCCGCGGCGCGCCGGTCATCGAGCTCGCGCAACTTGGCGATGTCCTCGAGGGTCTTCCGGATGGTGATTTCGAGGTCGTTGAGGTCGACGGGCTTGGTGACGAAATCGAAAGCTCCGCGGTTCATCGCGGTGCGCAGATTGGTCATGTCGCCATAGGCCGAGACGATGATCGCGCGCACGCCGGATTGCCGCGCGCGCAATTCGGCCAGGAGCGTCAGCCCGTCCATCACTGGCATGTTGATGTCGAGGAGCAACAGCCCGATATCGGGCTCCTCGGCCAAGACCGCCAGCGCCTCCTCGCCGTGATGGGCGAAGCGAAAGTCGAATTCCTCGGCGCGGATCTGGCGGCGGAAGCGTTGGCGGATCAGCAATTCGAAATCAGGTTCGTCGTCGACCGCGAGGATTTTGGCGGGGCTCATCACACGATTCATTTCACCACGAGGGCGTGGTTTGTTGTCTCAGGCCGCGCCCGACGGCAACTGCCGCAGCTGCGCTTTGAGGAGATCAAAATCAACAGGCTTGGTGAGGAACTCGGTGGCGCCGTATTCGTTCGCCCGGCGGCGCCGCTCGTCGTCGCCATAGGCGGTCACCATCATCACCGGCAGATCCGGCCACCTTGTCTTGACTTCGCGCAAGAGCGTCAGCCCATCCATGCCCGGCATGTTGATGTCGGATAGGATGACGATCAGCTGCGGCTCGATCTCGCCGGCGAGCTTTTTGAGCGCCTCCTCGCCCGACAAGGCGAAATGCAGAACATAGGTACCCTGTCGGGCCTCGCGCCGAAAGCGCTGGCGGAACAGGTCCGCGACATCGGCCTCGTCATCGACAATCAAGATGCTGACGCTCATGGTTCCCTGCTTGCTGCTGCGCTATTCGTTCTGGCATCGCGAGCCGGCGCGCCGGCCGGCGCGGTTCGCGGCAATCGGATCGTGAACTCGGTAAATTCGCCGACCCGGCTGTCGACCGTGATCGTCCCGCCATGCTGCTGGGTCACGATGTCGTAGCTGATCGAGAGGCCGAGGCCGGTGCCCTCGCCGGTCGGTTTTGTCGTAAAGAACGGGGTGAACAACTTGTCGCGGAACTCCGGCGCGATCCCGATGCCGTTGTCGCGCACCTTGATCTCGACCTCGCCGTCGAGATCGCGGGTCGAGACCTTCAGGGTCGGCCGGTACGCCGGGTCGTTGGTCTGCTGGCTGCGCTTGTTGGCCGCGTAGAAGCCGTTGCCGAACAGGTTCAACAGCACCCGGGTGATCTCCTGCGGCACCAATTCTATGGGTGCGATGTTGGCGGCGAAATCGCGCTCCTGCGTGATGTTGAAGCTCTGGTCCTGGGCGCGCGCACCGTGATAGGCAAGGTTGAGGGCCTCCCCCACGAGGGCGTTGATGTCGGCGCTCTGCCGGTCGGCGCTGCCGCCTCGCGAATGCAGCAGCATGCTTTTGACGATGCTGTCGGCCCGGCGGCCGTGCTCGGCGATCTTTTCGAGATTGCCGGTCAACATCTCGAATGTTTCGTCGACCTGGGCGCGCTCGTTGTCGCCGAGCGTGGCGACCGCCGGGGTCGTCGCCGTTTTGACCTCATCCAGCAGTTCCACCGAAAGGTCAGCAAAATTATTGACGAAGTTCAAAGGGTTCTTGATCTCGTGCGCGATCCCGGCGGTGAGCTGACCGAGCGAGGCCATCTTCTCCGCCTGGATCAGATTGACCTGCGCCGTCTTCAGCTCGCGCAGCGCGATTTCGGCGGCGTCGCGCGCCGCGCGGATCTCGGCTTCGGCGCGTTGCCGGTCGCGCTCCAGCCGGTCGCGCTCGATCAGGCTGTCCCGCAACATGCCAAGCGCGCTCGCCATGGCCCCGATCTCGTTGCGCTCCGGCGGCGGGATCACCGCGTCGAGTTCGCCGCGGGTGATCGCAGCCATGCTGCGCCCGAGACGCCGCAACGGGCCGTTGATCGAGCGCACAATGAGCGCGGTCAGGCCAAGCGCCACGACAAGGGCGATAATGCCGCCGGCGATCGAGACGTCGACCGCGCGCTCCGCTTGGCGCATCGACGCATCGCGCCCCGCCAACGCGCGCTGCTCGGATCGGTCGACGATTTGCTCGATTTCCCGATTGACGTTGAGGATGTGGACCTGCGCCTGCTGCATCAGCGCGTTGCCGGCGTCGCCGTCATCGCTCGAGTAGGCCTCGGCGGCCTTCCGCCCCAACTCGGCCAGGGTGTCGACTTCGTGTCCGATGGCTGCGACGCTCGCCGGATCCACCGGTGCGATAGCCTTCAGGTCGAGGTCGAGCCGGGCTTTGGCGGCATCGGCATTCTGTAGCGATTGGACGAGCAGGGTCTTCGCCGAGTCGGTTATCCAATATTTCAGATCTCCGAAATGCTTGCTGGCGCTGTTCGCGTTCTTGACGATCGAGACGAGCCGGGCTTCTTCGGCGAGGGCATGCGAGCCGCGCACCAGCTCGCCGATCAGCAGCGTGGAGGCGACGGCCAGGATCGCCAACAGCAGGACCGCAAGGAAGATCAGCCGCGCGCGGATCGAGATAAGCCGCATCAGGTGTTCCTCGGGCCGATTTTAGCTGTCCGTCTTGGCCCCCGGCGTCGACTATGCCATCCTCCGCGAGCCCCCAACAGCGACGAAAGGCCACCCGGCTTCAACCAGCGGGCAGGCAGCGCGCTGCAAGGGCATATGATCCGCTGGGATCTCTGGCGGTCGGTCATCGCAGGAGGCAAAGATGAAATTTGCGGTCACGCGTCGGGCGCTGCTTCTTGCGGCTTGTCTGATGGGTTTCGGCTGGTCGGGGTTGGCGCAAGACAAACCCCTGTCCTTGAAGGTTGCGCTCAGCGGAGCGAATGAAGTGCCGGCGGTGCAAACGCCGGCGACAGGCACGGCCGACATCGCCTATGACCCGGCGACGCGCGTGGTCACCTGGGCCATCAACTATAGCGGTCTGTCGGGCCCGGCCACGATGGCGCATTTTCACATCGGACCACCCAGCCAAGGCGGGCATACACCGGTCATGGTTTGGCTGACAAAGCAGGGCAGCCCCGCGGAAAACCCGATCAAGGGCGAAGCCACGCTGACCCCCGAGCAGGCCCCGCATTTTCTCGCCGGCGATTGGTACATCAATGTTCACACCCAGGCCAATCCGGGCGGTGAGATCCGCGGTCAAGTGGTCCCCCCGAAAGGCTGATCGCGCAAACCCGCGACCCCCGCGTCCTCGCTCCCAAAGCGCTGGCGCAACAGGTCGGCGGCATCGCCTCCTCATCGACAATCAAGATGCTGGCGGTCGTTGCCGCTCGCGCGGCAGGCGAACGGTGAACTCGGTATATTCGCCGACCTCGCTGTCGACCGCGATCGACCCGCCATGCTGTTGGGTCACGATGTCATAGCTGATCGAGAGGCCGAGCCCGGTGCCCTCCCCGGTCGGCTTGGTGGTGAAGAACGGCTGGAACAGCCTGTCGCGTAGCTCGGGGCCGATGCCGATGCCATTGTCGCGCACCGCGATCTCGACCGCGTCGCCCAAGTCGCGCGTCGTCACCGTGAGGGTCGGCTTGAAGCTGGCGTCGGCGGCCTGCCGGCGCTTGTTGGCGGCGTAGAAGCCGTTGCCGATCAGGTTGAGAAACACCCGCGTCACATCCTGTGGCACCAGCTCCACGGGCGCGATCGCCGCGCCGAACTCGCGCTCCAGCGTGATGTTGAAGTTCTGGTCTTGGGCGCGGGCGCCGTGATAGGCGAGGTTGAGGGCCTCTTCCACGAGCGTATTGAGGTCGACACTGCGGCGGTCGCCGGTGGCGCCGCGCGAATGCTCCAGCATGCTGCGGACGATGCCGTCGGCGCGTCGCCCGTGCTCGGCGATCTTCTGGAGGTTGCCGGTCAGCATCTCGATCGTTTCGTCTACTTCGGCGCGAGTGTCCTCGCCGAGCTCGGCGATGGCCGGCCCCGCCGCCGTCTTCAATTCGTCTAATAATTCGACCGAGAGGCCGGCGAAGTTATTGACGAAGTTCAAGGGGTTCTTGATCTCGTGGGCGATCCCGGCGGTGAGCTGGCCCAATGAGGCCATCTTCTCCGCCTGGATCAGATTGGCCTGCGCGGTCTTCAGTTCGCTGAGCGCTGCCTCGGCGGCGTCGCGCGCCGCGCGGATCTCAGCTTCGGCCCGCTTTCTTTCGGTGATGTCGCCGTAGATCAAGACGCAGCCGCCGCCCGGCACGGCGTTGCGGCGCACTTCGAGGATACGCCCATCGGGACGCTCGCGCTCGAACCGCGTCTCATGCTCGGGAATTTCGACACCGCGACTGAGTTCGGCCGCGAGATCGGCGGGATATTCGCCGCGCCCGGCTAGATAGTGGAAATACTCGGAAAGGCTCGGCCGCTCGGTGAGAAAGGCCTCGGGCAGGTCGAGCAGCGTCTGGAAATTCAGGTTCCACGCGGCGAGGCGCAATTCCGCGTCGAACATCGCAACCCCGTCGCCCATGTTGTCGAACGTGACACGCAGTTCCTCCTGGCGCTGGCGGATCTCGCCGAGGAGCCGCGCGTTGTCCATCGCGATCACCGCCTGCGCGGCAAAGCTCTGCAGGAGCGCGATCTGCTTCTCCGAGAATGGTCTTACCTCCTGGCGATAGATGTGGATCGTGCCGAGGACCTCGCGCTCGCGCATCAGCGGCACGTAAAGAGACGTGCGGGCGCCGCCGAGATCGACATTGGCTCGCCGCAGCGGCTCTTCTCGCCGGTAGAGGTCGTCGTCCCTGAGGTCGAGCGTATGGACGAAAGGTTCACCCGCAAGGACGCGCGCGAAAAGCGTTCCCTTAGGACTCACTATCGGATTGTTCCGCCGCCACTCTGCGAGGGCGGGCGGCAGCCCGTGAGCCGCGACGGTACGGGCCTGGTCGTCGTCGGTGACCGCCATGATGCCGAACGCGGCGCCGCACAGCCGCATCGCCTTGTCGAGGATCGCCTCGAAAACCGGAGCGAGCTCTCCGGGCGAAGAGTTGATGACCTGCAAGACTTCCGCCGTCGCGGTCTGCTGTTCCAGGGCTTCGCGGGTTTCGGTGATGAGCCGCGTATTCTCGATCGCGATAACCGCCTGATCGGCAAAGGTGCGCACCAGCTCGATCTGCCGCTCGGTGAACGGCTCGACCCGCTGGCGGGCGAGGGATAGCACCCCGATCGGTTCGCCTTCGCGCACCAGCGGCACACCGAGAGTTGTCCGCTGCTTGCCGAGCGTAACCGAACCCATGGGGTAATCCGGATCGGCGGCGACGTCGTCAACATGGATCACCCGGCCCTCGCGGGCCGCTTCGGCGGTGACGCTATTGGGCGGCAGCGCAGATAGACCCCGCGCCCGCGCATATGCCTCGTACTCCGCCGGGAAGCCGAAATTTGCCGACAATTCATGCAGCTCGCCCGAGCGGCGGAAAATCACCGCCTGGTCGGCCATGCATAACCGCGCCGCAGTCTCGACCAGCGTGTCGAGCACCGGCTGCAGGTCGAAGGTCGAGCGGCTGATGACCTCCAGCACCTCGCTGGTCGCGGTCTGGTATTCGAGCGACTCCTGGAGGTCGCGGGTGCGCTCGTGTAATTCGCCCAGCAGCCGCGCGTTCTCCATCGCGATGACGGCCTGCGCGGCGAAATTCTGCAATAGCGCAATCTGCTTGTCGGTGAATGGCCGCACCTCCAGCCGGTGCATGACGAAGCAGCCGACGACTTCGCCTTCCTTCAGCAATGGCACGAACAGCGCGGTGCGGATGCCGGACGCGGCGGCGGCAGTTTCGGCCGGCGCGCCGGCACGCTCGTCCTCGCGGGCATCAGCCACATGGATGACCGACCGACTGGCCAGCATGCGATACGGGATCGAGTCTTGCGTGATGATGTGCGGCACCGGGGTGTTGAGCGGCAGGATCTTGTCGAAATCTTCCGACACGCCGAGGCTGGCCGCGCGAGTGAAATAGGGAGCCTCGTAACGCAGCAGATGAGCGGTGTGCGCCTCGCACAGCAGGGTCGCCCGTTCCAGCATCACCGCGAATACCGGCGCGAGGTCGCCGGGCGAAGAATTAATGACGCCCAACACCTCGGCGGTCGCGGTCTGCTGTTCCAGGGCTTCGCGCGTCTCGGTGATCAACCGCGCGTTCTCGATTGCGATCACGGCCTGGTCGGCAAAGGTTCGGACCAGCTCGATCTGCCGCTTGGTGAACGGCGCGACCCGCTGCCTTGTCAGCGTAATTGTGCCAACCACGTCCCCCGCGCGCATCAGAGGCACGCCAAGCATCGTTCGCATTTTCCCAATGGTCACCGCCTCTGGCATGTCGTGCTCGGAGTCAGTGGCGAGGTCCTCAATGTGAACGACCTGTCTTTCAAGCACGGTCCGTCCGAGCACGCTCGCGCGGCTGGGAACGTATGATCGATCTCTGATCAGCGCGTCGACTTCAGGCCTGATAGAAACCGTCGCGACATACCGATAAACCTCGCCGTCGCGGATCGAGAGGCCCGCATTGTCGGCCTCGCAAAGCCGCGCCGCGGTTTCGACCAGCGTGTCGAGCACCGGTTGCAGATCGAAGGTCGAACGGCTGATGACCTGAAGCACCTCGCTGGTCGCGGTCTGGTATTCGAGCGATTCCTGGAGGTCCTTGGTGCGCTCGTTGAGTTCATTGAACAGGCGGACATTCTCGATCGCGATCACCGCCTGGTCGGCGAAGGTTTGCAAGAGGGCGATCTGCTTGTCGCTGAACGGCTCGACATCGCGGCGGGTGACGGTGATCGCCCCGACCGGCGTGCCGTCGCGCAGCATCGGCACCGAGAGCGTGGCGCGGATCCCGCCCTGACCGAGGCTCAGATGCTCGAACTCGGGATCGGCGGTCATATCGGCGACATGCGCCACCGCCCGTGTCAGGATCGCCCGTGCCGTGATGCTGCCGCGACCCGGGGGAAGCGGAAATACGCCGTGGACCGCGTCGAGTTCCGCAGCAGTCCAGCCGTAATGGGCGACAAAGTGGATGAGCCTGCCGTCGAACCGGAAGACGCCGCCGCTGGACGCGCCGCTCAGCGTCGTCGCGGCGGCGGCGATGGCGTCGAAGGTCGGCTGGACATCGGTCGGCGAACTGGAAATGACCCGCAGGATCTCTGCGGTCGCGGTCTGGCGCTCCAAGGCTTCGCGCAGCGCGTGCTCGGCCTCCTTGCGCTCGGTCACATCGCTGACCGCGCCGACCAGCCGGATGGCGCGGCCGGCCATATTGCGAATCGGCAGGGCGCGATCCTCGATCCAGCGATAGGCGCCGTCGCTGTGCCGGATGCGGTATTCGCAGTTGAGCCGCGCCGTTACGCCGCGAAAACAGTCGCGCAACGCGGCGCGGTAGATCGGGAAATCGTCGGGATGGACGATCGTGTTCCAATCATCCGCGCCGAGGCTCCTTCCCTCGAACCCAAAGATCTCGATGAGCCGCGCCGAGGGTGACAGGGTGTTGCGCTCGATATCCCATTCGTAGATGCCCTCGGCCACGGCCTGGCACACCAGCGCATATCGCTCCTCCAAGCCGGCGCCGGCTGCCGTTTCCGGCGGCATCGCGGCGTTGACTGGGCGTGTCTTGGCGACGGCACGCGAACGAGCAGTGCGCATCCCGATAATCCCCTCGGACGGCCTTGCCGAGGATAACCCTTGCCGATCTTCGCGGCCTACCAGTTTTACTCAAAGTCGCGGGCGGTGCCGTCAAACCCCTGGATGGCGGTGCTGGCACCTGACCTCAAACTTCACAATGCTATTGAGCGGGCTGTGACCCCGGCTAGCCGCTCGGCGCCCCGACATCGATCGAAAGGCGGCAGGGCGCGCCAGGAGAAGATCCGCACAGCACCGCCTGCCCGTCGGGGTATGTCAGCGATACGGTCCAGCGACCGGGGCTGAGCGAATCCTTGCGCGTCCAGCTGTGCCATTGGAAATGTCCCTCCGTGCGCACCTTCTGCGCAAAGATCGACGCCAGCTCCGGTCGGCCGACGGTCAGCTCGGTGACCAGATCAGGCGCGCCGGCGGTTGCCCCCGTCGCCTCGCGGTTCCGGTGCACCTCGATCGCCAGCCGCCCCTCGGCGGCCAAGCGATCGACGGCCGCCGGACCGCCATTAATGGTCATCCACAGATAAAGCGGCCGGCCGGGAATGGCGGCCGATGAGGCGCCGTCGCGGGCCCCTGGCAAGCTGTCGGCGAAGCCCCAGGCTGCGACGTCGACCGGTGAGGACGCCTCGTACGGCGGCGGCAAGGCCGCCAGCTGCGGTTGTTGCTGTAGCTCGGTTGACGAGGGACCGGAATCCGGCGGCGGATTGATCCGGTCGGAGGCTCCCGTCGCGATCAGGGCCAATGGGCAGACGATAATTCGCCCGTCTCGGGTGTGTTTGGTAATGGCTCTGCGCATCGATCGAACCCCGTGACGCAAGTGATGCTCTTACGTCAAACGTCTCGGGGCGCGGTTTGTTGTCGAGCGCAGTGCCATCGGGCACTGCACCCCGAGCGCGGCCCGCTACCTCCCCGGCGAGCGGGGAGGAAGCGGGAGGGGGGCAGTGGCGCGTTATTCCGCTGCGGCGCGGGCCGGGGCGCTCTGGCTCTTCAGTACGGCGGCGGCTTCCTTGGCGACGACGGTGCCCTCGAAGAAGCGCGGGTTGCCGGCGCCCCACAGCCTGACCGCGTTGGCGAAGGTGAAGTCGCGGAAATCCGCGGGCGTCATCAGCTCGTCCTCGACCAGCTCATAGGCCTCGGGCAGGACCTGGAGCATGTCGGGGACGTCGAAATGCCCGACATCGGAGCTGAAGATCGCGTTGATCCGCGCGCCGAACGGGTTGACCTTGCTGAACGCCACCGCGTTCAACCGGTCGTCGGCCTCGCAGCCGAAATAGAACGGCGTCGCGTAGAGGTCGATCCAGTCCTGTTTCCTATTGATCTGGCAGGCCGCGTAATCGTCGAGCACCGGAACGCCGCCGGTCAGCGAATCCTCTTCCTTCGCCGGCCAGCCGTCGCGGCGATCGAGCTCGGCGGCGATCTCATCGTATTTATACTGATCGACGAACTTTCTGAGGAGCGTGCGGTCGAGCTTCGACGGGTCCATGTATTCAAGGCCCTTCTTGCCGCGCCGCTCCCAATGCTCGATCAGATCGGCGAAAAGCTGGCAGCCCCAGCTGACCCCGCCTTCGAGGAAACCGAAGCGCAGATCGGGGAAGCGCCGGGTGACGCCGCCGAGGAAGAGCGCCTTGGCGACCGCGTGGCCGGCGGCGGCGAAATGGCCGATATGGTTGAAGGTGAAGTTCGACGGGGAATTGCGCAGGCCAAAGCTGCGCCCGCCGGTGTGGAAGGTCGGCGCGACCCCGAGTTCGCGGCATTTCTGCCAGACCGGGTCGTAATCATGCGCGCTGTCGATGCCGAGCTGGTCGAACCCGGCGGTGAAACGCGCCGTCTCGGGATCGGCGCCTTTTGTCGCCGCGAGCGGGCGCCGGATGCCGCTGCCGAACATGCCGACCTTCGCGCCAAGCTGCTTGGTCACGAATTCGAGTTCGGCGATCGCCTCCTCGGGGTTGTTCACCGGAATGACCGCGGCCGGGGTCAGCCGGTCTTCGAGGCCGCGGAAATATTCCGACGTGACGATGTTGAAGCCGCGGATCACGGCGCGGCGCGTTTCATCATCGGCGATGCGCGGGATGCTGAGGCCGGCGGTCGGGTAGATGATGCCGAAATCGATCCCCAGTTCGTCAAGCCGGTCGTAAAGCATCCGCGGCATCATCGCGGTGGCGCGGTCGCGGGTGTTGGTTGATTGGCGCCCCCAATAGCCCTCCATCGCGATGCCGCGCTGTGCCCGCTCGGCGATCGAGAGGCGTAAGGAATCCGGGATGCGCCGCGTCGCGGCGAGAAACCCGTCGGCCGATTTGTCGCCGGCAACCTTGCGCATGCGCTCGGCGAAAACCGGCGCGTATTCGATCCAGTGGCCGTCACCATCGATGACCGGATGGGAAAGCTTGGCGTGGACCTGTTCCGGGCTCGCATGAGCGCTCATGATGTTCTCCCGAGAGGGGCAACGACTTCCGTCATAGTGCGGAGCCCAAGCCTAAAAGCGGCGGGTCCCTAAGTCAAACAAGCGGCGCTTATTGAATGAGCGTATCGGCGCGGGCGAGGAGCGACGGCGGCACGGTCAATTGCAACGCTCTTGCGGTTTTGAGGTTGATCGCCAGCTCGAACTTGGCCGGCGCCTCGACCGGCAGCTCGGCCGGGTTCGCGCCCTTGAGGATCCGGTCGACGAAACCCGCGGCGCGGCGGAACAGATCGTTGTCGTCGGTGGCGAAGGAGATCAAACCGCCCGCGGCAGGGAAAATCCCGAACGAGTAGATCACCGGGACCCGGCATTGCGCAGCAGGCGCGATGATCTGGGCGCGTTTGGCCGGGCCGAGCGGGCCCGAGGCGACATAGATCGCATCGCAGCGATCATTGCGCAGCCGAGTGAAGGCGAACTCCAGCGCCCGTCCCGAATTCGCCTCGAGCTCGACGACCTCAAGCCCCATCCGCTGGGCACTGTCGTGGATATCCGCCAATTTCTGCTCGAGACCCGGATCATTCCTGACGATGATCGCGACGCGACGCAGCTGAGGGACGAGTTCTGTCAGCAGTTGCAACCGCTTGTCGATCAGTTCGATCGAGCTCAACGAAATTCCGGTGGTATTGCCGCCCGGCTGGTCGACGCTGTCGACAAGGCCGATGGCGACTGGATCGCCGACCCCGACCATGACGATCGGGATTGTCGCGGTCGCGCTCGTCGCGGCGAGCGTCGCCAGCGTTCCGGCGGTGACCAGGATATCGACGGGCGCGCCGACTAATTCGCTGGCGATGCCGGGTAATCGCTCGGTGCGCGCCTCGGCCCAGCGGTCGAGGATCGTGCAATTGTCGCCCTCGGTCCAGCCGAGCGCGCGCAGACCGTCACGCAGCGCCACTAGGGGCCCCTGGTCGAATGCCCGCGATCCCGCCGCGATAAAGCCGATGCGCGGGGCAGTTGCAGCCATGGCCGGGTGCCAGAGGATTGCCGTTCCGGCGGCGAGCAGCAGATCGCGCCGCCTCATGCAATAGGCCTGCACCGGTCCTGCAACAAGCGCGTGCGGCCGCCGCTCCCGATCCCGGGCTGCCACGGCGACCTTTCGGTCGATCCTCCCCATATGCGTTCCCCTCAAATTACTCGATCGGGGATCGGCGTTTCTTTGAACTTTCTGTGACGAACACAACGGCCGGCCGGGCGCCCAGCCGGTCACCCGGATCATCGCGATTGACGGAGCGGCGGCGCGCGCGGTCGCGTCAGGCCGGCAAGTGTCGACTAAATCGGCACCCCGGAAGGAGTTGCGCCTTCCGGGTGCCTGATCGGGGCTACTCCGCGGCCATGTGGAACAGGTCGAGAGCCTCCTCGTATACCGCCATGTTCTTGCCGAAGGAAATCGCCGCGGCCTGCGCGCCGCAAACGAGGTGCATCCAGCGCCAGGGCTCGCGGGTCGCGTAATATTCTTCGACGACCGACTGGTGGTGCTTGTAGGCGTGCATCTCGGTGAAATTGTCGTGACAGACGATCTCGCCGAGGCGCGCGATCAGCGCCTCCGGGCTGTAGCCGCTCTTCATATATTGCGTTGCGAGGTTGACGGTCTCCCTGACTTCCGGCACCGCCCGCATCAAGCCCAGATTGCTGACCGTCGACCAATCGGTCGGCGGCTGGTTGTAGATGCTGTGGGCGATGGCATCCAAGAGTTCATCCTGCGTCCGGGCGGGGAGGGCCGCGACCGCCGCCATATCGGGCTGCGGGGCCGGCTGCATCCGGTTCGCCGTCGAGCGGATCTCCGGACCGACATGCCACGTCAACAGGAGCAGCAGCTTGTTGCGTGCGCTCACGCCGTCAAGCCGGATCAGGTAGCGCCGGATGTTGATGCTCGTATGCAGGTGGACATCCATCGGATTGCCGCCGAGCGAGCGCATGAACAGCGCAGCCGCGCCGATCGAGAGGGCTTCGCCGGCGCCTTCCAGCGACAATCCGTCGACCAGCGCTTTCGCGATCAGCACCGGGATATCGGCAAAGACATCAACCCGCCCGATCGCTTCTCCGAGTTCGCCGATGACCGCGGTCTCGTCGTCGCCGCTGCGCTGGCGCATGACACGCTTCAGCAGCTGATGCTCCTCGATCAACGCGTCGATCGCCGGCAGCGGCGAGGGCATCGGGTTCGGCGGGGCAACCGGATTGCGGGTCACATAGCGCACCGCCGGCCGCATGATCTGCGGCAGATACTCCTTGTCGAGAACGCCGGTCTCGAAGGCACGCAATAGCGTGCTCGGGAACATGAAATAATGGTCATCGTGGAAGTTTTTCGGGATCGCGGCGGTCAGCAACAGATCAAAACCCTCGATCGCAGGCGCGTTCTTCCAGAGCCACTGGAACAGATGATCCGCCTGGTTCCACTCGCCGCGGTTGACCGCCATCAGGAAGGCCGCCTTGGTCCCTTCGACACCGCCCGCATCGAGGGGCGCGAATTCGGGCAGCGCGTAGGGCCCCATCGCCGGGTGGTTGATGTGCTTGTTGGTGAGCGCGACGTGCTGCAGCACCGGGACAAACTTCTGCTCGCCTTCGAGGCGGTCGACCAGTTTGGTCACCGCGTAAAGGCCCGCCAAGGGGTGCAGCGGGCCGCCGTGATGGCCCGGCGGCATTTCGGTGGAGCGGGTCACCGCGAGGGCGGAGGCGGTCAGCATCGTCTGTGTCGACACCCCGGCGCGCAGCTTTTCGAGCGTGCGATCGAGAATCTCCGCCGCCGGCGTTTCCTCGATGAACTGGACCAACGGCTCGATGGCGTCGGGATACTGGACACGATTCAGCATGGTGAGTTCTCCCTAAAAGCCGTCAGCCGCCCCACTTGGCTCGCGGGCCCAACGGGCCGTCAGCGCAGCCAAATATCGCGGCTCTGAGACTGTGAAACGCGGTGATGGTCCAGGAACAGGCCTCTCCACCCATTTTGTCTTGTCAAAGCACAACAATCGTCGGGAAATGTCAACGGTGGACCCCCCGGCAAATTGACAAGGCTGCTATCGTCTAAACGGCTCCGCAACTGATCCCCCAAAGTGGGTTCGGGGTTTGGGCGGGAGATCGAGGATATGAGGAAAGGCCGCCTCGGCTGGCATCGGGTGCGGGTTCGCGATGGCGGCGACCGCGGCGGGCATGGCGGGGATGATGGGCGCGCCAGCGCTAACCGATCTCGCCAAATGACAGCGCCGCATCGGTCCTGCGTCACGATCCCGGGATCGTGAGGGCGATCAGCGTCGCGGCGGCACGCTCGACCCCGTCGAGGTGGCGGCAGGTGTCGATCAGCCGCTCGAACTGCGCCTCGCCGATCGCGAGGCCCGGGGCAAGCGGGGCGATGCGCCGCGCTTCTTCCTCGAAATCCCAGATGAATTCGCGGCCCGTGCCCTCGCGGGTGAACGAGCGCCCATCCTTGGTGAAGACCGTAATGCGCGGCCCGAAGAGCGGGCGGCGCACGGTCGGGATGAGCGTCACGCGGCTCATCAGGTCGAGGACTTCCGGGGGATCGGTTTCACCCGGGCCGGGCACCCCGCCGCGCGATAGCGGATAGCCGCGCGCGACCGCGCCATAGGCGGTGAAATACTGCGTGCTGCCGACGCTCGGCGGGTTCTCGATGCCGCGGCTCGGGAAGAGTGGGCTCGGATATTCGGTTTCGAGCCAGTTGACGACCGCCTCGATGCGCTCGATCTGGTCGTAGGTGATGCTGTGCTCGGCGCAGAGCGCGGCGGTCACATCGATATGGGCGATGTTGTAACCGGCCGTCGAATAGATCCGGTAGAGCGTTTCGAGGAAGATCCACTCGCGCCCGAGGCCTTGCGCGATTTTCGAGAGATCGGCGTGGTTGTCGCCGGTAAAACTGTAGCGCAACTCGCCGCGGTTGTTGCCGGCATAGGCGTGGTAGAAGCCGGCCTCGCCCTCCAGCACGGTTTCGCCACCCGGGATGCCGCTCTTGCCCAAGGCGACGGCGAGAAGCGCGTTCCTGACCGCGCCGCCCTCGCGCAACAGGCGGCCGCCGCTGCGCGCGCCTTCGAGATTGCCCGAGGCGAGGTTGACGCACTGCGCGATGGCGCCGTGGATCTGCTCGGCGTCGAGGCCGCCGATCTTGGCGGCGGCAATGGCCGCACCGAAAATCCCGAAGACGGGGCTGGCGTGAAAACCGCGGGCCATGACGGTCGGGATGAACTCGGCGGCCATCCGCTCCATGACCTCGTAGCCGGCGGCGACCCCGGTGAGGAAATCTTTGCCGGAGGCGCCCGCCACCTCGGCCGCGGCCAGCGCCGCTGGCAATATCGCGGTGCCGGGATGGGTCAGCATGCGGAAAGTGTCCCACTTGCCGCCGGCGAAGATGATTTCGGTATTGACAAAGGCGGCGCCACCCTTGGTGAGCCTGGCGCCGCCGCACAAGACGGTCCCCGCCCCGCCGCCGCCCGCCTCCTCCTCCTGCATCAGCGCCAGGGCCTGCAATCCTGTCGGCATCGCATGCGCGACCAACGCCGAACACAACGCCTCCAGGGTGACGCCCTTCGCGCGGTCAACGACCGCCGGCGGCAGATCCCCGTATTTGAGGCCGGCGACAAAGGCGGCAAATTCCCGGCTCAGCGACATTGCGATGGCTCCGTTCTGACTCAGCGTTTCTGGCTCAGCGTTGTCGCGGCGCAAAGATCGCGCCTCCTATCAGCATGTTTACGTTCTCGCCGTCCGGCGAGAGGGGAAGAACGATGCCTTCCCACTCGACATGACTCCGCTCGGCTACCCAGAGCTTGCCGGAACCGACCGCCGGGGCCCTGCGATCGACGCAATTGCTCCAGTGGTGGTGGACCTCGGCAGCGAATGCCGGAGGAAACACCTCGCTGATCATCAATCCGGTGATTTCGGTGCCCACGAAGTCGCGAAAATGCGTCCCGGTCAGGCGAAACCGGAAATCTCTCGGGTCGTTCAGCACATCAACGAGGAAAATGAAAGGCAACAGCCTCGGCACGTCGATCGGGTCAATGTCCCGACGCGACGGCATCTCCCGGTTGCGACAGCGCGATTTCCAATAATTGTGGATTTGGTGCAGTCGTTGATCCACGGCAGCGGTCATATCCCAGTTTGCCGTGATGGCCGAGGGCGAACTAGCCGGATCAAACGGTGGAACGCTCATGTCGCACCAATCTCCCGGATCACGAGGCGCAATTCCTGCTGCCACAGACCGTGAACGCCCGGCATTCCCCGAATGGCGCAGGTCAATTTTTCACGATGCCGCGCCCGCCTCGTCGGATGGCGAACGGTCTGCGCTAGCTTTTGGCTTGGCTGACCCGAACCGCCAATGTAGCGCTGCGGCTCCGGCGAGACGCACTGGCGAGTGGCTCACCCTTGATGTGGCGCACCCGCATCCGCGCGTTAGCCGAACGGGCCCTGGAAGACCTGGTCGACATAGCTGTCGGACAATGGCTCCAGCGCCTCGGGCCAGTCGCGCTTGACCGCGCGCCGCTCGGCGGCTGTGCGGACCCGGCCGTCCCAGCCGATCTGCTCCATGTAGTAATAGAGCTGGATGCAATGGCCGTCCGGATCGAGCGCGAAGGCGGCATAGTCGATGCCGGGATGAAGCTCGGGCGGGATGTCGACAAAGCGGCAGCCCGAGGCTTTGAGGAAATCGACGGCCTTGCGCAATTGCGCGTAGTTCGCCACCTCGACCCCGAACGACATGCAGGTCGTGTGCGGGCTGAGGCCGAGGACGCTGCGCAATTCCTTTGGATAAAGCGCAAGGGAGTGGTGCTCGGCGCCGCAGCGCAGGAAGACCGAGCGCGCCCCGCGATAATTGGTCTCCTCGCTTTTGGTCAGCCCGAGGCGCTCGGTATAGAAGCGCTCGGCCTCACCGACATCATCGACGAAGAGGCGCACCGGGCCGATCTTGGTGATCTTGAACGGCCGCTCCAGGAGGACGCCGTCGACATCGAAACGCGCCCCGCCATTCGGCCGCGCAGGGTGGTGGCCGGAGAAGATGTCGATGCCCTTGGCCTCGGCCTCGGCGAGTTCCGCGGCCTCCGACATCTGCGGCAGCTCGGGCTTGTCCTGGAAGCCGCGGTAATACATCGCACGCGGCTTCGACTTCTGGTTCCAGCCGACCTGCTCGATCCCGTAATAGAATTCGTTGGTGTGGCCGTCCGGGTCGTAAACATAGACATGCCAGTTCGAGCCCGGCATGTCGCGCCCGACGCGCTGGACGCGGACCTGCTGTTCCTGGAAATAAGTATGCGCGTCGCCGATCTCCCGGAGGCTGCCGCATTGCCAGGTGATCTGGTTGATCGTCACCTCGGGGGCGAATTTGCGGTCGGCGCGCTGGTCCATCACCGGCTTCGAAAACAACACCATCGCGTGGTGGTCGGTGCCGTAGCGCATGAAATACCCGTGGCTGTCGCCGAGCCCGGCATCTTTGGGGAACCACGGCGCGCGCGAGAAATCGGCCTTGTCGGAGATCGTGAAGCCGAGGAGGTCGCCGTAGAAATGGCGGGCTTCTTCGAGCTTCTGGAGGTTGAAGCCGAAATGCCCGAGCCGTCTGATCTTGAACGGCCGCTCCAGCATGATCCCGCCGACGTTATAGCGCTGGCCATTGGCAGACATTGCTTCCTCCTCTACGAGCCCTGGATTCCCGCTTTCGCGGGCATGACAACAGATATTTGCGCTATCATGGCGCAAATCCGCCGCACAGTGAACAGCGCGGCACACGATGCGCAGGAGTGAGCCATGAAATCAGCCTATGGCAGACAGGTTCCGCGGCCCGATTACGAGCTGACCTGCGTCGAACCGGGCAGCCCGATGGGCGAACTCTTGCGCCGCTATTGGCAGCCCGTGTGCACGTCGGACGAGCTCGGCGACCTGCCCCGCAAGGAAAAACTCTTGTGCGAGGAGGTGGTCGTCTTCCGCAACAAGCAGGGGCGGGTCGGCGCGCTCGACCCGCATTGCGCGCATCGCGGCGCCTCATTGGAATGGGGCCGGGTCGAGGAGGGGGGCTTGCGCTGCTGCTATCACGGCTGGCTCTACGACACTGGGGGCCAATGCATCGATATGCCGTGCGAGAGCGAGGAAACGCGCAAGAGTCTCGACGTCTGGCAGCCGGCCTATAAGACCCTCGAATATGGCGGGCTGGTCTTCGTCTATATGGGCCCGCCCGGTACGGAGCCCTTGTTCCCGGCCTATGACATCATCGATCCCGATCGCGGCGAGGACGTGGTGCTGCGCGGCATGCGCCTCTGGGGCGACTATGCGGTCGGCATGGTGCGGGACTGCAACTGGTTGCAGCACTACGAGAACATCGTCGATCCGTACCACCTCCTGATGCTGCACCAGATGATCAGCGGCGACCAGTTCCAGGGGGCTCTCATGCAGGGCATCCCCAGAATCGGCTGGGAGCGGACCCCGCTCGGCGTGCGCTACAATTTGATCAAGGATTTGCCGAACGGCAACCGCATGGTGCGACACGCCGAATGCATCGTCCCCAACGCCTTCATCATCCCCAACATCCGCGAGCCCGGCACCGAGCCGAAGCGCCGGGAGCGCGGCACCGAACTCTCGTGGGCGGTGCCCATCGACAACGAGCACGTGCGCGGCATCAGCATCATCGCCTGGCCATTGGAAAACGGCGAACCGAAGCCGGATTGGCGGGCCGGCACCGATACGATTCAGGACATTCGGCCGGGCTCGACGCTGACGCGCAGCTATGAGGAGCGCCAGCGCAAACCCGATGATCTCGAAGCCCAGGAAGGCCAGCGCACGATCGCCGTCCACGCGCTCGAAAACCTCGCCCCCTCGGATACCGGGATCGCCATGCTGCGCCACATGCTGCGCGAGCAGTTGCGGCGGGTCGAGGCGGGGCAGGACCCGATCAACGTGGTGCGCGACGCGGCTGCCAACCGCCGGATCCCGACCAACGCCTGGAACACGATCCTCTCGCCGGCCGAGGCGGCGTCGCTGCAATATGGCGAGGGTGCGTAAGCGGGCTCGAGGCCGGCACCATGCGTCCTTCGAGACGCCCGCTGCGCGGGCTCCTCAGGATGAGGAACTTTGCTTTATCCAATCACAATCTCACCTCATCCTGAAGAGGCGCGAAGCGGGCGTCTCGAAGGACGCGCCGATCGTGTTGTAAGCAGTGAGGAGTATCGCCATGGCCATCGCCCGGCATCCGGTGCCGCCTGAAATCGCCGCGTTGAGCTTGGAGGAGATCGCCGAGCGCTATATCGGACGGTTCCGCGACAAGGTCGGCGATTGGGAGGCTTTCGAGGACGCCAAGATCGAGGGCTACCGCCGCGCCCAGCATCGCTTTATCGGCGCCGGCGGCTCCGGCAAGCACGACGATCCGAGTGTCATCCCGCCGCGCGGGTTCACCCTCTCCATCGTCTTCGTGCCGCCCGGCCAGGGCAATGCCGCGCATACCCACGAGGTCGAGGAGGTGTTTTTCGTACTGCAGGGCTACCTGACCGTGTTCCTGGAGGACGAGACAGGGCGGCGGGTCAGCCGCAAGCTCGCACCGTGGGAGTGCATTGCCTGCCCGCCCGGGGTCATTCACGGGTTTCAGAACGACGGGCTGGAGCCGGTCTACATGCAGGTCATGCTCGGCCGCGGCCGCCCCGAGGCGATGGGCTACGCCGACGACGAGCTCTACCGGCGCCGCGCCGCCCATTTGAGCGGATGAACTAACCCCCCATTTCGTCATCCCCGGGCTTGACCCGGGGATCCACGTGGATGGCCGGGTCAAGCCCGGCCATGACGGATAAAAACGAGAGCTGCCAATGCCCTACGCCGCCCCGGTCACCGAGATGCGCTTTGTCATCGACACGCTGGCGCCGCTCGATGGTGGCGCCGCCGATGTGGCGAATGCCATCCTCGACGAAGCCGCGAAGTTCGCCGCCGCCGAGTTGGATCCACTGAACCAGCCGGCCGACCGCATCGGAAGCGTCCTCGAAAATGGCGTGGTGCGCACCCCGCCGGGTTTTCGCGAGGCCTATCGGCGCTATGTCGAGGCTGGCTGGATGGGCCTCCAATGCGACCCCGCGCATGGCGGCCAGGGGCTGCCCATGTCGCTGGCGGCCCCGGTCGTCGAAATGTGGAACTCGGCCTGCATGAGCTGGGCCTTGTGCCCGCTCCTCAATTTCGGCGCGATCGAGCTGTTGCAGGCGCATGGTTCGCCCGAACAACAGCGTCTCTATCTGAAAAAGCTCGTTTCGGGCGAATGGACCGGGACGATGAACCTGACCGAACCGCAGGCCGGCTCCGACCTCGGTGCGCTGAGGACCCGCGCGGTCCGGTCCAGCGACGAACGCTGGGGCGAGCATTACCGGATCTCGGGCCAGAAGATCTTCATCACCTATGGCGAGCATGATCTCTCGGACAACATCATCCACATGGTACTGGCGCGCACGCCCGACGCGCCCCCCGGCAGCCGCGGCATCTCGCTGTTCCTGGTGCCGAAATTCCTCCCCGATGCGGCCGGAAACCCAGGCGAGCGCAACGATCTGCGCGCGTTGCGGCTCGAGGAAAAGCTCGGCATCCATGCCTCGCCAACCTGCGTCATGTCCTATGGCGACGGCGAGGGCGCGGTCGGCTGGCGCATCGGGGAGGAAAACCGCGGCCTCGAATGCATGTTCACGATGATGAACAGCGAGCGCCTCCTCGTCGGCGTCCAGGGCGTGGCGATCGCCGAGCGCGCCTACCAGCAGGCGCGCGAATATGCCCGCACCCGGGTCCAGGGCCGCCCCGTCGGAATGTCGCGCGGCGCCACGACCCCGCCGATCATCCACCATCCCGATATCCGCCGCATGCTCTTGACGATGCGCGCCGGCATCGAGGCGATGCGGGCCCTGACCTACCTCGCAGCCGCGGCGATCGATGCGAGCCGCGGTGCGATCGATGACGAGGCGCGCTTCCGCGCCGGGCGGCGGGCCGATCTCTTGATCCCGGTGGTCAAGGCGTGGTGCACCGATCTCGGGGTCGAGATCGCCTCAATGGGCGTCCAGGTCCATGGCGGGATGGGCTATATCGAGGAAACCGGCGCCGCCCAGTATCTGCGCGACGCGCGCATCGCGCCGATCTACGAAGGCACCAACGGCATCCAGGCGAACGATCTGGTGGGGCGCAAGCTCGGCCGCGATGGGGGCGAGGCGGCGCGCGCGCTGTTCGCCGAGATCCGCGGGGCCCTGCCCGAGCTCGCCGGCGAATCCGAGTTGGAGTCGATGCACCATGCCCTCGCCGAGGGGCTTGCCGCGCTCGAACGCGCGACGGAATATCTGGTCGCCGCCGAGCCCGCCC
>JBARKH010000048.1:0-9920 GCA_049801295.1 Allostellaceae bacterium | reverse complement strand
GTCGGAGGACCGCTCGCGCCTGCGCAGTGGCCTGCGAACCTTGGGGCCGGTCTCCGACCTCGAACGCCATCTTCCCTCCGAATGGTGGCGCACGCTGTTCAATTCGCTCTACCTAGAAACCGACGGTGACATCGTTGAAAACGACAGGAACACGCAGCAGGAAGTCGATCTTTTGATCCGCAGCGCCGGCATCGAACGCAACGACCGAATCCTCGATTTGTGTTGCGGCCAGGGCCGCCATTCACTCGATCTCGCGCGCCGCGGGTTTCATCGCGTAACCGGGCTTGACCGCTCGCGCTATCTGATCCGCCTCGCCAAGAAGCGCGCCCGGCAGAGCAATCTGCAAGTGTCGTTTCATGAAGGCGACGCGCGGCGTTTCCGGCTCGGCGACGGCGAGTTCCACTGCGTCTGCGTGCTTGGCAATTCGTTCGGCTATTTTGATCGGCCCGAAGACGATCTCGCCGTACTCAAAGCGGTCCAGCGCGCCCTGGCCTCGGGCGGCACGCTCGTCATGGATCTGATGGATGGCGAGTGGATGCGCGACCATTTCGAGGCGCGCTCCTGGGAGTGGGTCGACCAGAACCACTTCGTCTGCCGCGAACGCGCTCTGGCCGGGGATGGCGACCGACTGATCAGCCGCGAGGTGGTGGTCCACGCAGAACGCGGTGTCATCGCCGATCAGTTCTATGCCGAGCGGCTTTATTCGACCGAGCGGATCGAGGCGTTGATGAGCCGCGCCGGGTTCGGCAATGTCCGGTTCCATTCCGTGGCTTCCCCCGATTCGCCGCGCAACCAGGATCTCGGCATGGTCGAGCACCGGCTGTTCCTGACCGCCCTGGCGCCACGCCGCGCCCAGCTCATGCCCCGCCGGGCCGCGCTCTTCCCGGAGGTGACCGTGATCCTCGGCGATCCGCGGCTGCCCGACCCGGTGAAGCGCGATGGCCATTTCAACGAGGAGGACGCCGAGACCGTGGCGCGGGTCAAAGCCGCGCTCGCGGAACTCCCCGGCTATCGCTTTCGCTATCTCGACAACCACGCGACCCTCTTTCCCGATCTGCGCGCGCGCCGACCGCATTTCGCGCTCAATTTCTGCGATGAAGGGTTCAACAACGACGCCTTTCTGGAACTGCATGTGCCGGCGCTTTTGGAGATGCTCGACATCCCCTATAGCGGCGCCGGGCCGGCCTGTCTCGGGGTCTGCTACAACAAATCCCTGGTGCGCGCGGTCGCCGAAGCAGTCGATGTGCCGGTTCCGGCCGAGACCTATTGCAACTCAGACGATCTCGCGGCGACCATCCCCTCGGGAGTGTTTCCGGCCCTCATCAAGCCCAATTTTGGTGATTCCTCAATCGGCATCACCAAGGATTCGGTCGTTCATACCTGGGAAGAAGCGATCGGATATCTCGGGACCCTGCGCGATCTTCTGCCGGGCTGCCCAATCCTGATCCAGGAGTTCCTGACTGGCCCCGAATACAGCGTCGGTATCATCGGCAATCCGGGATCGAGCTGCCGCATCCTGCCGATCCTTGAAGTCGACTATTCGCGCCTCGATTCGGTGCTGCCGCGCCTCTTGACCTACGATTCGAAATGGCTGCCCGATTCCCCGTACTGGTCGCAGATCGCCTATCGCGAGGCGCGGCTCGACGAGGATGCGCGGCGCCGGATTGCCGATTACGCCAACATCCTGTTCGAGCGGCTTGGCTGCCGCGACTACGCCCGCTTCGACTTCCGCGCCGACGGCGCGGGCGAAGTGAAACTCCTCGAGGTCAACCCGAACCCGGGCTGGTGCTGGGACGGCAAGCTCAATCTGATGGCCGAAATGGCGGGGCTACGTTACCCGGACCTGCTGCGCCTCATTATCGAGGCGGCGCAGGAGCGGGTCGCCGCACAGCATCCCGGCCTCGTTATTCCGATCCCCCAAGGCCGCGCCGCGCAGGCCGGCCGGCGCGGGTAGCGCCGCCTCGCTACCCGGCCGAGATTTCCCCTTGCAATCCCGTAGGATGCGCGTATCTATCGGGCGGTTGACGCACTCGCACGTGCCTATGGCCCATGGTGGTTATGCAACGACGTAACGCGTCCTTTTTGGTACTCCGGCTCGCCAGCCGGTCCCGAGAGGGAGGTCGATATGGTTGCAATCCCGATCAGGGCCGCCGCGCCCTGTCCTGACGCCGCTCTGCGCGGCACCCGCCTGCGGGGGCGGGGCGGACGGGCCACCGATCCAAGCAGTTTGAGCTGACAGAGAACGCCGCGGCACGGCCGCCAGGCTGATCGCGCCGGCGTTACGGTTCGTCCTCGATTCCGATCGAGGGCATTTCGCTGCCGAACGGCAGCGGAGAGCTCACCCGCTTTTGTAAGGTTGCCCGGGCCATGAACAACAAGATTGCGCGCTTCCTCACCGAACATTCGCCCGAAACCCCGTGCCTGGTCGTCGATCTCGACTTGATCGGCGAGGCCTACGATACGTTGTCGCGATATTTGTCCGTCGCCAGCGTCTACTACGCGGTGAAGGCCAACCCGGCGCCCGAGATCGTCGCCATGCTGGCGCGGAAGGGCGCCAACTTCGACGTCGCCAGCCCCGCCGAAATCGGGCTGTGCCTGGATAACGGCGCCTCGGCCGACCGGCTTTCCTTCGGCAACACGATCAAGAAGGAGAAGGACATCGCCTTCGCCTACGCGAAGGGCATGCGGCTCTTCGCCTTCGACAGCCTGGCCGAACTCGAAAAGCTGGCGCGCAGCGCGCCCGGCGCGCGGGTGTTTTGCCGTATTCTCGTCTCGTGCGAAGGGGCGGATTGGCCGCTATCGCGGAAGTTCGGCTGCACCCCGGAAATGGCCGTCACCCTGCTGGGGCGTGCCCGCCAGCTCGCCCTCGACCCTTATGGCGTGTCGTTCCATGTCGGCTCGCAACAGACCGATCTCCGGCAATGGGACCGGGCGATCGGCGCCGTCGCGCACATGTTCACCCTGCTCTCGGAAACCGATATCAATCTGCGCATGGTCAATATCGGCGGCGGCTTTCCGGCGCAGTATCGCGGTGAGATCGCATCGATCGAGCGCTATGCGCAGGCGGTCACCGCCGCCTTGACCCGCCATTTCGGCAATCACCTGCCCGAGATTATCGTCGAGCCGGGACGCTCGCTCGTCGGCGATGCCGGCCTTATCCAAAGCGAGGTCATCCTCATCGCCGATAAGGGCGACGGCGGCGACAAGCGCTGGGTCTATCTCGATGTCGGCAAGTTCAACGGGCTTGCTGAAACCATGGGCGAAAGCATCCGCTATCGCATCCAGGCGCCCGGGCGTTCGGGGCCTCCCACACCGGTGATCATCGCCGGACCGACCTGCGACAGCGCCGACATCCTCTACGAGCGCACCGAATATCGGCTGCCCCTGGACCTCGCGGTCGGCGATAAGGTCGAGATCCTCTCGGCCGGCGCCTATACGGCAAGCTATGCCTCGGTCGGGTTCAACGGGTTCCCGCCGCTGCGCACCTACTGCGTCTGAGTGATTGCGCAGACGGTCCTCACATCGGCGCGGCCTTCACCTCTAATGCCGCGCCGATGGATCGCAGGCTGTTCCTAGCGCTGGCAACTGGTGTGCTGGCGGCGCCATGGCCGGCGCGGGCGGTGCCGACCGCACCCCCGCTGCGCCGCCTCAGCCTGTTCAATGTCCATACCGGCGAGAGCTTTGATGGCCCCTATCGCGACGCGCTCGGGCCCATTGGACTGGCGATGGAGGAGCTGTCTTTCTTTCTGCGCGACCATCATTCCGGCCAGAGGATCGCGATCGATGTCGGTGTCATCGATTTTCTCACCGCGGTGATGCAGGCGGTCGGTGCGACCCGAGCGACTGTTCTGTCGGCCTACCGCACCCCCGAGACTAACGCGATGCTGGCGCGCACCACCTTTGGCGTCGCCGACAACAGCCAGCACCTCTATGGCCGCGCGCTCGACATCCGTCTGGACGCGCGGCTCGAGGAGGCGATGCAGGCGGCCCGCGCGATGCAGCGCGGCGGCGTCGGCTGGTACCCGCATTCCGGGTTTTTCCATCTCGACAGCGGCCCGGTGCGCAACTGGACGCTCGACGGCCAGGGTCTCGATCGCCTGCTGCTACGGATGCGTGACTATCTGGCCCGGACCGGGCTCTCGACCGCGCAACAGGGCGAACTCGTTGCCGGCCGCGCGCGGCGGCCGCTCAGCGTCCGGCAGCGGCTTGCGTTGCATCGCGTCCTGGCGAAGGCGGAGTTCCTGGCCCGGCGGCATTGACGAGCGACGCCGAGCTTGTCGCCAGCGCGCATTGTCACCGACGGATGCAGCGGTTTTAGCGCCGCGCTGATGGCGATGCGTTGGCTCTCGGGGTGCGCTACACCATTAAAAATAGTAAATATCTTGTGTAGCGTGTTTATATGGAGGCCCACCGAAAGCGCAAGATGCTGAGCATGCCGTGCTGCCGGGATCAGGCGGAGTTGGGAATAATGAGCGCAGACGCGGCCACGAAAAGACGCTCGAAAGCCGGTGTTGTCGCCGGCGCCAACCCAACCGGTATCGATGTCTACGCCCCGGCGGAGATGGCTGAGCGGGCGGCAACAGCCGGCATCGGCAAGGTTCAGCTGCCGGCGCTGACGACGATCACCCTGGCAATGCTCGCCGGCGCCTTCATCGCCTTTGGCGCGATGTTCTATACGGTGGCGATAACCGAAAGCGGACTCGGCTTTGGGCCGCGCCGGGTTCTCGGCGGGATTGCCTTCTCTCTCGGCCTCATTCTGGTCATCGTCGGGGGCGCCGAGTTGTTCACCGGCAATGCGCTCATCGTGATGGCTTGGGCGTCGCGGCGTATTTCGCTCGGGGCGTTGCTGCGCAACTGGCTGCTCGTCTATGCCGGCAATTTTACCGGCGCGCTCGGCGGGGTGGCGCTCGTCTACTGGACGATTTACCTGCGCCCGGGAGCGAGGAGGACTTGCCGGTGATGCGGCATCCCCTGGGCCGACGACAGCGATGGTGCCCTGGTCGCACGGTTGCGGGTGGCAGATGAACCGGTTGCAACCCTTCACGCGCCGCGTCCGCATCGCCTATTTTTCTATGGAGATCGCGGTTCGGCCCGAGATTCATACCTATAGCGGGGGCCTCGGCATCCTGGCCGGCGACGTCGCCCGCGCTTGCGCCGATCTCAATTTGCCCGTGGTCCTGGTTACGCTATTGAGCCGCGAGGGTTATTTCCGACAGGAGATCGACGCCGAGGGGCATCAGGTCGAGCATCCCGATCCGTGGGACCCGGCGAGCTTCATGGTCCCGTTGGGGGCGATGGTCGCGGTCGAGATAGAGCGTCGGATGGTATGGATACGCCCCTGGCTCTATCTGCTGACGTCGCCATTGGGCCACGCGGTTCCGGTGCTCTTCCTCGACACCGACCTGAGCGAGAATGCTGCAGCCGACCGCACGATTACCCACAACCTCTACGGGGGCGATCAGGCGTACCGCCTGGCGCAGGAGATGGTCCTAGGCATCGGTGGCGTGCGCATCTTGCGGGCGCTCGGTTTCGAGATCGGCACCTACCATATGAACGAGGGTCATTCAGCACTGCTCGCACTTGAATTGCTGACGCAGGACCGGCAGCGAAGCTCTGCCGATTTGACCGGGGTGCGGCGCCACTGCGTCTTCACGACCCACACGCCGGTCGATGCGGCGCACGAACGGTTTACCTACGAGTTGGTGCAAAGACTGTTCGGCGACCTGATCGATCTCGACCTTCTCCGGCGGATCTGCCCGGGCGAACAGCTGAACATGACCCGTCTTGCTCTCGGGCTTAGTGGCTACATCAACGGCGTGGCCGAGCGCCACTCCGAGATCACCGAGCGTTTGTTCCCCGGCTATGATGTTCGATCCATCGCCAATGGTGTTCACGTCCCTAGCTGGGCACATCCCGAATTTGCCCGGTTATTCCAGGCGAATTTTCCCCATTGGGGGTTCGAGCCCGAGGTGCTGGTGCGCGCCGACCAGCTGCCCGATGCCGATGTCTGGGCCGCTCATCAAACCGCGAAAGGCGAATTGCTGGCCGAGATCAAGGCCCGCGGCGGCCCGGCCATGGACCTCGAGCGTCCGCTCATCGGTTTCGCCCGCCGCATCACCGCCTACAAACGGCCTGAGTTGCTGTTCACCGACATCGATCGCCTCGTCGCGATTAATCGCGAATTCCCGTTCCAGGTCGTGATGGCGGGAAAGGCCCATCCTCGCGATTTCGACGGCAAGCAGCGGATCTTCGAGCTGCACGCGCATATCCGGCGGCTGGCGCCGGAAATTCCGATCGCGTTTCTGGCGAACTACGACATGGCGATGGCCCGCAGCCTGGTGAGCGGTACCGATCTCTGGCTCAATACGCCGCAGCCGCCATTCGAAGCTTCCGGCACCAGCGGGATGAAGGCGGCGATCAACGGGGTGCTCAGTCTCAGCACGCTCGATGGCTGGTGGCTCGAGGCCCGCAGCGAAGGGGTTGTCGGCTGGTCGATCGGCGAGGATCCAGTGGGTCCCGGCATCGATGATGCGGCAGCCCTTTATGACAAGATGCAGCGCGTGATCCTGCCGCTCTATGCCCGCGAGCGGCCGCGCTGGATCTGGATGATGAAGCAGGCGATGAGCAAGATTCCGCAATACTTCAACAGCCAGCGCATGATGCGCCGCTACGCCACCGAAGCTTATTTGCGATCGGGGATGTGACCGACAGCGATCGCGCGGTTCGGATCGAAGAGGCCTGCCGTTCCGTCAGAAACCGGAAGGGCTTAGCCGCTGCCGGCTAAGCCCTTCATTTGATTGGTGGAGCCAACCGGGATCGAACCGGTGACCTCTACAATGCCATTGTAGCGCTCTCCCAGCTGAGCTATGGCCCCGCACTGTCGCCAGGCGGCTGGCAAACTAGGAATGACGGCCCGCCGCAGCAAGTGGAAATATCGGCCCGCGTCGAGGTGCGGATCAGGGTTCTTCCTCCTCGACGTTGTCGATGACCTCGGCCATGTCGTCTTCGTCCTCGCCGAGTTCGGAGGCGTCCTCGATCAGCTCCTCTTCCTCCTCCTCGGCCTCTTCGAGCGGAACGCCGGCCTCCTCCTCGTCATCCTCGACCGCTTCGACTTCGGCGGTTTCGAGATCGGCATCGATATCGTCGGCGACGACCGGCTCGATCGCCTTCTCGACCGGCGCCGCCGGCCGCGCCCGGCGCGCCCGCAGCAGAGCCTCGGGATCGAACGCCGTGCTGCATTTCGGGCAGACGATCGGGTCGTGCATCAAATCGTAATAGCGCGCGCCGCAGCTCGGGCAGATGCGCTTGGTGCCCCATTCGGGTTTGGCCAATAACGGCTCCTATCGATTCGGGTGTCGGGTCGTAATGTCGTCAACTATGGCGCGCGCCATTGCCACAGGCGGCGCGGCCTGTCAAAAACAAATGCCGGACGGCCGGGATTCGGTAGCGCCATATGGGCCGGCGACGCCGTGCCGGCAAGAGTGTCCGCTCCCGATCTGCGAGCCAGGTTCGATGCCCCCAGCTCTTATGTCAAACGACGATACGCTTCCCTCGGCCGCGACGATGCCGTCTGCGCTGACTGGGGTGCGGCCCACGGCGCCGCTCGCCGGTGTGGTCAGCGTGCCGGGCGACAAATCGATTTCGCACCGCGCGCTGATGCTGGGCGCGCTCGCCGTTGGGCGCACCGAGATCACGGGGCTCCTCGAAGGCGAGGACGTGCTGAGGACTGCGGCGGCGTTGCGCGCGATGGGCGCCGGAATCGTCCGCGCCGAAGAGGGTCGCTGGGTTGTCGATGGGGTCGGGATCGGCGGCCTTGCCGAACCCGATGATGTGCTCGACCTCGGCAATTCCGGAACCTCGGCGCGGCTCCTCCTCGGGATCCTGGCGAGCCACAATTTCACCGCGTTCGTGACCGGCGATTCGTCGCTCAGGCGCCGGCCGATGGGCCGCGTCATCACGCCGTTGTCGCGCTTTGGCGCGCAATTCGTCGGCCGCGAGGGTGGGCGTCTGCCGCTGGCGGTCAGCGGCGCGGCGAGCCCGATCCCGATCGTCTACCTTCTGCCGGTGCCATCGGCCCAGGTCAAATCGGCGGTGCTCCTGGCCGGGCTCAACACGCCGGGGGAAACGAGCGTCGTCGAGCCGCAGGCGACCCGCGACCATACCGAGCGCATGCTCGGCCATTTCGGCGGGAAGGTCACGGTCGAGGAGGAGCCGGGGGGCGGCCGGCGGATCACGGTGGCGGGCCAACCCGAACTCATCGCGGCGCCGATCATCGTGCCGGGCGACCCGTCCTCGGCGGCCTTTCCGCTGGTCGCGGCGCTGATCGTGCTGGGGTCCGAGGTGAGGATCGCCAATGTCGGGCTCAACCCGTCGCGCACCGGCCTCCTCTTGTGCCTCGAGGAGATGGGCGCCGATATCGCCTTCGAAAACCGCCGCGAGGCGGGCGGCGAGCCGGTCGCCGACTTGCGCGTGCGGGCCGGGAGGCTCAAGGGCGCCGACATCCCGCCCGAGCGGGCGCCCTCGATGATCGACGAATACCCGATCCTCGCCGTCGCCGCCGCCTGCGCGCAGGGCCGCACGGTGATGCGCGGGCTCGCCGAATTACGGGTCAAGGAAAGTGACCGGCTCGCCGGGATCGCCGAAGGGCTTACCCGTTGCGGGGTCCGCGTGAGCGTCGAAGGCGACGATCTGATTGTCGAGGGCGACGGCCGCCCGCCGCGAGGCGGGGCGCTGATCGAGACCCAGCTCGACCACCGCATTGCGATGGCCTTTCTCGTGCTCGGCCTCGCCACCGACCAGCCGGTGCGGATCGACGATGGGCGCCCGATCGCGACGAGCTTTCCCGATTTCGTGCCACTGATGACGCGGCTTGGCGCCACTTTTCGCGAGGGTTGACTTAGCGGCTCAATGCGTTGATCCCGAGCGGTGCGTCGGGTCACAATCGCTCCTCACCGAAAGGAGGTGAACAATGCCCGCACAATGGCGACTTACCGGCGATTATTTCGAGAATTGCAACTGCGACGTGGTGTGCCCGTGTCTGGCATCGCCTGCAGCGCCGCTGACGGCGCGGCCGAGTCAGGGGGAGTGCGATGTCCTGCTCGCCTTCCACATCGACGCGGGCAGCTACGGCGGCGTGACGCTGAACGGGCTCAATGTCGCGCTGGCGGTCCTGGCGCCGGGCCCGATGGCCGACGGCAATCTGGCGGTTGCCGCCTATATCGACGAGCGCGCTGACGAACAGCAAACCTCGGCGCTGGGGACCATCTTCACCGGCGCCGAAGGCGGGCCGATGGCGGCTTTCGCGCCGCTGATCACACGCCAACTCGGCATTAAGAAAGTCCCGATCCGCTACGCCATCCAGGGCAAGGCGCGGTCGGTCGAAATTCCCGGCATCGTTCACATGGCGGTAGAGCCGCTTCCGACCTTGCATCCGAGCGGTGAAATCTGGGCGGCGCTCGGCCATCCGGTCGCGCCCGACCGGCTCGCGCTCGCAGTCGGTCGCACCGGCAGTACGTTCGCCGATTACGGAATGCGCTGGGACAATTCCGGCAAGAACGGGCATTACGCGCGGATCAGCTGGTCGAATTAGCGCAGTCCCGTGCGGCCCTTTGTCGTCGCGATCGACGGTCCGGCCGGTTCTGGCAAGGGCACTCTGGCGCGCCGTCTCGCCGGGTGGTTCGGGCTCACCCATCTCGACACCGGCAAGCTGTATCGTGCGACCGCACTCATCGTCCTCGAAGAGGGCGGAGATCCGGGCGATGCCAATGCGGCGGTTGCCGCGGCGCGCCGGGTTTCTGCGGCCACGCTCGACGATCCGGCGCTGTCGAGCGAAGCGGTTGCCCGCGCTGCCTCGATCGTCTCCGCGCTCCCGGCGGTGCGCGAGGCGCTCTTGGCGATGCAGCGCGATTTCGCGGCGTACC
>JBARKH010000047.1:0-2092 GCA_049801295.1 Allostellaceae bacterium | reverse complement strand
GCCTCGTCTCGCGCTTTCGCGGCGAGCCGGTGCCTGCGACGGGGTTTTCCATCGGCGTGTCGCGGCTTGCCGCGGCGCTGCAACATCTCGGCAAGCTCGAGAGCAAGCCCGAGCCCGGTCCGGTCGTCGTCACCGTGTTCGACAAGGACCGCCTCGCCGACTACCAGACCATGGTCGGCAAGCTGCGCGCGGTGAACATTCGCGCCGAGCTTTATCTCGGCAACCCGCGCAATCTCGGCAACCAGCTCAAATACGCCGACAAGCGCAACGCGCCCTGCGTGGTGATCCAGGGCTCCGACGAGAAGGCCAACGGCGAAGTCACCATCAAGGACCTGGTCGTCGGCGCCGAATTGGCAAAGCTCGAAAAGGGACGCGAGGAGCATTTGCAGAAGCAGGCGGAGGCGCAGTTTGCCGTCGCCGAGGAGAAACTGGTCGAAGCCGTGCGCGCGGTGCTCGCCCGCCACGACCTCAATTGAGGTTTGACTCTTTCGATCGGCAAAAGTGGCACAGAGAGGCGCGCGGATGATGCGGATATTTGCGTTCGTCGTGGGCGGTCTGGTGATCACTGTGATTGTCGCACTGGGCGCGATGCTTGCATTCGGGACCAGCAAGCCGGCGCCACCGCTGGCGTCGATCGGCGAGCCGTTTAAGAGCGTTGACTTCAGCGATCTGCCCCCGGTCGAAAAAATCCCTGCCCGCCACGGCACGCCGATCGCCTTCCGCGTCTGGCGGGAAAACCCGCTTGCACCCGAGCCAGCACTGGTCGTCATCGCCATCCACGGCTCATCGGCGACGAGCTCCAGTCTGCACCCGCTGGCGAAGGCGCTGAGCGCGCAGGGAATCGCAGTCTACGCGCCCGATATTCGCGGTCATGGCCAGACGGGGGTGCGCGGCGATATCGACTTTGCCGGTCAACTTGACGACGACCTTGCGGATCTTGTCGCCGCCGTCGCGGCCCGCCATCCGAATGCGAAACTGGTTTTACTCGGCTTTTCCTCCGGCGGTGGCTACGCGCTGCATGCGGCGGCGACGCCGCTCGGCAAAAAGTTCGAGCGGGCGGTGCTGCTGTCGCCGATGCTCGGCCCGCGCGCGCCGACCTACAGGCCGACAGAGGCTTGGGCCACACCTCACATCCCGCGGATCATTGCGCTCGCTTTGCTCAATCGCGTCGGCATTCACGCCTTCGACCATCTCACGGTGCTGGCCTTCGCCATCGACCCGAAACGCGCCGATATCCTCACCGACCACTATTCGTGGCTGCTGACGCGCGGCTTCGCGACAACCGACTACGCCGCCGATCTGCGCAACGCGGCTTGCCCAATCGCCGTGCTGGTCGGGGAAAAGGATGAGCTTTTCGATGCCGCCAAGTTTGCCCCCACCATTGCCGCGGTCAGGACCGACATTCCGGTGACCGTCATCCCCGGGCTCAGCCACATCGAGATGACCACGGACCCTCGCGCGATTCCCGCGATCGTCGCGGCGGTGCACGGCGCAGGCTCCGTTCAATCCAACCGCTAGGCGCCTTTCCGGATCGATAGCGGCTGGCGGTCGGCCGCCGCGGCGCGCCTATTAACGGCTCCCGCCAATCTTCATCGAATAGCGACGCTTGTCGTGCTAAAGGGCCGCGGAATTAGCCCTGAGCGTCGCGCATGGAAACGATTAACCATACGCCGGTGTGGATATGACCATCATGTCGAGCATGGCAATGAACGGCTCGGACCAGCGCGCCCAACAGCTCGTCGCCTCCTATGTGCGCGCCGGCTACACCCCGATCGAACCGCCGGTCGTCCAGCCGGCGGAGCCGTTCCTCGACCTGTCCGGCGAGGATATCCGCCGGCGCATGTTTCTCACCAGCGATCCGCACGGGCGCGAATTGTGCCTGCGGCCCGACCTCACCATTCCGGTCTCGCGCGCCTATCTGCAATCGCCGGCGGCCGGCAAGGCGGCCGCGTTCTGCTATCTCGCCGCCGTCTTTCGCCACCGCGAGGGATTGGCCGCGGAGTTCCTGCAGGCCGGCATCGAATCCTTCGCCCGGCAGGACAAGGCGGCGGCCGACGCCGAAATGCTGGCGCTGGGGCTCGAAGCGACCACG
>JBARKH010000046.1:0-13583 GCA_049801295.1 Allostellaceae bacterium | reverse complement strand
GCCTCGGCCTGTGCCGAAGCGGGGTACTCGGGCGGGAGCGGGCGGGCAAGGGCCAGCGCGCGCGTGAGGCTGCCGAGTGTCACGCCGATGGCTCCACCAGCAGGCGCCGGTAGCGCTCGAAGGCGCTGGCGATGTCGTCGAACAGTTCCAATCGGCCGTCGGCGAGCACCGCGCCGCGATCGCAATATTGGTGGATCGTGTGGCTGTTGTGCGTCGCAAGGATGATGTCCGAGCGGCGCAGGCGCTCGCGGAACAAGGCCGCGCATTTGCGGCGAAACCGCTCGTCGCCGATCTCGGTAACCTCGTCGATTAGATAGATGTCGAAATCGATCGCCAGGCAGGTGCCGAACGCGAGCCGCGCGCGCATCCCGGCCGAGTACGTGTTGACCGGCATGGCGAAATACTCGCCCAGCTCGGCAAATTCTTCGACGAAGCGGAGCGTCGCGTTGAGGCCGGCGCCGTAAACGCGGGCGATGAAGGCGACATTCTCGCGGCCGCTGAGGGCGCCGTGAAAGGTGCCGCCAAAGCCGAGCGGAAATGACACCCGGGCATCGCGGCGGATGCTGCCGCGATCGGGCAGCTCCGAGCCCGCCAGCAGCCGGATCAGGGTCGACTTGCCAACCCCATTGGCGCCAAGGATCCCGAAATTATGGCCCGGCGCGAACGCGACCGTCGTATCCTCGAGCACGATTTTGCGCCCGCCTGTGGTGGGGTAGGCCTTGGCGACTCCGTCGAGCGCGATCACAGCGGCGCACTCAATTTGCGCCGCACCGCGCGTTCGAGCCCGAGCCCGCCAAAAAGCGCCAGGATCGCGAGGCTGACGAGGTAGGAGCGGTCGAGCCAATGCGGCTGATAGCTCTCGAAGAACCCGGCGCGGAACCAGTCGATCGCATGCAGGAGCGGGTTCCAGGCGAGGGTGTCGCGCGCCCAGTCCGGCATCATTCCCGGCACGTAGAAGATGCCGGAAATGAAATAGAGGACGCGGGTCACCTGGCCGTAGGCCTTGTCCCACGACGGAAAGAACGCGGTGAGGACGGCGTTGACGTAGCCAAAGCCATAGCCGAACGCGGCGGTCACCAGGAGGGCGATCGAAGGGCCCCACAAATCGTCCGGCGCCGCTGCCAGCCCGACCGCGCCGAACCCCACGAGGAGGATCACCGCGACAATCACATCGGTCATGATTTCGAGGAGGCCGCGCGCCGCAATCACATCGGAAGTCGTGACCGGCGGCAGCTGCAGCACCGGGCCGTTGCCGGTGATGGCGTGGCTCATCCCGCTGCTCGTATGAACGAAGATGTGATAGGGAATGAGGCCCGTGTAATAGAAAATGAAAAAATGCGTGCCGATCGGTGGCCGGCCGTGCATCAGCACTGCGAAGGTTACCGATAGGAGCGTGATGTGCAGGATCGGCTCCAGCAGCGCCCAGCCGTAGCCGAGCTTGGAATCGGCAAATCGGGTCCGCGTCTCGCGAATGATCAAGGCGCCGATGACCCGGCGCTGGTTGCGCAGCCGCTCGAACATATCGGGCGGTGCATGCCGGCGCCGCATTCCCCGACCCGTGCCATCGTTCAGCACCACATACTCGCCGTCGATCGTGTCCAGTCGATGGGTGAGCACGTGCATCACCGCTTCGGCGCAGGGCTGGTCGTCGGGAAAGCGATGCAGCAGCTCCCCGCCAACCGCCGTCGCTTCGGTTACCAAGCCGGCAGCGAGGTAGAAGCTCATCTGCGCGCGCTTGAGCTCGGGGCTCGTCGGATCGAGCGCGGCGGCGCGGTCGAACGCTGCGGCAGCGCCGGCAAACTCGCCCAGGCGCCACAGCAAATGTCCGCGATGGACGTGGTACTCCGCAATATCAGGAGCGTCGACGAGGGCACGCTCGACCGCGTCGAGCGCCGCTTCCAGGCGGCCGCCTACCATCTCCGCGGCAGAGAGCACCCGCAACAGCCGTGGGTCGGCCTCATTGGCCGCAGCATTGCGCAGGAATTCGGCGGCCTCGGCGGCCCGACCACAGCCGATCAGCAATTCCGCCCCATGGATAGCGATGCGGTTGTCGCCGGGGGTCAGCGCGGCGGCACGCAGCGCCAGTGCAACGGCTGCCTCGCTGTCGCCCTGTGCGTGGCAGGCGGCGGAAAGTTCGCACAAGGCGCTCGCGTTGTCGGGCTCCAGCGTCACGGCACGGCTGAGATAATGGGCGGCCTCGTCATAGCCCCCCGCCGCGAGCAGCAAAGTTCCGATATGGAGCGCGAATTCGGCGCTTTGCGGCGCGAGGTCGCTCGCCTTCCGGCCGTCGGCGATGGCCTCGTCAAACTCCCCGATCGCGGCGTAGGACCCGCTGGCGTGGCGGTGGAATTCGATCTCGTCCGGATCGATCTCTGCGAGGCGGCGATAGGTCGAGGCAGCTTCGGCGTGGCAGCCGCAATTACTCAACACCCAGGCGCAAATGCGCAGCATCGCCGCATCGCCGCCGACCGATGGCAAGGCGCGCCGAACGCATTCGAGCGCATCAGCGCGCCGGCCCCCGTGGAACAGCGCTTCGGCCAGACGACAATTCAGCCCGGCGTCCGATTGTCCGCTATTGTCTCGTCGCTCGAGAAAGGCCAGGCACGCATCCAACGCCCCGGCAGCAAGCGCCGCTTGAAACGACTCCGCATCGACCGTCGGATGGGGGGAATCTCGATCGGAACTCAACTATTGCTCCGAGCTAGGACGGTGGGTGGTCGAAATCCTGCTTTATCGTGTCACCCGGGCATCGCGGCGGGGTGGCGCGCCGCGGACAGGCGAACCGATATGACTGAAGCGGGCAGCGCCGCCGCGGCGACCAGCGCAAACGCCAGAAAAAGCCAAGAGACCCCTCTGACAACCCCGGTCGAGCCCAGCGTGGGGTCGGCAAAGCCCCCGAGATTGGCGATCATCCCGGCGAATGCCGAAGCGAAAGCCTGTGAGATCATCTGATTGGTCGAAATGAAGGCGCTGGAGACATCGCGCTCGGTCTCCTTGGCGTGCGCCATCATCAAATTGCCCAGATGCGCCCAGGCGGCGCCGATCCCCGCGCCAATCAAGACGACGGATAGCGCCATGGAGATAAACGACCCGGCGATCAGCGCGCAGCCCGTGAGGAGGAGGCCGAGCGCAACCACCGCCGGACCGAAGATCATCGACCACGCGGCCGACCGGTCTTCGGCAGACGCGCTGGCGAACGCGGCGGCGGTCCATGCGATCGAGGCGATCGCGCTCAGATATCCGCCGGCGATCGGCGAATACCCGCCGATCTCGATCGCCACATACGGCAGGTAGATGATTGCGGTCGTGCCGGCCATCATCAGCGCCATCGCGAGCGATGCCGCGCCCAAGACGCTGCCCACGCGGTAGGCCCCGGTCGGCAGCAGACGGAACCGGCCGACACCCGTATCGGGCGTCTCTTCGATGTGCAGAAGCGCGATCAGCAGCGCCGTGCCGATGACCAGCCCGCTACCGCTCGATAGCGCGCCCCCCGACACACCGCCGATCGCCACCGCCAGCACGGCGGCGCCAAGGAGCGCCAGCCGGCCAAAGGCGGCCCTGGCCTGCAGGACGACCCTGGTCGCATCGAGCCTGGTCGATCTTGGCAGCGAGCATTCGGCCAACACCGCCACGACCGCGGCGACCGGCACATCGATCCAGAACGCCCATCGCCACAGGCCCCATTCGGCGAGAATACCGCCAAAGAGCGGCCCGCAGAGGGCGGCAACGCCCCATATCGCCGGCACCAGCACCATGGCGCGCGTGCGTAGCGCGTGTGGAAAGACCCGTTGAATGGTCGTGTACGCAAGGGCCACGAGCAAACCGCCGCCCCATCCCTGGAACACGCGTCCGGCGAGAAAGACTCCCATGTTTGGAGCGAGCGCGCAGGTGATGCTGCCGGCGGCGAACAGCATCAAGCTGACGCGATAGGCACCTCTGAGGCCTCGCGACTTTGCTAACGGCGCCGCAAGTGCCGCACCCCAGATGGCGCTGACGACGGCGACGGTCGTGGCCCAGGCGAAAAAGCGCAGCCCGCCGATTTGCACCACCGCCGCAGGCAGTACCGTGGCAACCACGCGCAGCGACAATGCATGGATCGCGACGCCCGCCGTCAGCATGACACTGACCGCCGCATTGCCATTGCTGAAGAGCGCCAGCCAACCCGCGGCCGGGCTGCCGCGCGCGGAAACGCCGATAAATCTCGGAACGCCGCTCTTACCGGTTTCCTCGGCGAACACCGACACCCACCACTATGAGTGAGCGAGTGCGTTCAGCACGACGAATGCCCTCGAAGTCTCTTGCGGGTGTCCACGGCATAGTGCCCCAGCGTCCGCATTTGATTGGTGTTGGGTTTCATCGTCGCCTCAAAGTGCTGCCAGTCGGATGCATCGAGATCCGCCAGGCCGAGAACCCTGAACGACGGGCTGCCGTAGCATTGCCGCAACAGCGGCTGCACCTGGATCAGCGGATAGCGCACGTGAAATTCGACAGGCGAATTTGTGCGGGTCAGCCGGAGGTTCGTAAAGAGCGGACCAAACCAGGTGTCGGCTTCGACGATGCCCTCGAAATGCTCGTAGCCTTGCGTTCGCGGGATGTTGGCCGGCCCGCGCGACAACAATGCCCACTGGGGCGCGGTTCGCGCCAGGTATCCGGTCCAGATTTGCACAACGCCCGGCTCTCTGCTCGATGTCAGAAACGGCGGGGCGAGCAGCTTGGCCCCATCGGGCGCAGCGTCCTCGAAGACCTCACGAAATCCGGGGAACTGAGCGCCGCGCAACGGGTACCACCCGTCGGCGCCTTCATAGGTCCAGGCGATCTCAACGCCATCCCAAATCAGGCTGAAGTTCAGCGGCGGGTAAAGATACCAACCGAAAGCCGACGCGCTCGCAACCGCCTCACAATAGCGGTAGCCCCGGACCGGCAACGTGCCATCGGCCGAGCGATCGGCCCGTCGCGGTTCCGGAGCGCCGGCGATAAGCCGATAAAACTGACAAATAACCGATTCAGCTTGCTCCGCCATCCCCTGGTTCTCCGGATACTCCGCGACGGTGCCGCGATCTTCAACGGGCCGGGAAGCTCGCCGTGATCAGACCGCTCCCCAAACGCACCGTGCCGCGATCGGCGATTTCCGGCTTGGGAGGCTTCAGCGGCGGGAAGCTCGCCGTGATCAAACCGCTCCCCAAACGCACCGTGCCGCGATCGGCGATTTCCGGTTTCGGCAGTTGCAGGGCCTGCGTGTTCCGTTCGGTCGTCGTCATTGTCGTCGTCCTTCGTCACGCCCAGAGCAGAATTGCCCAGGTGGCGCACGGAGGCTGGCGAACTACCGGGAACGGGCCGTGAAAAACTCCCTCTAGAAAACGTGAATAAGGGATGAAGTTGCCGGCTTCGCATTGCGGCCACGTTCGCCCCGCCTAAGGTAGCGGAAAGTTGTACTGTTGCCGCCTTTTGCCCGACGCTAGAATGTCTGCAACAGGGTCCCGTGGGCGCTCTCTTAGCTCAGAAGCGGAACACCTGCCCTCGCAAAAGCATCGCAATAAAGCTCACCATGCGGGGCGGCGCTGCCCGGGGAGCGTCGGCGGAAATTCTCCACCGTGAACCCGGGCTCCAGTTTGAGCAATTGGTGCGCTTGCAACCGCGCCTCCAATTCCCGTCCGGCCAACACCAATGCGGCAATAAGCAGCTTGTAGGCAGTTGTGTAGGTCCTGTTCTCCCGCAAGCTGCGGAGGCCGCATTCCACCGCTCGCTCGTATTGGCCGTCGGCAAAATACGCCACTCCAGCGATGGCGCTGTAGGCGTACATCAACGGGTCGTATGGCGAGAGTGCCATCGCCCGGTTGATCTCTTCGACCGCGCGGGGTCCATTGCCCGTATACGCATGGGTTGCCGCACTCCATAACCAGGCCGGGGCGGCATTCGGGTTGATGCGCAAAGCGGTCTCGAAGTGCTGAAACGCCAAGTCGAAGTCCCTGTGCAGGTACGACGCAATATGGCCCTGGACGGCGAACGCCATTGGTTCGAGCGCGTCGCAGTCGACCGCGCGCCGCGCAAATTGTTCGGCCTGCGCCGTGTCGCGCGCCGGATCGGGCGACCAACCCTGCCCCACCCGCAAGACGTGCCAGTATGCCCGCCAGGCAAGTGCCGCCGCATAATGCGGGTCGCGCGCGATGGCTTCGTCGAACATATGCTCCGAGCTCTCGAATACCGCGCGCGAGGAGTTGTGCATGTTCTCCTGGGCACGCAAGAAAAGGTCATACGCATCGAGGCGTTCCGGGCGTTTCACCCGCGCCCGCTTCAACTCAGCAGCATGCAGGTATGGGGCGACGCGCGCGACGATCGCCTCGGCCAGGCGGTTCTGCACCTCGAGCAGATCGAAGAACTGCTCGTCGAGCTTTGAAACCCATAGCGCGGTGCCCGTCGGGGTGTCGGTCAGCTCGACCGTCAACCGAAGATGGTCGCCGACGATCCGCATGCTGCCGGAAAGGACATAGCGAACACCCAGCACCTCCCCGATCTCCTGCGGCAGGCGGTCGAGGCTTCGGAAGGCCAAAATCGACAATCGAGAGATCACGAAGAAGCTGGGAACACGGGACAATGCTTCGATGAGATCCTCGACCAGCCCATCGGCGGCGTAGTCATGCCCCGCCTCAGCCGACAAATTTCGAAACGGCAGCACCGCGATTGACGGTTGCTGGCGATGCCCGTGCGCAATGTCGCTCGCCGGTGTCTCGATCGGATCGCGTGGCTCGCCGGGCTCGTCCATTTCGAGGCTCGCCCGCTGGCTGCGGTTCGGCCCCGCGCCCCTGGTTTGCGACATCAGGCGCATCGCTTCGTACAAAGCCACGGTCTCCTTCGATGGCGGCAAGTCGAGCATGGTTCGCAGCGCGATGCGACAGCGCTCGAATTCACGGATCGCTTGCGGACGATCTCCCATCTGCACAAAAGCCGTTATCAGGCTGCGTACGGCGCCCTCATGCGTGGGGTCGAAATTGATCAGCCGGCGCGCAGCCGCTGCCCGCAGGTCCGGGGCAGCATTGTCCTCGATCAGCCGGTTAAGCTCTTTCTCCAAGGTCGCCCGCAAGCGGTCCTCGAATTGGACCCGTTCGCTCGCCAACCAATGATCGAAGGACGGCGAGATTCCGTCGAGATCTTCGAGAAGCCGTTCGGCATGATCGGGGGCCGCGAACGCGTCGATCCAGCACGCCCTGGCGTCGAGGCAAACCGACTCGCGGCCGATCTCGATGAGACCCGGCACCCGGCCATTAACGACGTTGTTCAACTCCGACAAAGCATGCCGCAGGCTCATCCGCGCCTGTGCATCCCCCGACCGGTCCCACAGGAGCCCGGTAAGCCGGCTGCGCGACACGCGCTCACCCCGCGCAAGGCACAGACAGGCAAGCAGTCCACGCGTTTTTCGGGCGCGCGGCAGGATGTCCTCTCCGCCGGGAGCCGCGGCGCGCATCCTGCCGACAAGATAAATCTTCGATGTGCCTGCCGACTCTCCCGGCTTACGAGAAATGGTTGATACTGTGCCTGTAAGATAGGAGATATTACTCATCGATTTTTATCCTATAGGTATCAAACTCTACCTATGATGGCATTACATCGGGGTCATCGCTGTTTTTAGCGTATATTGACGGATATTTCACGCTGCATTCACGCCTCGCCTAGCTCCGTCCGCCGCTGCCGGAAGTTGGCGATCGTGTCGCAGCTTGATGATGCGGATCCAAGTTCCCGGATATTCACGAATTATTCACGCAAGATTAACGCCTGAATCTACGGAAACGGTAGAAATACATAAACGCGCTCGTGATCAGCGGAGCCTCGGTGGCGTCAATCCCTAAGCTCACAGACCCGTGGTCGGCCTCTGCGCAGACGAGCCATCGGTGTTTCTCCGGGCAAGAAAACAGAATATAGCTGGCCAAATTCCTAAAGAACCTAAAGGAGCCACAGTCGACATGACCGGAGCAACAGTAGGTAGCGGGTGGCTTATCAGCCAAGATCAGAGTCTCCGTTATGCAGAAGAATACCTAGATGACGTGCGGAAACTTCTTGAATCTTCAACCGACGCCGACTTCATCAACAAGCGAGCGCGAGCTACATTGGCACTTGAGACGCTGCAAAAAGCAGCAGACTGCTTGAGGAGGGCACGAACGCGCATGCCTCGTTAATTAGGTGGACAACGTCATTTCGACGGCCAACACGACAAAGCAAGGGGGAGAACTGTGATTTACACCGTCGGTCGTAAAGAACGCCTGAGCGGCGCTTTTAGGCGACATCCCCCAGATTCCCAGGCTGTTGGACGTGAATCCGAGGAACGTCGAACCACCAACAGGTAAACGGGGCGAAAAACCAGATGGTAATCTACAAAATCACAGAAACATAGATGAAGAAACACAAGAATGAAGAAATACAAGAATGAAGAAATACAAGAGTTATTTATGGGAACATGGATTTCCGTAGCAATAATTGGCGCAGATCTGTTACGAATCGGGGATATTCCTAAAGAGGAAGTTCTTAATGAACTTAATCGCGCTCGCGAGATGCTTCTTGATAGACTTAATCGCGCGGGCGCGGTGCCGGCTGTGCGCGGTGGTCGCCTTAACGCGATTGAAGCGATCGAGATATTGCTTAGCCGTCTCGCCGACGGCGACCCGCCCGCCGCGCAGCCGGGTGGGAGCGGTGGCCCTCAACTAAGGGGGGAATATGAGTGTTGAACAGCCTTGGCCGCGCGCTGGATAGGATCGACCAGTTAGTAACAATGGCCTTGCGGTTCTCTATCGGAACGCGATTGGCGCGTGTATGGGGAAATCTTAGGCTGAACGATAACGCGCACCCGCCTCACGCCTCCAGACTGCGGTACACTTGAAATTTTTAGGGGCGTGGCGGCGCCGCGGTGGTGATCTCGTCGCCGGCTCGCACGCTCGGCCTCGCGGCGGCTTTCTTGACTCGCCTTGCTGCGGTTTCCTCCCTAAGCTTCGCGGCATGATGGGTTTCGCACTGCGGTTGGATCGGTGGTGCGCGGGGACGACGGAGGAAGAGGATGGTGTTCGAGTTCGGCATGTTTCACGAGTTTCAGCGCACCGCCGGAATGACCGAGGAAGACGCGTTTAGGATCTCCTTCGAGCAGGTCGACGCCGCCGAGCGCTGGGGCCTGGATGCGATGTGGCTGGCCGAGATCCACGTCGCGCCGGAACGCTCGGTGTGCTCGGCCCCGCTGACGCTCGCCAGCGCAATCGCCGCGCGCACCAAGCGGATGAAAATCGGCACCGCGGTTCAGGTATTGCCGCTGTGCCACCCGCTGCGGCTCGCCGAAGAGGCCGCGACGGTCGACCAGATCAGCCATGGGAGGCTCATATTCGGGGTCGGGCGCAGCGGGTTTCCGCGCACCTACGAAGCGTACGGCGTACCCTATGGCGAGAGCCGCGAGCGCTTTGCTGAAACCCTCGAAATCCTCAAGCGGGCGTGGACCGAGGACAGCTTTTCGTACAAGGGCAAGTATTACAGTTTCGACAACGTCAAGCTGACGCCAAAGCCCTATCAGAAGCCGTGGCCCGAGATCCGCGTCGCCGCCAACAGCGCCGACACCTTCCCGGCGATCGCCAAGCTCGGCCACGCCGTGTTCGTCGCGGTGCGCCTCGGCACCCTCGAAGAGCTCGAGCCAAACATCACCGCCTACAGGAAGGCCTGGAAGGAAGCGGGGCACCCGGGCGAGGGCAAGGTGTTCCTGCGCGCGCCGGTTTATCTCGCCGAGACCGATGCGGCCGCACGCGAGGAGCCCGAAGAAAGCATCATGTATTTCTACCGCTATCTAGGCGAGCGGCTCGAGGATTCGGCGACCCGCTCCGGGGTGCGCGCGGTCGAGGATCGCGCGGCGCGCGGCCGGCGGCTGCAGACCATCAGCTATGAGGATGCATTGCGCGAAAAGCTGATCGTCGGCTCGCCCGAA
This sequence comes from Allostellaceae bacterium, assembly GCA_049801295.1. Lineage (GTDB taxonomy): Bacteria > Pseudomonadota > Alphaproteobacteria > ATCC43930 > CGMCC-115725 > DATARH01. The sequence continues at coordinate 3,637 of JBARKH010000046.1, read as the reverse complement.
CGGGTCAGCGACCGGCTCTCGGAGCTGCATGAGAAGCTCGGGCTCGACGGCATCCTGTGCGAGATGAACTGCGGCACCAAGATCCCGCACGCGCGGGTGATGAAGTCGCTGCAGCTGTTGTGCGAGAAGGTGCAGCCGCGATTCAACTGAGCCGCGGCCCAGTGGCGGCCTCGATGCGGCTCTCCTCGCGATACCGCGCGACCAGCCCCTGCATCCGCCGCACCAGCGGGCCGCGCGATCCTCGATCGCGCGGATAAAGGCCTCGAACACCCGCGGTAGATCGAGCGCCTCGCGGGCCAATATCCCGGACTTGCCACCAGGCATCTCGTCGACCACGCGCGTCGCTCGGTTGCGCAGGCTCGCTGACCATCCGCCCGGAGTGTCCGAGCGCCCCTGACAAACCGGCCGCGCCGATCACGATATTGCGGTTTGAGCAGATTAAGGTGTCCCGGGAGGATTATCGGATAATGGCGCAATGTGGATTAATTATATCACAATTTAATCGTATTGTCAATGGCAAAAGAGCGGTGCCGCCGACTCGACCGAATTCAGCGCGTCGCGAAAACCAACTTGGGTTCTGGCCGATGCTGAAACTTCGGCTGCGGGGGGAGCGGGCTTTCGGTCCAGCGTCCTGCTCGGCCGACACGCGCGGATTTGGTGCTTTGAGGCACACCCCCGCGGCTTCGGACTCTCACATCGCTGCCAGCGGATGTACGAGGCGAGGTCCGCCATTTCCCGCTCGCGGAGAGCAGGTACCCGGTTCGAGGTCGAGTGAGTCTGGCGTCCGCTCCGGCGCTGCGTGCTTTCCGCTTGTCGGCGGTGGCGTCTCATCTATTGAATGGCGGGCTGCATTCGCGAAGGAGCCATGCCGTGACCCCTGTTTCCGCGCGCAACATCGAATTCGTCGGGCATAGCGACCAGCAGGGCCGCGGCGACGGCGTCCAGGTCATGGTCCACAAGGGCCATGCCTTTGTCGGACACATGTTTGCGGACGGCTTCACCGTCACCGATGTGCGCGATCCCAAGCATCCGCGCCCGGTCAACTTCGTCGCGGCGCCGCCCAACACGCGGGCCTTTCATCTGCAGACGCATGGCGATCTCTTGCTGACCGTGAATTCTCCGAACATTTGGGTCATGCAAGGCTATGCCGACCCCAACGACTACTTCAAAGGCTCGATAACCGACACCTTTACCAAGCGCGACAAGGCGTTTAGCGCGGGACTGCGGGTGTGGGACATCTCGCGCCCGGAGAGCCCGCGCGAGATCGCCTTCATGCCGGTCGACGGGCTTGGCCTCCATCGCCTGTGGTATGTCGGCGGACGCTACGCCTATGCGTCCTGCCACTGGCAGGGCTTCACCGACCATATCCTCGCGATCATCGACATGCAGGAGCCGACCCGGCCGGAGGTCGTCGGGCGCTGGTGGCTGCCGGGCATGCACGCCGCGGGTGGCGAGACCCCGAGCTGGAGCGGCAAGCGCTATGCGCTGCATCACGCGATCGTCGCCGGCAATTTGGCCTATGCCGCGTGGCGCGACGGCGGAATGACAATCCTCGATGTCGCCGACCCGAGCGCGCCCAAATTACTGAGCCATCGCAACTGGTGCCCGCCCTTCGGCGGCGGCACCCACACGCCGTTGCCGCTCCCTGACCGTAACCTCGCGGTCTTCGCCGACGAGGGCAACCTCGACAACTGCGCCAACGGTATCCAGCGCTGCTGGGTGTTCGATGTGAGGGAGCCCACCAACCCGGTGCAGATTGCCGCGTTCCCGACCCCGGCCGAGGAGGATTATTGCCGGAAGGGCGCCAAGTTCGGCCCGCACAATTTGCACGAAAATCGCCCCGGCTCCCTGCAAAGCTCGGAGCTGATCTTCGCGACCTATCAGAACGCCGGTGTCCGTGTCTTCAACATCAAGGACCCGTTTACCCCGCGCGAAGTCGCGCACTTCGTCCCCCCGGCGCCCGAGAAGATGGTCGATCCGCGGCCGAACCGCCCGCAAATCATTCAGTCGAACGATGTCTATGTCGGGCCCGACGGTTTAATGTATCTGACCGATGTCAACGACGGGCTGACCATCCTGCAATATAAGGGATGACACTCGACGACTTGAAACCCGGCCTCAAGCACAGCGCGACGATCCGGGTCGGCGAAGCGCTCGCCGTGCCGGCGTCCGGGCGGCTCTTTGGCGCGACGGCGGAAATGCCGCCGGTCTTCGCCACTGCTCAGATGATCGCCTTTGTCGAGTGGACCTGCGTCGCCGCGCTTGCCCCCTATCTCGCGCCACAGCAGCGCACGGTCGGCACGAGGGTCGAGATGACATAGCGCCGCGACGCCGATCGGGATGAACGTCACGGCCGAGATCGAGCTGATCGAGATCGACGGCCGCCGGCTGCGCTTCAAGGTCAGCTGCCGTGACGAGGCCGAACCGATCGGCGAAGGCTTCCACGAACGCACGATCATCGGTCACGACCACTTCATGGCGCGGCTCGCGCGCAAGCAAACCATCCCGTAAGCCTTATTTGCGCTACTACAGTCGCGGCAATATGATGCGGTGATGCAAAGCGGCAACGGCATCGACCTCGCAGCGGTCTACCAGCTCTTGCTCGGCATGTCCGGCAGGTTGGATGGGATGTCGGGCAGGCTCGATGATGTGTTCGCTCGGCTCGACGTTCACGAGCGTAAGCTGGACGACGTGGCCGCCGGGCTGTCAGATCTACGCGCGGCAGTGACCAATTATCATGGCGCGGTGCTTGGACACGGCATCATGCTTAGCGAATTGGATGAGCGGGTACGCCGCATTGAGCGGCACCTCAAGCTCGAATCCGCCGGCGAATAGCCTAAAGCAGCCCCATGTCGCGCAGACTGGTGTGGCGGCCGCGGCCGATGATGACGTGGTCGTGCACGGTGACGCCGAGTGGGCCCGCCGCCTTGACGATCTCGCGAGTGACTTGGATGTCGGCTTTCGATGGGGTCGGGTCGCCCGAGGGGTGGTTGTGCATGACACGGCGGAGTACGTATAGCATATTGATTTTACGATATTTTTCTTCTTCCTTAATTTGAACAAGGGCCGGTGCTTGGGTGCGGTAAGTGGTGCCTGTTCGTGATCATCATGCTGGCTCAAGCTCCTTCCCGTTAGGTACTTTTGCGGCACGGCAAATCACGAGATTCTTACGATCCCAACCTTCTAACTCCGTAAGCGGATAGAGAACAGCCCTCCCGATCTTCAGAAACGATGGCCCCACTTTCATCGCTCGCCAATTCCGCAACGTTCCGGGACTGATCTGCCCTCGATAGCGTGCGGACACCTCGTCGGGCATGAGAAACAGTGTGCCAGACATGATACCTCCTTATTGCCACGGCGTCGTCTCCAGCGAAGGCAATAGTAGAGGAATCCAGAACGGTTCAACCGGCCATTTACCGCGACCTCAGGAGCGTGTTCAAAACGCAGCGGTGCTCCGAATCGAGGCCGCCATCGTGGGGATCGAGGCGCCGCCGCTCGAGACGCGCGAGCCTGTTTGTCAGGTCGGCTCTTGTGTCGAGGTGGCCGGTTGACGTAGGCGTTCGATCTCGGCCTTCAGCGTTCGATAACGAGCTTCGACGCATTCCTGCCGCGCGGGGGGCAGAGCGGCGATGATCTC